>JAGVJG010000133.1 GCA_020051235.1 Parachlamydiales bacterium | reverse complement strand
ATTACTTTCTCTAGTGGTTTTGAGAATTAAATTCATTCGAAAATGTTGGTGCTCCAAATCAGGTCTGAAGAACTTGATCTTTCCTATATCTTCACTATAGTGAAAGTTTATCTATGGAACTTTGCAAACTCGAGATATCTGTTTAAATCAGTTTGACTTATTGAAGGTATAAATTGGGAGGCTTCTTGAGCAAGTAGAACCATTGATATTTGGATATTTTTCTGCATAGCTTTTAAAGCAGCATTATTGACAATGAGTTTCAAATCAGAGGAAATCAGCCCTTCTGTAATTCTAGCTAACTCTTCATAGATAATATCTCTATCTATTGGTCTTTCTTCTAAAAAAAGACGGAATAAATCAGATCGAGCTTCTATGTCAGGAGGAGAGATGAAGATTCTTTTATCTATTCGTCCAGAACGTAGGATGGCAGGGTCTATTCTTTCGGGGAAGTTTGTAGCTCCGATGACAAGAATCTTTTTCTTAACGCACCCTTCCATGTGCATAAGAAACTCGCTAATTTCTGCTTCGCGGTATTGTTCAGTTGAAGAAAGACCGTCCCTTCTAGGCATTAAACCCGAAATCTCGTCCACAAAAAGCACGCATGGAGCAATCTGCTCGGCCTTACGAAAAGCTTGTACAATGTTATTCGAGGTTGCATGGATATAAGGGCTACCTACAGTTCCTTCACTCATTTCAATAAGCTCAGCCCTTAATGCTTCGGCCAATTTTTTTGCTATGAAGGTCTTGCCGCATCCTGGAGGTCCGAAGAATAGAATTCCATTAGAAGGAGTGATCCCATATTTTTCATATGATTCCCAGTTCAAGAAAGGCTGAATAACATCTCGAATAAGAATATTTTTAAGCTCAGCCATTCCAGCTATGGCATCCAACCCTCTTCTTTCAATAAGTTTTTTTAGTCTTTCTGAGATATCACCTTCATTGTGATCAGGGTATCTCTTACCTACAATCTGAATACCGCCTGCAAAGAAAATTTCATGGGGAATTTCGCGGTTTCTCAGTTTTTTTACGATTTCTTCTTCATGAAACAAGTAGAGGTACTCGCCTGAATCGAGCGCAAATACTTCAACAAATTGCTGTTTATCGACTCTTTTAAGAATCTTTGTTCCGTTAGGAAGGTTCCAACCTGGAGGAAATGATGGTTTTTCTAGCTTTATCATTCTTCCTCATCGTCAGCGTGTTCTATTACATATCGGGCTAGCTGCTTATCAGAATAACCCTCTTTTCTAACTTTTCTAAGCAATTCTGGGTTATTCTTTTGAAAATATTCGATCACCTGCTTCTCTTCATAGGTCAAAGACTGAGAAGAGGTTGAAGAGTAAGGTGAGTTAGATCGATAAGTGGACTGCTTAGAGGCTTTTGATGCGCTATCGCTATCCATAATCACTAGAAAGTAGAAGGCAATTGCAGTTCCCCATCCTATCCATTTCCAAGTCTTTCTCTGTATGATTCCTCGAAACCGGCGATAGAAGATCCTAAAGCATGCAGCCACGCCCAGCATTCTTATTGCAATCTGCGTATTTTCATTTTCTTGCTCGTTGGCCGTTTCTTCCATCGTTTCTAAATGAGCTTGATGGTTATCCACCAGAGAGGTAATCTCGCAGTTTTTTAAGGAATTAGAGATGCTTTCCACTGTCTTTGAGAGAGTGGTGCGATCACTAGAAGGATCTATAAAACTCAGCAGATAAAGCCTATCAGTCAGTATTTCATAAGCTTGTTCAAATGAGCGAATTGAGTCTCTATGTTTCGGCCAATTTAAAAGCCCATCGATCGCAAGGGTGTTAATGCCAAACATTTTCTTCTCAAAAAGCTCATGTCCTTTTGCCATTAAGTGAGAACAATAGCTAATAAGCAGGTTGATTCTGGCGCCACTAGAAGACTCATCGTCCTTCTGAGCTAATTCGTTGTCCAGAGATAGAAACCCGCTCTTAGCTTCCTCGATCTTCCCTTCCGCAATCAACTCTTTAACTTTCTCGAAACGGTCGGCAACTGTCTTCCATAATTGGGTTTCTTTGATTGTTGTTTGGTCAGCCTCAATCTTCATTGTAATGGCATCCGATACAGCAAGCTTGGATCCTTGCTCAAGGAGTAGGAGTGCTATCTCAGGACTGCAATTATCGTTATAAATATCGACAGAAATGGATCTCAATTTTTCTGCAGAATTATTTCTTAAGACGGCCAAAGGGGAATATTCTGATAATTCAAATTTATCCAGGTCTAAGAAATATTTATGAATTTTCTTTAAACCTCGCTTTACCAAGCCCTCTTGAGTTTCCTTGCAAATAACCGTGCCAGTCATTCCAGGAGGAGGCGGACAAACTTTTGTACCATATTTCATTGGGGGTCTTTTTACCAACTCGCCCAAGGCGCATGCCTTTAGATCATTGCCTAATTCGACCAGGTCTTCTAATTCCTTTTTAATCTTAAGAATGATCGGCTGGAGAACGTCAGAATCTATAAATTTCCCAATCTGGCCGAATGCAGAGTAATAAAGACCAATGGTTTCTGGATTTTTTGTTTGATGATAAAATGAAACTGCCTTCGCCGACAAAGATTCGTAAATTGAACCCCTGAATTCGTCGAACAAAGATGAGGAAGTCCCCAGCTCGTCATGGAGAAGATAGTGCTTTTCATAGAATTTCCAAAAATCCTCGGATTCTGCAATCTGCTTCCAAAGTTCTAATGAACGGCAGAAACTATTCAAATCTGACGAGGCAAAGGCTTGAAACATCAGAGCCAAAGCCAAATTCTTATGCTCCAGCCAGTCTATGCCTGCTGTATTTGTTTTATCGAGGATATCAATAGCTTCTTGATAATTCCCCTGAGCAATCAAGACAAGGGACTTTTGATTTTCAATATTGTGGTCGTCGAACCAAAAGAAGATTTCTCTTAAGCGCTCTTTGATCCCCGATATTCTTTCCAAAGCTAATTTGACTTCACTCTCACTTCTGAATTCACACACATGGCCGATATCAGCGTCAAACTCTTGTATTTCTTCAATTTTTGCTAGCTGCAAGAGCTGCTGCGATCTTTTTCTAATTTCTTTTAAAGAAGCGGAAGAAGAAAGCCCGAGAATATTGAACGAATTTCTAATCAAAACCTGAGGAAGCTGCATGCTCATAGTGTAATCCCCGACTTTACAAATCGGACCTGAGGCTTCCCTTCTTCTCCTAGGAATGGATAGAGGGCATGGAAAACTTCCTGCATCTCTTTTACATTTGATTTTGCTAAGGCATTCTGAGCTCTTTCAATCAATTCTGGAAGAGAGGGGTGGGGAGGAGTCTGTTCTTGGGCCCGTTTCATCATGTCTTGAATCCAGTAACCTAATACTCGTGGATCGCCAAACTGGCATTTAATAAGCAGTTGGTCCAGCTTCTGGACAATGTGCTCTATCCATACAGCATCTTCTTTGGATATGGCGGTCAGACCCTCTTTGCGGAGAGTATTGTATGTCGCTTCATATTCCGATCGTTTTTCTGGAGGATTGCAATCTTCCAAAAAATCCGTAATCTCCTGGCATTCCCGCCAGAAAGAAGAAACATTGCTGTTAAATTTGGTTTTCGCTTCCATTTGGTCCAAGGCCATCATCAAGTCTTTTACCTGCTTCTCGGCCTTTCTTTGCTGATCGGAATCCGATCCAGAGCCATCAATAGAGGATTGAATATCTTTAATCATGTTTTTAATGACATTAGCTTCATTTGTCGGCTCTGTTGACTCCATCATGGACTTGGATCGAGACACCTGCTCTGTGAAGTCTTTTTTAACTTCATCGATTTTAGCAGCATCAAAATACAAGGTTTCTCTCGCATTAAGAGTAATATCGGAATCAGGTAGATATGCCATCACGCTTAGCTCTCTCGATTCATTAATCTGAATGGTAATATCGACCGGCGCGCCTCTTTTTAGATCTTTAGAAATCGACTTCCCAGTGATAGCCAGGTGGCAGACCAATGTGTTTCGATTTGTAATAAGAGACTCACCTTCATAGATGCAAATCGGTAGAGCATTCTCAGAGGATCCGGCTTTTAAATCCGTTACTGTATGGAAGCGTCCTTTCTTTTTGAGCGGCAGAATGCTGTTTTTAGAGAAGAAGAACTCCATCGTTTCGGTAGCGTCTGCATAACCCTTATGGGATGAAATAGAAATTACAGATACGCCGATCGAATAGGGAAGCGGAGCGCCCATGATGGAAACTCCACGGGAGATATAGATGCTGTCAGGAGAAGAAGCAATGAGTCGTCCACTACTGTCTTTGACATAGATCCAATATTGCGTTCCCTTTGCTCCTGTAGGAAGCGTCGATATGAATTTACTGTTTTTAATCAGAATTTCTTCTGAGGTAAACGAGTCATCCGATCCGGCGAATTGTATGGAGTATGGTTGCGAATCTTCTGGGCAGGTAATGATCATTCCGGTAATTGTTTGTTCTTCGTCCGATGTCACTGGATTATAGTTCACTTTGAGCTGGCATGCTGCATTTGACCTTTCGTTCGAGCTCTGGACTGAAATGACTGTCTGGCTTCCGAACATAGCTGCGCCTTTTGCTACGACAGTAAGAGGGTCCAAGCTGCCGTCGACCTTGATTTGAAGAGAGTCTTTCAGGAAATCCCTTAAGATCGGCATCTGAGTAGGGCCTCCGACAAGAACGATCTTCTGAACGGTGGAAGGCTCGACTTTCGCATCGGCAATGGTCTTTTTACAAAGATCTGCCGTTTTATCAAGCAGATTCCTGCAGTTCTCGAGAAGATCCTGCCTTGATATTTCAATGGAATGATGGATATTGGTTTGATCCACCTCGATATCTATGTCTATTGTGGTTCTTTCGCTGATAGTCAGTTCGATTTTTGCAGTCTCAGCCAGCTCTTTGAAATAACTAAAAATCTGGACATGGATTGAAGGATCCAAGGAAATACCTTTAGAAGAAAGAGAAGGCAGTATGAGGTTTTGGATGATAGCTGCATCGAAATCTTTTCCTCCTAGGAAGTTGTCTCCTGCATGGGCGAGAACAGTAAGCAAACCGTCTCTTAATGCGACAAGGGCGACATCGAAAGTTCCTCCGCCTAAATCGTAAACGAGCCAGTTTTCATTTTTCTGATTAAGGAAGCCGTAAGCGATTGCAGCTGCTATAGGCTCTTGAAGAAGGACTATCTGTTTGAATCCGGCCAAAGCGCCAGCTCTCTTTGTAGCTTCAGATTGAACGGTGGAGAAATAAGCCGGAACTGTAATCACTCCAGCATCCAACGCCATTTCAGGATGCTTTCTTTGCACATCGCCTCTTAAGGCTTTCAATATTTCGGCCGAAATTTCTTCTGGCAGAAGGGCTTTTTTCAAATTTGGGAAGGAAATGGTTTCTGCTGTTCCCATCAAACGCTTAACTTCAGCTTTGCAATTCTGCAGATTTTCCTTTGAATTATTCATCAGACGCTTTGCCTTCGATCCGACTACTATATTACCATTTCTGTCTGCATAAACTACGGAAGGGGTGCTTTCTTCACCTAATGCATTTTTAAGAATCAACACATCGTTTTTCTGGATGACAGCAACTGATGAATTCGTTGTTCCTAAATCAATCCCTATTTCGATAGTATTAGAACTCATTTTATCCCTTTGATAATCAATTAATAGCGTGTAATTGTAGCAATTTAATATTAACAAGTAAATTAAACTAATTATTAATCCTATAAAGTATATTAAATTATATTACTATTTTTGTTTTAATTAGTTTTTGGTTTAACAAGAGATTGTCAAGTTAGAGGATAGATTCTCTAGTTGTTGCTTGATAGAAACAAAAATAGTTTCTTTAGTAAAAATTAAAATAATATTTTAATTACGTTTAATAATACTGAATAATGTATAATGTTTCTCATTATTATTATAATTAAATATAGACATGTTTAAGTTTGTTCATACCGCTGATATTCATCTAGACTCACCACTTAAAAGTTTGGCATTGAGAGACCCACAAACTGCAGAACTTGTCGGAGGGGCTACACGCAGAACATTTGAAAAGATTGTAGATCTCTGTCTTGATGAGCAGGTAAACGCACTTATTATTGCTGGAGATCTTTATGATGGAGACCAGCGTAGCATGAAAACCGCAGCGTTTTTAGTTGAACAGATGCGTCGTCTTGAAAATGGCGACATTCAAGTTTTCATGATCCGAGGCAATCACGATTCTGAATCAGCTATTACAAAACTTCTTGATTTTCCGAAGAACGTTCATATTTTCACAGGTCATGGTGGTGTAAAAGAGCTTAAAGATCTTGGGGTTGCCATTCATGGAGTAAGCTATACCGAACGTCATGCACCTGAAAGTCTACTGTGCAAATATAAATCACCTATTAAAGGGCTTATCAATATTGGGATTATGCATACAAGCTTAATGGGAGCAGAAGGTCACGATAACTATGCGCCTTGTTCGTTGCGTGATCTTATAGATCATAGATTTGAATATTGGGCTCTTGGCCACATTCATCAACGTCGAGTTTATTCTGACTCATCTCCATTTATTGTTATGCCGGGCATTCCCCAGGGCCGAGATATAGGAGAAGATGGCTATAAGTCTGTAACGATCGTTGAAATTTCTGACAAGGGTATACAAATTGATGAACACTTTCTAGCTGATACTGAATTTCAGAGAGTGCAAGTAGATCTCTCAAATTGCCTAGAATGGCAGGAGGCATTAGAACAAGTACGAAGTTGTCTTAAAATGACACGATATAATGGAAAAACCAAAAATTTGATTTGTCGAATTACTCTTGTTGGAAAAGCCCCTCTTTATTGGCTCCTCCGCAGAGACCATGATCTCTTTGAAGCTGAAGTTAAAGAGATAATGCTGCAATTCGATGGAGTCTTTCTAGATGATTTAATAATCGAAATTGAAGCAATTATCCGAACCAATGAAAGAGTAGACCCTACTGTTGAATTAGAGGGTGATATGAAAGAAGTCATGAGAAGTGACGCTTTTCGGGTCAAGGCCGCTTCGTTTTTTGACAAGGCTGTTCGTTATATGCCGCAAGAGATTCGAAACGATTATGGAGTTGATCTAGTCAGTCAGGAAGAGATTATTCAGCGCCTCCTATCAAACGGGATAGCTGAAGTGATTGCATCACTTAAAAGTCGCCGCTTTATATCGGAGGTGGATTAATGCGCATGCGTAATCTTAATCTCATTCGCTACGGACATTTCACAGACTTTAGTTTAGATTTTGAAAAACATGCAAATAGCGGGTCAGACTTCCATATTATCTTTGGAGAAAATGAAGCGGGAAAATCAACCGCAATTAACGGATTTTTTGAGTTGTTATTCGGAATAAATAATAAAACTGAATATGGCTTCAAGCATGGCTATGAAAACCTTTGTATTGGTGCGATTCTTGAGTTTGATGATAAATTCCATAAATTTTTAAGAATTAAAGGTCGTAAAGATACCCTTCTCAACGCTGAGGGGCATCCAATACCTGAGGATATATTAACTTCCGCACTGCATGGACATTCTGAGGTTTCTTATCAACAAATGTTTTGTCTCAATGAAGAGATTCTTGAGAAAGGCGGTGAAGAAATTCTTTCAAGTAAAGGTGATGTGGGTCGTTTATTGTTTACAGGAACAGCGGGATTGGCTGACTTAAGTAAGCTTCTAGAAACACTTCAAGACCAAGCTAATAAAATCTATAAAGAAGGACGCTCTCAGAGCGAAATCTCCTCTTTAAAACAGCAGCTCGAGCAATTGGAAGATAAGCGAAAAAAATTAGACATTCAGGTCACAACATATAGGCTGTTATCAACCTCTCTTCAGAAAGCAGAGGAATCCTATAAGTATACCCGCAAAACACTAGATGATATTAAAAGAGACAGTTCTAACCTTTATTCTCTCAAAAAAGCATTTCCATTCAGAATCGAATTATTGAAACTTGAAAAAGAACTTGAAGTCTTTGCCGATTTACCTGATTTGCCGTTAGGGTGGATAGAAGAAGTAATACGTCTACAACAGGAAAGAGATACTGCACAAAAAGATCGAGAAGAGACTCAAGACAATATCAATAGCGCAAATCATAAACTTGCCCTTCTAAAAATCGATCCGATTATAAACATGCGAGAAGACTTCAAAGCTGTAGAGTTTCTTAAAGTACGATTTGAGGCGGCAGATGAGGAATTGCCTCAAATCCGGAGTGATCTCCGCGATATCGAAACGGATCTAGAGGAGATAAGGCAGAAACTCGGTGTAGATAAACTAGATGGTAGCCTTGTCATTCCAGTGGATACTATTAATTGCTTAGAGAATCTTTTGCAAGAGGAGATATTATTAAAACAAAGTTTGCACAATGCAGAACAAGAGCTCGCAATTGCTAAGGACTCTTTAAAACAAGCATTGAGGGAAAAAGAGGCCTTTTCAACGCCGAATAAGAAAGTTTTGGAGCTCGAAGCCTTATTCAATAGCTACAACTACAAAGAGGATCCACAGCTACGTGTAAATAATGCACGTAAAACCCTCTATCAGAAGAATAGGAATATTGACGAGGAGCTTAAAAGTTTAGCGCCGTGGAGAGGCACGAAACAGGAGATTAAAAGCCTTGAATTTCCTACAAGCGCTCAGGCAGATAATTGGTCCGAAAAAGCCAAGAATCTTAAACAAAAGCTTGATGATCTAAAACGAGATCAAAAACGTCATAAATCTGATCTTGCCTTGTGTGCTGCAACACTGAATAGTCAATCAGGCTACAGCACCGGAATTTCTGATGCTAGTGCGAATAATTCTCGAGGAGAACGCGAAAATGCTTGGACAGTACACCGAAAGAGACTTGATGCCACATCTGCTGATGAGTTTGAAAAAGCTCTTGATAATGATGACAATATCCGAGACCAAAGACTCGCTGCAGTAGATCAACTTTCGCGTCTTCGTGCCGAAGAAGAGAAACTTGCAAAAATAACGGCCACCCTAGAAATCATTGCTGATGAGATTCGAGAGATAGAAGAAGGCCTAGTGGCACTTCGGAACGAAATGAGACCAGCGCTTTCCAATGCAAAACTTCCGGATGAATTCGAAGCTGAATCTCTACGAGATTGGTTGAAAGACCTTCAGCGAGTGCGTAAACTTGTCGAAGAAGAAGATGAATGCTGTAGCGAAATAAATCAAGCTGAGAATGAATGTACCCAACAGAGGAAAGTGCTTTTGCAAGCTTTGAAAAAGGCCGGTGCAGAAATATCGGAATCGCTCGGTCTTGAAGAACTTCGCGTTATCACAAAGACTTACCTCGAGAGGGCAAGTGAGGAGCGGCGGCGCCATGATAGCCTGGTAAAAACACTTTCAACGACCGAAAATGAAGAGAGCCGTCGTAATAAAGTTTTTGAAATTGCCTCCAGTCAGCTCCAAGAATGGGAATATAAATGGAATCACGAATTGGAAAAATGTTGGCTTAAAGGAAAAACCATCGGTCAAGTGCGAGCTTTGTTAGGACTATTTAAGAACCTCGCTTCTAAATTAGCAGATCAGAAGAAGAGTTCTCAAAAAATTCGTGAAAAAGAAGCTGATCAAGAGAAGTTTTTTACGTCCGCTTCTAAACTTTTTCATTCACTCGGCCTGAATGAGAGTGTTGATAAAATGGTACAATTTTTGAATCTTCAACTGCAGTTAACAGAGGCTCAAGAACTAGAAAGTGAGCGTATTTCTGCTCAGAAAGGCCTTGAAGAATCTATAAAGCAATATGAAAAAGCAGACAAAATCCTTTGTAGCATCAAATTACGAGTACAAGAAATGGCCTCTTATTTCTCAATACCTGAAGATGAGGATTTTTTTGATCGTCTTGGTGTCGTTTTAAAGCAAGCACACAAAAAAAATGAAATCGTTAACTCTATATTTGAGAAGGAACTCATCCTATTTCAATATCTTGGTGTGGAGAGTCGTCCTGAAGCTGATGAGAAATTTGCGGGTATCATTTTTTCCGACGTTGACAAAAAGTTAACTGAAATCGAAGGAACTTTGCAAGTAGCCGAAAAGGAATTTGAATACCAGATAGAAGAACGTAAAGCTGCTCGTCAAAACATTGAAAAAATTGGAGGAGATGCCTGTATAGCGCTTTTAAACGAAGAGCGTCAGAGTATTTTGCTTGAGATTTCTAAAAAGGCCAACCGAGCTCTTGCTCTCCATCTAGGTTTAATGGCAGCTGATCATGCTCTCACTACTTATCGAGACCGTCATCGTTCTGAATTTTTAATGCAGACTACAGAAGCTTTTAAAGCCATCACTGGCGGTGCTTTTTCAAATTTGACTACACAGTCCAATCAAGCAGCTGATCGGCTGATTGCAATACGGTCGAATGGGCAATCCATAGCTACAGATGCAATGTCCAAAGGTACCCGTTACCAATTGTATCTTGCTCTTCGCTTGGCTGCATATCGTCGGTTTTGTAATGAAACAAAGTCTTTACCCTTTATCGGAGACGATATTATGGAGACGTTTGATGATAGTCGCTCAGAGGCTGCGATACGTCAGCTTAGCAAGATTGCAAAACATGGGCAGGTACTTTATTTCACACACCACCGCCATTTATGCGATATAGCAAAGAGAGTCTGCGGTAATGATGTTGTGATTCATGAAATCCCAAAGCAAGATCAAGCTGGAACTGCTGGAAAAATCCCACTTAAAGATTGCACGGATTATGAAATACTTTGATCTTAATATTGATAAAATCCTTGAGAACTGGGAGATTTCACATGCCATAAGAGAGCTTATTGCTAATGCAATTGACGAATCGACTCTAACAAAAACCCGAAAGCCCGAAATCAATAAAGTTGAGAACGGGTGCTGGACTATTCGAGATTATGGACGAGGGATAAAATACGAGAATCTTATTCAAAGTGAGAATCCGGAAAAACTTAATAATCCTGCAGTGATTGGTAAGTTTGGGATTGGGTTGAAAGATGCTCTTGCTACCTTTGAAAGAAACGGAATAGGAGTATTAATTCTCTCCCGTTATGGCGATATAACCCTAGAACGTATAACGAAGTATTCGTTTGATGACCTAATTACTTTACATGCAGTTCTAAATCCTCCATCAAATCCTGAATTGATTGGAACGGAGTGCAGATTATCTAGTATTAATGATGCTGATGTTCAAGTTGCTCGAGACATGTTTCTTCATTTTTTAGGAGTCGATCCTATCGAAGCGACAAAATTTGGGGACATCTATCCGTGTCTTAACGGCCAAGGGCAGATCTTCATTAACGGTATGTGTGTTGCATGGGAACCAAAATTTCTTTTCAGCTATAACATTACTTCTTTAGACTCAAAGATCAAGAAAGCTCTTAATAGAGAGCGTCAGAATCTTGGGAGGGTAGCCTATTCAGATAGAGTTAGATCGATATTAATTAATTGTACATCTGAAATTATTGCAGATGCATTGGCAAATGATCTTCAGTTTTGGTCTATAGGCGAGGCACATGATGAACTAGCATGGTCTGATGTGCAGAGTCATGCTGCAAGAATACTAAATGCAAAAGAAAAAGTGGTATTTGCAAGTGCTGATGAACTTGCTCGTAATCCTTTTCTTGTAGATGTTGCTGCCTCAGGAGGGCATAAAATTATTGCAGTTCCTGACGTTTTGCTTACGAAGATTCAAGGAATTTCGGATATCGAAGGTCAACCAGTTGTAGAGGCTAATGAATTGTTCAGACAATATGGTGAATCATTCGAATTTACGTGGGTTGAATTGCAAACTCTGTCGCAGCAAGAGCTTTTGGTATGGAACCATCGAGAAGAGATTCTAAAACTGTTAGATGGTAGACCAGAAGTGGTGCGTGATATAAGAATTTCAGAAACAATGAAAAAAGATCATTTAGGTCTAAAAAAAACGGTTGGTCTTTGGATGTCGAGAGAGGGTTGGATAGTTGTTCATCGATCACAATTAGCTTCCCTTAAAGAATTTGCAGCAACATTATTGCATGAAGCTATCCATGCAAAGTACAACGTATTAGATGTTTCACGTGAATTTGAATGGCATCTAAGTATGTTATCGGGATGTCTTGCAGAGAAGGTCATAGATCTTAAATTTCTTCATTCCAAGACTTTAGAGAATGCCTCAATTTCCAGTTTACCAAAGATAGAAGGAAAAGGCGACTCAACTATAAAACTACACAATCGTACATTTCTAGAAACCCTCAGGGATCTAGTAAAAAATATTTTTAGTTAAATACTTCATTTAACATCCAATTTTTTTAGCTTGGCAATTAATATCATCCGAGAAATGAGCAAGATGCTTAGGAAATGCTTTTTTCTAAAACAAAGCCAATTTTAGAATGTTCCTTGCAGTTTTTTCAACATAATAAGGTTTTGAAAAATCGATTTTTGCAGCGAACGCTCATATTTCACGACTTTGTCTGTACTATCTATCTGTGGGATCATGCCGAGCATGTATGTGAGCTTGTTAGATGAATCATTCATAAGTTTTTGGTCGGACAGCTTTCGGATTTCTTTTTCAAGATGCTGATTCTGTTGGGAATAGAGCTCGATGAGTTTAGCAGTTATTTCCTTTACTTCGGAGTAGCCATATTTGATTAATAAGGTTTGCAGCTTATCAAAATCCAAGTCGTATGAGTTATACAGCATTTCCTTCTCCACTTTTGTGAGCAAGGTAATCGACTTTGCGATCAAGTAGAAATCTTCTATGATGTCACTATGAATATCATTGCCTTCCCATTTGGGCTGGTCAAAAGTCACTTCTTGTTTGGCTAGACATTCTAGATAGGTCTGGTTCCACTCAATGAGCTGTTCATTGTGACGAATCTGTTCATCGATATTCTCATTGTTTTGTTTTCCATAGGAGTAGAACTCATCAAGTAGATTTTTAATGCTTTTTGTTATGCTTCCAGTTTCAAACCTGATTACCCGTCGCAGTCTCCAGAAGTCAACGGCAATTTTCTCTACAAGCAAACTTTCCATTTGATTACATGGTGAAAGGCACTCTAGTAGGTTATTCAAAATTTCTCGGTAGTCATCTTCAATTTCTATGTCAGAAGTCAAAATGAGGTCTTTAGTAAAGATGCCATGTTTGATGGCATTTGTCGAGATAATCGCCTTTCCACTAGCCGTCACTGGACCTGAGGAAAGTTGAGCGTTTTGGATGTTTGCAAGAAGTTGTTTTTCTGTAGTCATGATTTGTCCTTTTTTATTAGCTCATCGTTTTTGGGTGAGATGTGTGAGGTAGGTGATATTTCTCACCTACCTCACACATCTCACCCCTATTTTAAATCTCGTCTGAAAAGACTTTGTTTCCATCGAACCGATAACATCGGGTTGTCGACTTAGAGCAAGGTAAATTCTCTGCCCTTGTAGTCTTACCGCAAGCGTCAGGGATTAACCACCTTCTTTCTATCAGAAGGGCTATTGCAGTTTGCATATCGAAGCCGGCGCAAATATCTTGCTTAAAACACTCTGTTAAAACGAAGAAGTGCCAATTGCCTTGATCCCATCTTTTGTAGCCGGCACGGTTAATGGTGATTCTTTCGTCGCCGTCATCTATTACAGTAAATCGCGCATTCCCGTGCAATTCGAAAAAATGTCGTACATGTCGCAGCATTTCTTGCCCTTCTTGTGCGGAGATACCACCTCTGTTTTCAAGCCATGCCTCGAAGCATTTCTTAGCCGCCCATGCTGCATCTTCTTTAGGCCAGCCTGTGATCCCAAGTTCGGTCGCTAGAG
Organism: Parachlamydiales bacterium; assembly: GCA_020051235.1. Classification (GTDB taxonomy): domain Bacteria; phylum Chlamydiota; class Chlamydiia; order Chlamydiales; family Parachlamydiaceae; genus CAZABG01. The sequence goes on along the minus strand of JAGVJG010000133.1, from coordinate 13,092 downwards.
TGCCAGCGGCTGCAATCAGCGCAAACCGATTGAGCACGCGAAGAACCTGTCCATTGGCCGCAGGTGGAGTATTTTCATGTTTGAATTGTTCAATATGTTTTCTGATGCGTTCGACATTTTCTGGTATGTCGCCAATTAGTTTTTGGATAAACGACTTTCCAGCTGTTCCGTGATACTTTTCCGCATTAGCACACAACAAGCGGGAAAGAGCATCTCCTGAAGGTGCGAAGTGTAGGTGTTCGAAGATTCCATAGTGCCCTGGAAAGGCGTTGATATCCACAACTCTCACTTCATGACCACCTCTGACTATTTGTCCAGATTGCCTTATCAGATCGGGAAGGCCTACTTCGCCGCTTGAAAGAAAGAGTAGCCGCCAAACCTGTTTCTTTCGAGCAAAGCCCGATCTCTCAGAACGTTGTTTGCCGCCTCCATTGACCAAGAAATAAGCTATTTCTCCGGCAATTTTCGGTTCGAGCTTTCCTAGTTCGTCCAAGCAGAGAAGGCAATCGTTGTGTAGGGCTGCTATTGACTCAAGGCCGTTTGCAGTGGCTCTCCAAGAGTGCAGCATTTTCTCACCCCCATATACGGAAAGAGCAACTTTAAGTGCCGTTGTTTTTCCTCCACTGCTGGGTCCTCGAAGATTAAATCCACCATTCTCCTCTCCCAGTAAATGTAGGAGTGGAGCTGCGAACGCAACGCTAACTCCAAAACAAAGCCGTGAATTGTCCACGCAATATTGAGCTATATGTTGTTGCCATTCTTGCAATGTGCCTTTGCTTTCATGGTGGTCCACCAAAGGCATGTGAGCTTGAAAAACGATTTCTTCATCGGGAGAATGCCCTATAGTTTGCCGAGGGAGTATGTAGAGACCGTTGTACCACCCTAGCCTATTAACACAACGCATCCTTGCCTTCGGATTTGATCCTTGGATGTATCTGCTCAATAGCTCGCGCCCTTGTCTTCCTTCCTTGATCTGCAATCCTCCTGAAAGAAGAACCTGTCTATACGTGGCTCCATCTGCTGCGAGAAGCTCCATTGGCATTGGCCATCGATGCTCAATGCCATCATAGTCACAAAAACGTAGCAATTTGCCATGGTTTTCATTATCATTATCCCTAGTGATTGCAACTATTTCGAGTGGAGAGCACACCCAAATTGGCGCGGGTGGTTCTCCGTTTGAATCGGGCGCTTGTTGAAACCAAACGCCCTCATTATTGAGAAAAAAATTATCCATTTTTATTCTCCTTTTGCGTTTCAATCCACTGATCCAGCAAATCGACTCGGAGAAGTAATCTTTTGCCGATTTTTCTCACAGCATCTTTAAGTCCGTTTCGGTGGCGATTGAGTAGTAAGTGACGGATTTGTCCCATTGTAAGGGAATATTTTCCGCTTGTTATAACTCGCTGTATCGACCAGTACTCATAATTGGTCATAAAACCCCCATAAATTAAGCTGTTGTTTAACTAAGCTCAATTCTGACGGAAATTGCTGATTATTCAGATTGCTTGGTGGGTGACAGTTTTTTTCCTTTGGAAAATTTCTGTGCTAAGAAAGCCCGGTGACCAATGGCCTCATGTGGTTGGCTCATAAAAGTAAGAAAGGTTATCGGTCCTAAATCGGATGCCCGGCTAGATGGTTTGACGCCTTTATTTCGAAAAGTACGTAAAACCGTTTCCCAGTCCATATTAAAAATGCGTTTATTTCCCGGCTCTCGTGGCAGGGCCAACAAATATTCATAATGAGTCTTTGAGACTGGGACGTCTATGACGCCATGAAGGCTTTGAATTCCGATGAAGTAAGTTGGGTTAAACCAATCTTTATTTTCGCCTAAATTAAGGTTTTTAAAACTGTCAATTTCAGTCGAGAATACAAGATCTTCTCTTGTCATCAATCGATAAGCTCCAACTGCAAGACATAGCCAAGCAAAACCTAGTGCCTCGGCAGCTGAGCGTTGAGAATTTGGTCTGCCTTCAAGTAGAGCTATGGATAGATTTTTTAAAATTTCAGCCGTTACCATTATGTCTACTGGAAAAACCGTATCTTCAATTCTACGTAAGATTGAACGGCACTCAACCTGCTTGATATAGTTCCCATTACGTTTTAGAGTATGGTTCTTTCTAAATTCCATTCCTTTACAGCTTTCTTGACTTGGGAAAAGGCACTCTAAAGGACCCTTTTGGTCTAATTTAGTATCTTCTCTTAAGAACTGGATAAAACTGCGGAGCGACTCAATCCAAACATCCCGATGTTCATTTTCTTCTGATGAAGTTATGGCTAGTTGATTCAGATAGTCTATTAGCGAGACTTTATCTAACGGCGAGGGGATTAGCTTACAATTGCGATGGAATAGCTCTTTATTTTCTTGTCGCCATTGTTGATATAGAGGTAAAGCTGCTTGATAATAATAATCGGGAATTCGATTTGGTTTTGGCCTATGCATTAAAGCGGTGTACGTCCAAGGTTCAGCATAAATCCAAATATACGCATCTTCTTTTTGCCAATATTTGTCGGCACTAAATTCCGTTTCCTCAAAAATCGGCATCTTATCTTTTATCGTAAAAGATTGTGCAGATTGAGGAGCCGACATGTTTTTTCGAATTCTTTCTATCTCTTCAAGTTCCTTAAGAAAGGTTTTAAGAATCTTTTTGGTTGGATCTAAATCATACATTATTTATTCGCCTCTTTAAGTATCTGATCGGAAATTTGCTTACTAAACTTCTTGGTCACTTCAACATCGAGGTGCGTATAGCGTTGGAGCATATTTAAGGTACGGTGTCCCATAGCCGTAGCGAGCTCAAGATTTGATCCTCCTTGTCTTGCAGCCAGAGTGCAAAAGGTGTGGCGCATATCGTGCGGTCGGCAGTTTTCTATTTGAGCGCGTTTTAATGCTTCATTCCAAGCCTTTTTTATATCGATACGCCCGAAAGCGGTTTTACTTGCAAAGACTAGAGGCTTTACCGGGTTTCGAGATTGATAGAGAGTTTTCAGTTCGTCGATTACTGCATCGGCAAGGGAGATACTTCTAGGACGTCCGTTTTTAGTTTCTTTAAGATAGGCGAGCTTGTTTTCAAAATCGATATGACGCCATTCTAAATTTAGCAACTCACCTTGCCTAGCACCCGTAGTTAAGCTCATAAGTACTAAACAAAAGAGATAGGGGGATTTACTTTGACGACTAGAAACTAAAAGTCTTGCGATTTCTTCTTCAGAGAGGACGCGATCTCTTCCCTTGTTTTCTTTAAGTTTAGTCAAATTGAAGCAGGGATTTTCACTGATCCATCGCAAACGTATTGCATAGCTTAAAGCGGCTGAAAGACTTGCTACATACCTATTAACCGTTGCAGGACTTCGTTTAAGATTTTTATTTGTGGGGGTGTCTGCCAAGATCTGTCTTTCTTGACCGATAAGATCGGGTGTTAGATAGACTAAAGCATAAGCTCCTATTCGCGTCTTCCAATAGCTAAGATGATGCATTACGTCATCTGCCGACCGTATATGTTGTAAAGCGCCGTCGTTCACATATCGTTCAATCAACTGAGCGAATGTATGCTGCTCTTTGTGTTGTTCAAATTTGAATTTACCGAGTTTGATTTGTCTTTCGACATCGGCTGACCAGTCTTCAGCTTCCTGCTTCCGATCAAAATGATTGCAGACTGTAGGGTGTCCTTTAATACGCACGATAGCGCGCCAATGACTAGTTCCGTTTTTATTTTTTCGCTTAGTTATAGATGCCACGGCTCAAACCTTTGTTTTTGTGTTTGAGCGGTTGGATGGTTAATGCTGGTACATTTTGTTTTTCAATGTACCGCCCTCGTACCGCGGGCTAAAATATAAGCTTGAATTGGAGAATGAATCAAGATGATTCGTGCTCACAAGCGCTTATAAAGAATGGGGCAAACTGGACTTGAACCAGTGACCAACGGGTTATGAGTCCGTCGCTCTAACCAACTGAGCTATTGCCCCAGAGAAAGCGGAAGTATAGCAGTGGGGAAGTTGGCGTGCAATTGAAATGTGAGGAGCCCCTTTTTAGGGGGGCGGATGAAAGCTGGTGGTGATCAGTTTTTGGGCGAGGAGTTCGAGGGGGTCAATTATTTTTTTGGTGGGGGAAAGGCGAGGGGAGAGAAGGGAGAGTTCGGTGCATCCTAGCACGACGGTTTGTTCTTTTTGCTCGTTGATAAGGGTTGTGAGATCGGATGAAATTTTTTCTTTGCTTTGCCCAGCTAGTACATGATCGATGAGGTAGTCAACCTTCGATTGGGTAGGGGGAGCGGGGTAGCGGCAAGGAAGGTAGCGCTTGTGTAAACCGAAGCGTGCGGAAGTGGAAGTGCAAAGGATGAGCGGTTCGGTGGTTAGGGTACATAACATGCGGGGTAGGTTAATTAGGTCGGAAGGTTCTTCTTCCAAAAAAGCGTGCAGGGTGTTGCAGGCGATCGCTAGGACCGATGCACCGTTTGATCGAAGCTGCGCAAGAGATTGAGAGAGTTCTTGCGAGATTTGACGATCATTACTTTCTGGACCGAGCATTTCCGAAAAAGGAAAGCTAATCAATATAACTTTGGGAAAGTCAGCGTCACGACTACAGTTATAAAGTTCTGTAGCAAGCGTAAAAAGACGTTCTAATAGATAAACGCCGGCTTGCGGACCTGCTCCCCCAATAATGCCGATGCATTTGGGTTTCATAAAAAATCCTAAAAAATATGTTAAGGGCTAAAAAGGGAAAAAATTAATGAGCAGAATGCTCGTGATGATGCAAAAAATGAGTAGAAAAATTCATATCTGTGAAGATAGCACTCTATGAAATATTAATCTACTTCAGGGAGAAAATGTTCCTTCAATCGCTAAATTTTGACGGGGTTGTGGTTTTGCCAGAGGTCGTTGATCCGCACAAGGCACTCTTGGTTTTTTAGAATTAGCGGGATTTGTTTCAGAACGTGTATAAATTTGGTCGATTCGAATTTTTGGGGCTTTCATCTCTGGGCCAAGACAGCAACAAAAACAACCCAATATTGAAATAAGGACTAACCACCATGGAATAGCTTTTTCATTGTGAGAGGCAATTTTCTTGTTTAGCTCTTTTAAATTCTCAATTAAATGACCTTGATGGGTAAATCGGTACTGTTGTGTTGAAATAATATAATTGATTCTAGCTGCAATGCCTTTTAGAGGCCATTTTTCATCACCTACAAGAATCTCTCTGCCACGCAATCCATTTAATGAAAGGAATGCACCGGGACCAAAATTAATTTTGGTGTCATAAAAGTCATTTGAAAAAGTTAAATTTATTGTCATGTGTAAAATAATAACATTCGCAAATTAAGAATCGAATAAGAAAGAAAAAAAATTCTGTAAATGTAAGTCAAATTTTCATTTTAAAAAATGAGTGAATGAAGGTATGAAGGAAAGTTATTGCATTTGAAATGGAGACAGAAACATGCGCTGGTTATTAGTGTTCATGGTATGGCTTGGAACGGTTTACGCGAGCTGCGGTTGTGGTGACAGCTGTATGTGCAAAGAAGAAGCATGCGGCTATTATTGTGAAGAATGGTTTCCCGATGGCGGACCTTTATTTAAGCCATTTGCTGCCGACCCACACGAGGTTTGCTATGCGGCGGGCTGGAGATTTAACGACAGAATTTTTTGCAAAGATGTTATTCCTGTAAGCTTCGGGGATACCATTCCTGTTATTAGATGGAGAAATGTTTGGCCTTACGGCGGCGATTTAGAGATCGATTTAGAAGCCGATGTTTGGGCGATTTTCGATCCTTTACACGAATCGAGCCCTTTAATTAACGCCGATTATTATATTGGTTTCCCTATTATATATGCGTTTGATTGCTGGTCTTTTAGATTAAGAGGCTATCATATTTCAAGCCATATTGGAGATGAGTACTTATTGAATCATCCTCGCTTCCATAGAAAGAATCCAAGCGCGGAATATATCGACTTTTTTGGTTCATATAATTTCGGAGAATGTATTAGATTGTTTGCGGGAATCGGATATATTGTTCATCAAGATTTATCGTTCCATCGCAATCGATTCTTCTCGGCCCTTGGAGGGGAAGTTAGAGTGCCTGGACTTGGCTATGCGGATTGTAAACGAAATTTTTATGGACAACCTTTCTTTGCGGTGTATTTCAGAGGATCGAGAGATTTTCATAAACACATCGACGCAAGTTACTCGCTCGGTTATGAGTGGGGCAAACTTTGCGGATCGGAAAGAAAACTTCGTTTAGCCATTGAATATCATGATGGATATTCACTCGAAGGTCAATTCTCAAGATTTCCAACAAACTATTTTGATGTAAGATTGACGTACGGCTGGTAATTTGGACGAAGAAGATTTCATCAACGAAGGGTATCGGAAAAACCGATACCCTTTTTGGTTTTGGACCGTTTTGCTCTTGTTACTGTCAGGATCTGTATACTATTGCAGCAGTCAGATGGTTACAAAGGTTGAAGAGTTCAAAGCATCAAAGCCCTTTTTAAGTGTAACGAATCGCGATTTTTCCATTTTTCTATGGCAAAATCCTCAATACATGAGAATCAATCAAAAGACCAAAACCGGCTATTTGCCTGCTTTTCAATATTTAAGTGGTGTGACTGTTGAGCCTGAATTCGCTGATCGTTTTGTTCAAGTTCCTGATGATGTTTTATTTTTATACCACGCTTGGAAAAGGCTAGTAGGTGATGTTTATTTCTCACGTTCCATTCCTCAAAATGAGTTTCTAACGTTTTTAAATGAAGACCCTCAATGGCAACCGAAATATTGGAAAGAAGCACCCGATGAATATAAGGAATTGCTGGAATTGATTCGGGGTGGAAATGATTATGAAAATTTAAATCTTCTATCTGATCAAGAGATGCCTAAAGAAGTACGACAAGCTTTTCAAGGATGGAAAAATTATACATTGGAAGGGAATGCCATAAACAATGTCGACCCCAGCTATTCTGAACTTAATTTCTTTTTAGTTCTTTATCCGGAATATTCACGTCATAACTGGCAAAATTATCTAAGTGACACTGTTCCCAACTATTTAAAATCGACAGGTAAAAGAGGGGCAGAAAAATTGCCCAAAGATGAAATGGCGCCTTTTTTTAAAACTGCTATTTATAATTTCCTACAATCTAGCGCGCCTTAAGCTTTCACCGGTTCAAGTTCAGACATCAGGGCAAAACCTCTATCATAGACGGGACCGTCTTTGCCGATCGGGAGTGTATTGGTAAAGAAGCGACGATAAACATCAAGACCTTGTTCCGCACTTTGAATGCAGAAGAAGCAATTTGAAATCCATTCGGAGCCCTTAATCGTACCTGTTCTTAAATTGCACTGGAAACGGGAAGTTACTTTTTCTGTCCAATAATCAACCGGGCCGAAAAGTAAAATGGGATAAGCTTTTTGAGAGCCCACTTTTCTTCTCACTTCTTCAAGGGAGTATTCAAAGTCCGTACCAATGCCGCCTTTTAAGAATATGGGAAAGTCTAAATTAAATTCGGCTTGGCGTTCAACTAGCTTGTCAATTCGATAAGTCATTTTGGCTTCGACATAAGGATTTTGCTTTTGTTCATTGACAACGGTGGATCCTTTATTCCCAAAGTCGACGATACAAGCACAGGATAAAATACCGAGCTCTTTTGCAACTTTATTCCCAAGTTCCATGACGCCCGGTCCGCCTCCCGTTACTAGCGCAATCGGGGTTCCTTTGTGAAGCATGGGATTATTAATCTCATCGCGCATTTTTAAAATGCCTTGCATGAGCGTCTTTAACTCTTCCTGAAAATCTCCATGCATTAAATTGGAGCCATATATTCCGAAGACAGTGGATTTTAAGAAGGTATCCACTTGTTCAATAGGAACAAAGAGGCCTGAATCTTGATTCGGCTTTTGAACAAACTGTAAAATCTTTTTCGTTGCCGCGTCCACCCAGTAAACAGGTATTGCGAATTTCTCAAGGTCGTGAAGAAAAGTTCTATCTTCGGCCGAGAAAAAGTCACGGTGGGTGAGAGACGCATACTGAAAGTAGAGTCCTTTTAAAAGACGCTGTACTTCATCACCCAAAAACATACGCTTCATTAAAGGGGAAGGGAAGTAGCGTGAAAGTAGAATGCCTTGGGAGGTGATCTTCTCATCTTCAATTGCTTTTAAGAAAGGATAGTCCGGCTGCTGTTCAATGTAGCGTTCAATTTGCAACGCTTGCCGGGAGCTTTGTGACTGACCGGGAAATTCGTGAAAATGAGTTTCCCTAACAATCCAATCGGAGGGTTTGAGATTTAATAATTGCTCCCCTTTGACAACAAAAACAGCGGCTCTTTTTTCAATAGGTTCAGGGGCTGTTTTAAAGGCTTCAAAGATAGGCAGCTCTTTTTCTAAGTCTTTTCTCAATTGGTCGCGGTCTTGGAAGAATACATACTCTCGATAAGGTTCGAGGGTATAAAACTCTAAGGGAACATCCGTAATTTCCCTTTTACTTGATCCGTAAAACTCGTAAATATCTCCGGAAGCTTGAGTGTCCGGCTGTAAAATATTTGCAGAGGTATGTTTGTAGCCTTCAGAAAGAAAACTATCTACAATTTTAGCAAACACCGTTCGGATATGAAGAGGAAGCGTTTTAACTAAGAGGAGTTGATTCTCTTCTACATTGCGAGGAAGGAAAGGTTTAAACTCTTGATGTAATGCGACCATCTCTCTCATGGGGATTTGAAGATGAAGGCCTTTTGCAAGAGTCGGGAGAAATCCGTAAATGGATTCATCGTATTCGATGCGTCCGTTCTGTAAACTTAAGTAGGCAACGGTTCTTCCATCAACTTTTTCGAGGATTAAATCATTTGAACCGTGAAGTCCTCCCAGTGAAAGCAAGGGCCTTCCCCAACGATCCGCGCGCCCAAACATACGTGATAAATAATCGGGATCCCGAACCCTTCTTCTTTCGTCTGCGGCAAAAAGTTTTCCAATATAGCTACCGCGATCAATCAATTTAAGAATGGCTTTACCATGTTCATCAATGGCAATCAGTTTAACATGGACTTCTGCTGAATGGGATTTAGGATCGAGGATGATAGCGGTTCCGATCCCATCCAAACCGACCTGGGCAAGCGTGCTCTTTAAATTGAAAACAACGTGCGACAAGTCAATTTGATACCCCACAAAAAGCGGGGAGATCTTTTCGATAAAGACAACCGCTTCCGATTCTCTATCGTTAACGGATTTTATCGAGGTGATCATCCCATCGGGGGTGACCAAGTCGTAGTGGGTTGATTCTAAAAAGCTCGCCATAAATCAGAGCTTAAAAATAGCCTTTTTCGCATTTCAATAATATATTTTAAAAGTGTATGCGAAATGTACGCATATATTGATGAAAACAGGGGTAAAAACAGTAAATTTAGTGGAAAAAGTGATGATAAATGAACCCCTTTGATCATAAAGGTGATAGGAAGTGTGATTAGGTGGAAAACTTAAGTTGTTGATAATCAACGCTATGATAGAGGTATAATCACCTTTGAACCTTGTGTTTAAGGAATTTAGGATTAAATGAAAAGTTGTTGATAACTGTTAAAAAAGGCGTATAATCTCGTGATTTATGTTAGAGACACTCCCTCGCAGTTTTGGTACGCATAATGGAAGTTTTCACGCCGATGAAGTTACCGCGTGTGCGCTTCTTTTACTTTTCAATTTGATCGATCGCGATAAAATTGTCCGGTCACGCAGTCCCGATGAACTTAATTCGTGTGAATTTGTTTGTGACGTGGGCGGAATTTATAATCCTGATATTAAGCGATTTGATCATCATCAAGTCGATTACAAAGGAACTTTAAGTTCAGCCGGAATGATTTTGAAATATCTCGTCGATTCAAAAACGATTACTCCGGAAGAATTCAATTTACTCAATCAAACCCTAATCGCGGGCGTTGATGCGCACGACAATGGGATTGAAACGGCAGGACCCGGGATTTCAACGTATTCGATGGTCATTGGAAACTTTGCCCCTATCGAACATGAAGCCTCCGATGAAGAATGGGATTCGAGTTTTGAAGAAGCGCTTGATTTGGCTTTAGGTCATTTGAAGAGATTAGTCGCTAGGTATCGCTACATTCTATCGTGCAGAGAACAAGTTAAAGATGCGATGGCGGAAAAGAAACCGGTCTTAATCTTTGAGAAGTCAATTCCTTGGATGGATAACTTCTTTGCGATGAATGGGGAAAGCCATCCTGCAAAATTTGTGATAATGCCTTCCGGAAAACACTGGAAATTAAGAGGTATTCCTCCCAGTCTACAACAGCGTATGCAAGTTAGAAAACCGCTTCCGCTTGAATGGGCAGGTCTTTTAGGAGATGAACTCAAGAAAGTTACGGGTATAAAAGGCTCTATCTTTTGTCATAAAGGAAGATTTATCTCCGTGTGGGAAACGAAAGAAGATGCCATCAAAGCTTTAAAATTATGTCTGGAGGAATCATGACCATTTTTGGCCGAATTATAAAAGGGGAATTACCTGCAGAAAAAGTTTTTGAAAATGATAAGGTAATTGCAATCCGTGACATTCATCCTCAGGCTCCTGTTCACATCTTGATTATGCCCAAAAAAGAGTACAAAGATTTCCAGTCCATCCCTCCCGAAGATCTCGGTATTTTAGTAGATGTGGCTAAAGCGGCTCAAGAAATTGCCGAACAAGAAGGGATATCTGATGGATATCGCTTATTAACCAATATAGGTCCTAGTGCAGGACAAACAGTCTTTCATCTTCACTTTCATTTGATTGGAGGAAGAAGTTTAGGAGGTAAACTCGGATGAAATCTTTTCGTTTGAACCCAAAAAAATCTGCGGTCCTCATTGTAGATGTACAAGAAACACTTTTTCCCCTCGTAGAACATCCGTGTGATGTCTTAGAAAAAATTAGGCTTTTGATTCAAGGATCTCAATTAGTCGAGGTTCCCGTTTTTGCAAGCGAACAATATCCAAAAGGGCTTAAGCCTACCATTCAAGCGATATTAGATCTCATCCCTAAAGAAAACGTATTGCCGTCAAAAACAAAATTTTCGGCCATCGACGTCCTTCCCAATTATGATGAGTGGATTGTAGCGGGCATTGAGGCTCATGTTTGCGTACAACAAACTGTCGCCGATTTATTGCAGGCTAATAAAAAAGTGGTGGTTGTTAACGATGCTATATCGTCTCGCTATATTTATGATTTTTCTACAGCCATCGCTGAAATGAGAGATATGGGAGCCCGTATTTCGTCGACTGAAGCGATTCTTTTTGAACTTGTACACGATGCTTCTCATCCTAACTTTAAATCCTTCTCTAACTTGATCAAATGATATTACTTGGCGTACTTCTAGCTTTAACTTCTTCTGAGATTATCGAAAATCAATTGATCATCAAAGATGCAAGAGGAGCAGAAACGACCGCCGATTATGCACTCCAAAATGAGCCTCATACTCCTGAATTATTGGGTAAAGCGATTAAGGCCTATGCTCGGGCCGGTAATGAAGAAGCTATGCTGAAAGCTTACTATGAGTGGCAGGGCGAAGAAACCGAAAGACGGTTGCTTCAAGAAGAGATGGCTTGGTCGATTATTCATAAAGGCGCCAAAGGATCTAAACCTTTAATTCGATTGATGTCCGCTCTCGCGGCACATTTAAGCAAAGATGCAAGGGGCATTTTATTACTTTGCGATCTAATCAATGATTCAAACGCCCTTGTTCGTGGAATGGTCGCCGAAGTAGCGGCAGGAACGCTCGATGAGCCTTTTAGAAATGCACTCCTTAAGAGATTAAATGAAGAGCAAGAGTGGGACGTTCGACTGGCTTTAATCCGTGATCTTGGTACGATGAGAATCGAGAAAGCAAAACCTTACTTAGAGAGTTTAATCTCCCAAGAAGGGATCTCGATGGAAGAGAAAGGGGCGGCCATCGAAGCGCTTGTCTATTTATATGAAGGGGCGCCAAGGGCGGAAGTGGTGCGACTTAGTCAAAGTAACCGAGCGGCTTTAAGACAGCTGGCTGCAACGGTTGTTACATTCTTTCAAGAAAAAGAAAGCGAAGATATTTTACTTCTTTTAAGTCGGGATCCTCATCCAGATGTAAGATCCGCAAGCTGGTTTGGACTTGCTATTTTGAAATCGGACGTTCCATATTCGGCACTGAACGATCCAGAATTTTCAGTTCAGCTTGCCTCGGCCTATCATCATTTAAATACAAACTCAAGATCTATTGACGATTGGTTTTTCAAAACTTTGAATAGTGGAACGAAAGAAGAGAAGCGTAAACTATCAGGGTTAACTCGAGTCACAGGCGAAAGAGGAAAAGAGCTTGCAAGACAATTTCGATCGGTTTCAAACGACTCTTTTGTTCAGCTAAATTTTGCAAGAGCCATTTTGGATAATCAGGCGCTTGAGACGTTATATAAAAGTATTTCAGATAGAAAAACGCTTTGGATGGAAGAAGAAGTAGGCAATATTCCATATCTTACAGAAAGTAAAATAAATCATAGACCTTCTATTCCCAATTATCCTGAAGTGGTGGATCGAGACATTCGTTTACAATTAATTAATATCCTCGCGATAAAAGAATATCCCTATGCTCAAGACGCTTTGAGAACATATTTGAAAGATCCCAATTGGGGAATTACGGCGATGTCGCTTGCGCTTCTTTTAACCGAAGGCGATGATAATGCGGTTGATATTGCACGCACGCTTTTAAATGATCCCGATCCAAATGTTCAATTGCAAGCAGCCTTGATCCTTGCTCGTTGGGATCCTCAAGAGAAGGTGCTAGAAACCCTTGAAAGCCGCTACGATAAGCTGCCGATGGAGAAAAAAGAAGTTATCATACAGGCAATTGGCGAGCTTGATGATCCAAAATCTATTGATTTCCTTATAAAAGAGTTAGGAGCTGCTCATCAAAGTATTCGCATTATTGCCGCCGCTGCGATATTAAATACCCTTTATGATTAATGATGTTCAAAAGGGCTTAAGTCAGTTTCAACTGGATGGATGGCTCCTTTATGATTTTAAGAGATTAAATCCCCTAGCGCTTCAATTTTTAAAAATACCCGATGATTTTCATTTAACAAGGCGTTTTTTTTATTGGATTCCTGTT
>JAGVJG010000147.1 GCA_020051235.1 Parachlamydiales bacterium | reverse complement strand
TTCCAAACCTTTGGAAAGGGCGAAACCAAAATCTTACTAAACCAATTCCTCCCCGCCAAAAACGCCCTTTCCAAAGGTTTGGAACTTGCAAATGTTTCGACTCCCATAAGTCAATTTAAAGCAGAAGCCTTAAATCAACTGAAGAAAAATAAAGAGGCAATTGAAACATTGAATATGGCGCTTGATTATGATCCCTACAACCCGGATCTAATCTATACCCATGCTACACTTGAAGAGATTCGTGGAAACTATTTAGAAGTTATTGAAGGCTATCAAAAATACATCGAACTTAAACCCAACGATCCGAAAGGCTATATCGCTTTAACCAAGCTCTATAAAAACATTAACCTGCCTGAATCCGCTGTAGAAATACTCTCTAAACTTTTAGAAATTGATCCAAACAATACAAAAGCTAAAACGCTTTTAAAAAATTTAATTGACGATCCTAATCTGAATATCTCTTCAAAAGAGTACAAAAGACTAAAAATCCTTTCTAAATAATTAATAAAACTATTTTTAATGATAAGATTTTGTTAATTGTTTCTCTTTTTTAACTTAAATTAGATTACAATAGATTCAATATTTAATTTTATAGGATTTAATATGATTGAATCTATTAAACAAGGCTATAACTTAGCCCCTTTAAACAACAAAAATGTCGGCTACATTCTTGGCAAAAGCGCTAAAATTGTTACGGCTAACGCAAACATTTTTGCAAATGCTATTACTCAAATTTTTATTTCGATTATTGGGGTTATTTTAATGTTCCCCATGAAAATTGAATCCAAGTTGAGAGGCATTAAATCTGAAGACACGGCCGCCTTTAAAGGCTATGGCGAGATTATAAAACCTGCTAAAATTTTTATAGAGACTACTTATAAAAACGCAAACCCGATCTATAAATTCAAAGAACCTCGCATTGCTATTTATGTTCTTGAAAAAGTAGTCATTCCCTTTTTAGGAGACCTAGATTAAAGATATCTTTGGGCAACTTTTCAGAGTCTTGAAAAATACCATAAAACGCTGAAGGTTTATCCTTCAGCGTTTTTTATTTTTTGTCTTTTTGAGAACGCTATAAATTAGCTTTTGTCTCTATCTATCTTCTTTTTAACATTTCTTGACTGAGCTACTCTAAATTCTAAAAAAAGGAGAATTTATGATCGATTCAATAAAATTAGGCTATAAATTCGATAAATCTATCGATGATGCAGATTCAAAAATTGGGTATATAGTCGGAAAAAGCGCTCGTGCGGTAACTTCTACGGCCAGTCTAGTGGTCAACGTCATTTCACAGTTATTTGTAATAATTATTTGCACGTTCTTCATTTTACCCATTAAAATTGAAGCCAAATACAAACACAAACCGTTTTATCAAACTTCTTCAGGGAAATTAAGCAACGATATTTCAACCCCCCTTATCGAATTTACGGAAAATGCCCGAAAACACGCCTATCCGGTATTTAAAATTGAAAATTCTGTCTTAACTTATCTTTACACGAAACACGTTTTTCTTAAGGCTATCGCCTAAAATATCCCCCTAAATGGGGGATTTAATTAATTTATATTAATTTTTTAAACAATTTATTTCGATTTTATGATACAATGGATTTTTTAATTAATTTAATAAAAGAAAATGCAACCAATAAAAGACGGGTATAATTTTCAAACAACCCCCAATGATTATAATATTTATTTGATGAAAGGGGGTTACTGGGTAGGAAAAACCATTAGGATCGCAGAAGCCGTTTGCATGACGATTGCGGACCTTTTCTTACAAGCTATGGCCTTTTTACTTATTACGATCGTCGCTCCTTTTAAACCGATTGAAATGAAAATTAGAAATTGCCAAGCGAGCGACACACTGTCTCAATACTTATTTATGCTTCCGCTTCCGATTTACGCCTTAAGAATTTCAACAAAACCTCAAGCCTCCTTGATAGCCGAACTCCTACATATTATTACGCCCCCCGAGCAATTGAAAGATCGTGTAGCCCAGTATCATACTTTCTGGGCTTGAAACCTTTAATTATGTTATAATTTTCTCCTCATGGGTTGGATAATTTTATTATACGCGGGTTTTGCATCCGTATTTACATTTTCAAAAGTTGCGCTCTCTGTTTCGGAGCCCTTTTTCTTAATTGGCTCCCGCATGATGCTAGCCGGTGCTTTACTTCTTGGTTACTTAGCCTTTAAAAGCCCTGAAAAATTAAAATTAAATAAAAGCTCGATTAAACTTGTTGTTCTGTTAGGCCTTTTAAATATTTATTTGACAAATGCGTTTGAGTTTTGGGGCCTAAAATATTTAACCTCCTTTAAAACCTGCTTTATCTATTCACTTTCACCCTTTGCCTCTGCTCTTCTGTCTTACTTTATGTTTAGCGAAAGAATGACCCCCAAAAAATGGATGGGTTTAATAGTTGGCTTTTTGGGATTTATCCCTCTTTTCATTTCGCAATCGGAAGATGAACTTAAGGCTGGAAGTCTTTTTAATATTTCCTGGGCAGAATTATCCGTTACGTTTGCCGCTCTTACTTCCGTATATGGTTGGATATTATTGAAGCAGCTAGTTCAAGAACAAAAAGTCTCTTTTCTTGCAGCAAACGGCTATTCGATGTTGATTGGGGGACTTTTTGCAATTGTTCACTCATTATCAACTGAATCTTGGACGCCAGTACCCGTCACTGACTTTTATATTTTTCTAGGCGGATTTACAGCCCTGCTCTTCATTTCTAATCTACTTTGTTACAATCTCTATGGATGGCTTTTAAAACATTTTTCGGCCACATTTATGAGCTTCTCAGGCTTTTTAACTCCGCTTTTTTCAGCCTTCTTCGGTTGGTACTTTTTAAGCGAAACGGTTGATTGGACTTTCTTTTTATCTTTTGCGATCGTTTTTTCGGGTCTATTCTTGTTTTATCAAGAAGAAATCCTTCCAAAAGCGGTTCCCCTTGAAAATAGTTAAAGATTTTAGCTATAACTAGTCCATGCAATCTTACATCGATGATTTTAATCAAAAGCTAAAAGCTTTTTATTCTTTTCATCTCCTATTTTTAGCTTTATTAGCTGCAGAAATCTTAGTTTTGGTTATCCTTTTACCTTTTCTTGCGCGATCAGGATTTGTAGCGCTAACGCTCGCTGCATTACTTGTCACCCTTTTTGGATATTTTAGCCTCAGATCCTATCGAGAAAGCGTTTTAAGGGATCAAATCAAACAAATCGTCGATGGTTACGGCTCAAGGCTTTCGCAAGAATTATCGTCGAATACAACACTTGATGTTAAAAAGTCTGAACTTGCAAATGGATTTTTTTCTTTTGCAGATCATCTACCTATTCAGGCCACATTTACCATTCCATATTTACCAAAACCTTTAGAGGATCGCTTTTTTAATTGGGTAAATCTGGGCCCTCAAACCTTTAAAGAAGAAATCATTAAAAGAGCGCTTATTTGTAGTTTAGAATCTTTGAAGTTAAAACCTTCAGATCCGAATAAGCATGCCGATTTGGCGTCCGGGTATTTAAAGCTTTCTCATTTTTATAAGTTATTGGGCGAGCTAGTTAAAGCTAAAGAAACTTTAATCAAAACAGTTGAGGCTTTAAAAGTTTTAAACGACTTAAGGCCAAACGACTTAGAAGTTTTAGATGCCCTTTGTGAAGTCTATAAAGAACTTAACGAAACGGAAGCTGAAATATCCGCTCTTGAAAAATCTCTATTAATATCTCCTAGTCGTCCAGATGCTTTATTACGCCTAGGTCAGCTTTATTTTTCATCCGGGAAGCATGCCCTTGGTTTTAAGACATATGAGACCTTAAAAAGTTTGGATCTCAAGAGAAGCGATGAGCTTTTAAAATCGATTCAAATTTAATAACTAATATTTTAAGGTTGATTTATGTATTGCAAACACTGCGGAGCGTCAGTTGAGGGACATCATTCATTTTGCCCAACTTGTGGTCAAAAATTATCAGAAGAGCCTAATCGATTTCTTCCAGGTTGGGTAAAAGCTTTAATTGCCTTAGCTTTACTTGGAGCAGCTTTTGCGGGTTATTTAAAATACAATCAAGACGACCCTAAAGAAGCGATCGTCAATCAACTCAATTCTTTAAAGAGTAATCAATATACACAAGCGTACTATGGATATGCCTCCAAAGACTTCCAGAAGTCAACTCCGCTTGAGCAATTTAAAGAAGTCGTTCATAGCTACCCTCCTCTTTCACAAGTGAAAGAAATTGATGTACAAGATCAAGCCGTCGAAGATGATACTGCGCATTATACCCTCATTCTTAAAACGGATGATGATCAATCCTTTAATATGGAATATCAACTTGTTAAAGAAGATGGCGCATGGAAGATTGTCTATTTTCGATTATTAGAAAATAAGCCTTCCGAGACGGAACAGGAACTAAAATCTTCTCCTCAGAAATTCGCCAACAATCCGATGACTCCTATCGACACTCAGCTAGATTTATTAAGAAGTGGATCTTACAAAGAAGCCTACGATTTAACACATACCGAATTTAAAAAAATCACTTCTTTTAAAGCTTTTGAACAGTTTCTAAATGCGAATCCGATTCTTACAAAATTTGTAAGCTATAGACCCCTTGGAACTCAAAATTCAGGTAATTTTAAGAAAGTAAAAGTGATTTTAACGGGTGTAGAGGGAACGAATCGGACTTTAGAATATACTCTCGGGTTGGGAAATAAAGATCCTATCTGGACCATTAGAGGTATGGAGCTTTTTGCAGATGATAAAGCCGCTCCTCAAACAGAAGCCGATGTTGCTTTGCAAGATCCTGCTTTATTAGAAGAGGTCATGAATAAATTTGTAGATGCATTGAAAAGTCAAGATTACAAAGCAGCCTATGATGAATACACCAGCGATGCTTTTAAAAATATTACCGATTTAGACACCTTCATACAGGTCATTGGAAAATACCCTGCTTTCACAAATAATGAGGGCGTTGAAATTCATAAAAGCAGCTTTAAGAATAATGTTGGAACGATCATTGCCATTTTGAAAGATACTCAAGGCGAAACAAGGTCGGCACAATTTGACTTCACTTTAGCTAATAACGTCTGGAAAATTGAACAAATTCTTATCTACAATGCGCCTGAAAAAGATTCTTTAACCATTAAAGAAATTCAAGTCGGCACAGAAAAAGATAAAGATCAAATGATCGTTAATCCGACTGATACGCTTGTTAATCCTCCACGAACTATCCTTGTTAACGTTTATCTAAACAGTGTTCGAAAAGGGGACGTTATCTCCGCTCAACTAGTCAATGATAAGCTAAAGATTAAATCACCTGTGGTAGATCACACTATTGATATTGATGCTTATGAATACATTGCATTCTTTACATTTACCGGCCCTGAAACAGGCTGGCCCGCTGGTAGCTATAATATTGTAGCTGAATCATCCAATCACGCAAAACAGACGTATCCAATCACCATCGAATAAATGCAAATTGTCGCAGGCAAATTTAAGGGGCGCCTCCTAAAAGCTCCCAAAGGCCAAAATACTCGTCCCACCTCCGCTAAACTAAGAGCCGCATTTTTTAATAAAATTCAAAATGTAATAGAAGACGTGCGTTTCCTTGACCTTTTCTCGGGTTCAGGCGCAATAGGCCTTGAGGCTTTGAGTAGAGGGGCTTCTCATGCTTCATTTGTAGATTCAAACTCTTTTGCCATTCAAAGCCTTAAAGAGAATATTCAGCTGCTTAAGGTAGAAAAAGAATCGACCGTTTATCCGCTCGATATTTTTAAGGCGCTTAAAAAAATGACAACCCCCTTTGATATTATCTACGCTGACCCTCCCTATCAATTAAATCAAAAATCTTTCAAAACGCTCTATATTAATGAATTACTTAAATTCTTCGATCATTCTTCTCTGCTTAAAGACGGGGGCTCCCTTTTTATTGAAGAGGGGGGTAAATATGAGGTACAAGAGGAATTAAGGCATCTATCTTTAGTGGATGAAAGGAATTATGGTTCAAGCTACCTCTACGAATTCGTTAAAAGCCCTTCTAGTGGGATCGTTTGATCCACCTACCTTCGGTCATTTATCTTTAATTGAACAAATTAAAACCTTGCCTATTCATTTGGTAGTGGGTGTGGCCGTTAATAGTGAAAAGAAAACGCTTCTTTCCCTCGAAAAACGCATTGAATTGTTAAAAAAGCTAACGAACGTTGAGGTTGTTAAAATTGAAGGGCTTTCTGCAACCTACGCAAAAGAAAACGGATTTAACTGTTTTATTCGTGGTGTTCGTCAAGGAACTGATTTTGATTTTGAATCTACATTATCAAGTCTTAATTATACTCTAAGCGGGATTGAAACCCTTTTAATCCCTTCAAAAAAACCTCATTTAGAGGGGAGATTTATTCGGGAAATCATTCTAAATAAAGGGGATTTGTCTCCTTTTTTACCCGAAGCAGTCATTAAGGAAATAGTTCGTTAATCTATTAGATCTTCATCGAATCTTATTAATTTACCTTCGGCACGCTATTTGCTTGTTTATCCAAAACTAGATCACTGGAGACGACTATGCCAGGAACTGAAGGTATTGGAAATGCTGCTGCCCCTATTGCCCCTCAACAAAATATTACCTCCGCCGAAACTAAAAAAGACGAAACAAGTGTACGAGCAAGAACAAATAGTAATAGCTCTAAAGTAGCGAATACTACAGAGGAAGCACCTGGGATTAAAAATGCAGTTAAAGTTGCTAAAAATGGCGCTTCAAAAGCCATTTCTTCAATCGGAAACAAAATATTCGGATCTTCAAAAAAGACAGAAACAGAAGCAAAACCAGAAGCTTCTAGAAGACATTCTCTTTCCAGTCAATCTAACACTCAAAACTATCTCTTCAATAAAAATGAATTTGAAGAATCAATGGATAGAACGATTACTGCCAATGAGGAAGCGGAAAAAGCTCCCGATAATAAAAAGGAAGAATTGCAAAGTAAAGCGGCAGAAGCCAAGCAAAAAAGCGTTTCGGTCTTTAAAAAGCTCTTCAACAACTTTTCCAAAATGAGTCCGAGTGAAAGAAAGGGATACGAAAGTGAGGTTGAATCGAGTGTAAAATCTTTAGGCGTAACAAATACAACCAAAGCAGAGAATGTCTTAAATGAATTTGCAACTACTGAAGAAACCTTTTTAAGTAACATTCAAAAATATAACAATACGCTTGATAAATTAGCTAAAGATAAGAAAATCACTCAGGAAGACAAAGCTACTCTTCAAGACGGCTGGAAAGAGCTTGAAACGGAAGTTAAAAAAAACGTTGATAATTTTAAGGCGATCAAAAAGGATTCAGGAAATTCGTTTTTATCAAAACTCATAAAGTTTAAAGAAAGCTTTCATTTCTCTATCAGTTCTTCTTTTGGAAAAATTATGACTAAATTATCGAACACCGAGAAATATACAAAATGTTTAGCCATTCTAGACAAGTACAAAGGTCTTAAAGAAATTCAAGATATATCTAACATTCCAATCATGCCCATTCAAAGAGGGCCAAGATATATGTTATTAGCTCATGAATTAAGCAAAGATCCTAAAAACAATCCCATTGCCGCAGTAATGGAAGATACTATAAACGAAATTAAAGAAACCGCCGCTCAAATTGACAAACAAGGTTAGCCTCCGAATAATTTCTTCTCGATGTCTTCTATTGTTGGGCCTTTAGGCCCTTTTGATCCCAACAACTTAAAGCTGTCACAATGATTGTTCTTTTCTCTATCAGCAACATATTCGGTTAAAGGTATTAAGCAATCATTCGGTTTACCGGGACAATAGTTGACACAGTTTTTACAGCAGTGAAGATCCGCATTACATTTTTCGCAGTAAGCTCTAAAGGAAACTTTGCCCCATTCAAATTCAGGAAGAGCAGCGCCACAGTTCCAGCAAACTTTATTTTCCAATCAATACTCCATTTTCATAGATGCGATCGACTTTTAAAGTGCCATCATCTTGATATTTTTGCCATTTTCCATGTTTTTTGCCCTCTTTATAATCGGCATAAAACACTAATTCGCCTCTTTCATTCCATTCTTTTGAAGGCCCGTCTAACAGCCCTCCTTTATAGGTGCGGGAGGATTTTAAAAGCCCATCTTCATAATACGATTTTTCTTCGCCATCAGCTAAATCATTATCAAATCGAACTTCCCGTTTGATTTGACCCGTTGGATAGTATTCGGAAGTCAGACCTTGTTGATTATCATTTAAAAACTCAGCCGTTAACTTTGTTTTCCCTTCATTAGTATATAAAGTGGCGAGTCCTTCTTTTTTGCCTTTTCGATAAAAGGTGGAAGCGATTTTTGTTCCGGCTTCATTAAACTCAGAAAGCTCTCCTTCCATCAATCCTTCTTCGTAATTGCCTTCGAGCGCTTTTATTTTACCGAACATCGGATGTTCGGGATAAAAGATCTGGTGCCTTCCATTGAGCTTGTTATTTTTATAATGATAAATAAACTCTCTTCCATCTCCCTTTTTCAAAAAGTAAAGACCTTCTAAATTGCCGTCGACGTAATTCGCCTCTTCAAGTGAGTCGCCTTTCTCGTCAAAAAGCGCTCTTTTTCCATGAAGAATGCCTTTTTTATAGTTCATCACCCGTTCTTTTTTACCGGTTGGATAAAATCGAATTTGTTCACCGTCTAACAAGCCCTCACTATATCTGACTAATTTGTGAGGCTTATTGTTTTCATAAAAGCTTAGGTGTTCATTAACAGGCATTCCCTTTTGAAAAGTACCTTTCTGCTCAATATCTCCATTTTCATAGTACGAAATAAAGTCGTTGTCGATATTACCTGCAACAAAATGGGTAAGACTTTTAACTTTGCCGGAAGGAAAATATCTAACTTCATCGCCTTCGTTCAAACCCTTTATAAATCGGGCTTCTCGTTTCAAGGCGCCTTCGTCATACCACTCTTTTAAAGGGCCGTGATATTGATTATTTGCAAACTCGGCTTCAAAGATCTTTTTTCCTTCTTCATTGAAAACGATATGAAGACCTTTTTTGAAATTCGATTCATAAGCTCCCTTTGCAGCCATCTTCCCATTTTCATGATATTCGACCAGTTCGCCTTCCCATTTACCCTCTTTTAAGCGTCCCGATTTTTTAAGATTGCCATTTGGCCAATATTCCAATAGATCACCATCTAAAAGTCCTTTTACAAAGATAGCTTTTAATGCAGGCTTGCCCGTTTCAGAATATTGCTCGTATACGCCATTCTTCTCGTGATTTAAATATTGAGCTTTAGTTTTTAGCGTTCCGTCATCATAAAAATCTTTTTGAGGTCCTTCAAAATAGCCTCCAACATATTCGTAGTCACGCTTAAGCTTTCCGTCTAAAGTCCATTCTTTGAAGTGGCCATCAAGCACTCCATTTTTCAATCCATAAACGAGCTTCTTTTCTCCGTTAGGATAAAATTCTTCTACGCCCGTATCGGAAATTAGTCGCTTAATTGAACCCTCAGGATAAAAAACTTTTATCCGATCGACTAACTTGCCTTTTTTCCATTCCGCTTCAAGAATCAAATGGCCATCTTTATCGTATTCCTTTTCAAAACCCTCTTTTTTTCCGCGTATATAATAAGCTTGATATTGAACTTTTCCATTTGAAAAGGTTTTGATATGAGCGCCATTTTCAAGGCCCGATTCAAAATCTTGCTTCTCAATATTTTTGCCTTCGGAATAAACATTGATGGCGACACGATTTCTAAGTGAATGAGGTACACTATTGAGATAATGGAGGCTTTTTACGAGATCGCCCTTCTCATTCCATTCTTCGCTTAAACCCTGTAAAAGCCCTTCTTCAAAATATTTTAGGCTTTCTCTTCCACCCATTTCAAAATAGGTTTCAAAAGGACCATGCGGCCTGCCATCTTTATAAGAATTTCTAAAGGCGAGTTTTCCGTTTTCAAAGTTTGCATATTCCGCGCCTTCCTTCTTTCCTAATGAGTAAACCGTTGAATGTTTAACTAACCCATTAGGATAAAATTCAACCGTCTCACCGTGTCGAACTCCACTATAATAAAGTGAGATCTCTTCTATTTTCCCATTAGGAAAATATTTTATTTTTGGACCATGCACTTTAATGGTGTCTTGTTCTTGAATTAAGTCCGATTCGCTTTCTAAAAGCCCCTCAGAATTGTAGACCAATTCCTTTACGGGCATTTCCCGGTCTAAAAGAATAACCGATTTATAGCCCCCCTCTTTAACCATGACAAGGGGTTTAAATTCGGGTTGTTTTTGTTTCAAAACAGAAATCGGAGCAGGAATTTCATCTGCGCCTAAACTCAAGACTAAAGCAAGGAAATATAAAAACATGACGATGATTATAAAGGTGAGACGACTTGTTCGGCAACCTTTGAAGGTAATCTATAGACAGCGACAAGTCCAATTAAAGAGATCGACCCGAGAAGCATCAAAGCCCGGGCGGGAGCATCATTTTCAAAAAGTTTTGTTAATAGCCCTCCTCCTCCAGGTCCAATAAATTCTGCCACACACCACACGCATCCCATTAAAAAGGCCGAGACCATTCCGGGATGATGAGGAGCCAATTTATTTCCTAAGGCGACGGTCACGGGATTAACGATCGAGAGCATTCCTCCTAAGCCGAAAAGCAGCGTTAAAGCCGCCCCATTTTCGAGTTCAGGACTAAATAAAAAGGCATAAAATAATAACATTCCGATACCGGTCGAACCTAAAATGACAGAGCGAGCTGAATATTTGTCCGCTAAATAGCCGGAAGGAATTAAAAATAAAACTCCCCCTAAAATATAGGCTAAGTGTCCTCCTCCGAAAACAATCATGGGTTCATAACCCCGAACCTTTAACACGTCGGGCAAAAGAAACATGAATCCCCAAGTGATGGCTTGGTTACAAATTTGAGAAATATAAAGAAGTTTAAGCCCCCTATTCTGAAAGAATTTTAAAAATTGTTTTAACTTTGGTCTTTCAGCAAGAGCGCCGCCTTGTCTGATTAGAGGCTTTTGCAAAAGGAAAGTAGCTAGCAATACTACAGGAATAAAAAGCCATATGGTACTTCCATAAGCATGATTATAAAACCATGTATAGATGATCTGACTGACTCCTATTCCAAGTGCACCAAAAGCTGCAAAGATCGTGATGAAAGTTCCTTTTTTAGTTTCAGTAAGCTTTCCCACTAGTCCTACTGCATAAGGATGAAAGGCGCCTGAACCTAAACAAACCATCCAGAATAGAAGACATAAAATGTAGTAATTCGTGAAAAATGCAAAGAAAGCCCCGGTGCTAGATAAAAATAGTCCCGTTATAATTAACTTTTTACGATAGCCCGAATCCGCCATTCGTCCGAACAAAAGCTGCATTCCTTCGCCGCAAGACGCGCCCACTGCCCAAATCAGTCCCGCGATTGCAAGGTCTAGATCCGCTAAAGTTTTATAGACAGGCCAAATTCCAATCATAAAATCGATCAAAAAATGGGCCATGCATAAAAATATTAAAGAAGGTATTGATTTTGAAAGTAAATCCATTATTTTTAGATTCATAAATCAATCCTAATGAGTATTTTAAAAGTATAATTATTAAGTTATTAAAAGTTAAGTTCTTTTAATCCAAAATATCCGCACTTGCAATTCAAAAGGTCGTCATGTAAAAACAAAAATACAAACTTGAAAGGAGAACTCCTATGAATAAAATCAATTTCAAAGCCCTCGCATTAGCAACGCTTATGCTCGGATTTGTAGTCGCTGCTCCAGTTTTTGCTGATGATGAGCAAAACGAAGGTCAAGAATTCTTACTCGCTGGCGGCGGATGCCACGGTGCTGGTGGATGCAGCGGTGGAAATGGAAATAGAGGCGGAAACGGCGGTCCTGCTCCAACAAACACACAACCACAAAACCCACAAACTCAACAATATCCTCAACAAGGTCAACCAAACCAAGCTCCACAATACAGAAACACTAACACTTCACACAGCTGCAGCGGCCATATTTTTGCTGGTTGCAACTGCAAAAACAAATCAAACAAAAACGCTCGTCAAAAGTTACTTGGTTAATTTTTAAAAAAGCTATAGCCCCCTCTTTTAAGAGGGGGCTTTCACGTAACAGGAAGTATTTATGAATAAGAAAAATTTTAAAGATTTAATCTTACTCGGCCTCTCGGGTTCACTATTAACTTCGGCAAATCTTACAGCCGCCGAAGGAACCAAAGCGGATGCTTCTAAAGATGACGCTGAAAAAAATGCCGCCTACGGCAACATGAATTACCACCTCATGACTGATGAGGACATGAAGCTCGAATTAAGCCCAGAAGGACTTAACCTTTACAATCAACTAGACGATGAAGGCAAAAAACTTGCCCGAACCGTAGCTTCTCAACGATGTGCTCAATCAAATATTTGCAAAGGATTAAACGCCTGCGCAACCGATAAGAATACTTGTGCGGGTAAAGGCGATTGCAAAGGAAAAAGCAAATGCGGCTTCTCAAATAAAGATCTCGCCGTTAAAGTCGTTTTCGAAAAGTTGCAAAAGCAAAAACGCGACCAGTTAACGAAATAAAAGAGTTCAATTAGCCTTGAAAAATCTTGGAATTGGTGTAGGCCTACGCACCGAATATTACGATACTATTTTCTCTGAATGGCCTAAAATTGATTGGTTCGAAATTATTTCGGAAAATTATATGGGTGAAGGGGGAAAGCCCCTAATCTTTTTGGAAAAAGCCCTTTCTCGCTATCCCATTGTTCAACATGGTGTATCGCTCGCTATTGGATCTCCTGATCCCCTCGACTATGAATACTTAAAGAAATTAAAAGCGTTAACACGCATCACTAAAACCCCTTGGTTATCCGATCACCTATGTTGGGGAAGACTTGAAGGAGCTCATTATCATGATCTGTTGCCTCTTCCCTACACTAAAGAAGTGATTAACTACGTTTCTGAAAGAGCTAAAATTGTCCAAGATTACCTTGAAATTCCTTTTGCATTAGAAAATTTATCTTCTTATGTCGCTTATACAAACGATGAAATGAATGAATGGGATTTCTATTCCGAGATAGTTGAAAAGGCAAATATTAATATGATGCTTGATGTAAACAATATATATGTTTCGTCAAGAAACCATGGCTTTGATCCAATGGATTATATTAATAATGTCCCCCTTGAAAGGATCATTCAGTATCATTTAGCGGGTCATACTGATTTAGGGACTCATTGCCTTGATACCCATAATAATTACGTTTGCGATGCGGTATGGGATCTTTATGGAAAAATTTACACTTTAAAGCCGGCTTCAACCCTCCTTGAATGGGATGATGACTTCCCTCCTTTTGAAACCCTTCTAAAAGAAGCCATGAAGGCAAAACAATATCAAATGGCGCTTGTTTAATGAAGCCTCCTAAAACCCTTTACGACATACAAGAATGGTTTGGAAACTCGATTAGCCAACCTCTTACAGAAGATCAAAAACTATCAAATACCCAAACCATTGAAGAATCGCCTCGTTTTATAAAGCCAAGCCCCACATTGAAGCCCCATGAAAGAATTGAAATCTATTCTCAGCAATATTGGTGGCGTATCCTTAAAATCATGCGCGATCATTATCCTACGCTCGCCTCTTTATTCGGCACTTTTCATTTTAATGAACAACTCGCGGTTCCTTATTTAAAAGATTGTCCTCCTGATACGTGGAACATTAATCTACTGGGAGCAAGCTTCCCAAAATGGCTTGAAACCAACTATAACGAGTCAGACAAAGCTCTAATTATAAATGCCGCAAATATGGACTGGGCCTACGTTTTTTCTTTTTTAGCAAAAAATTATGCTTATGAATCTGTAGGATTGTCTGAAAAGCTCGTTTTAAGACCGGGTCATTTTTTATTTGAGTGGCCTTATGACCTATTTAATTTTAGAAAAGCGGTTACAAAAGAAGAGCCCGACTACTGGTTAGAAAATGAATTTCCGGAATTAAATAAAAAGGGGCCTTTTTATTTGTCCCTCTATAGAAATCAAGATAACAACCTCGTTTGGGTCGAATTAAAAGAGGCTGAATTTAAACTCCTCCAAGAGTTTAAAAAACCTCTCTCCCTTAATGAGTTATGCGATATACTTGAAAGCTCGCCCTATAAACAGGATGCCGAAAAACATCTTGCAGGCTGGATTCAAAAATGGACCCTAAAACTACTCATAATTCCCGAGAAGAAGCTTTAATCGCTTTCACTCTTTTCCTTAAAGAAGGTCGATTTCTCGAAACAAACCCTTTAAGTCCTTTCGCTCGCAATCTTAGCTATGGGGCTTGCAGACTTCTATTGATCTTCGAAAAAGCCACCCACTCGATTAAACCTAAAAAGGTAAAAGAACGAGCGCTTCTATACCTCGCTTTATATGAGAATTGGTTTATGGATACCCCTGGATATGCAACTGTTTCTAGTTGGGTAGAGCTCGCCAAAAAAATTCACCCCTCATTTGCCCGATTTGTTAATTATACCCTTCGAAATCTACAGAAACCTGTTTTTAAAGCAAAAGAAGCTTACCCAGACTTTTTACAAAAGCAAAATTGGCCGGAAGAAGTGTACGAAGTCATGAATAACCCTGCGCCCCTTTTTGTAAGAGATAGAAAGGAAAGAACTTTTATCAAGGTCGATCGACTTGACGACTATTTGAAAGACGATCGCTATTATGTTCAAAACCCTACCCCATTTAAATTGATTGAGCATCTAGCTTCATCAATTGTTGCCCCCAAAACGGTATTAGATCTCTGCGCAAATCCGGGAGGAAAAACAAT
>JAGVJG010000027.1 GCA_020051235.1 Parachlamydiales bacterium | reverse complement strand
AATGTAATGACTCAAGGCAAAACCAGAAAAGATGCAATTGAAATGATTAAAGATGCAGTCTTTGAGCTTTTAATCGATTCATATGAAGATCAAATAGATAAAAAATTTAGTTTATATATTAACGTTTACGAAGAGGGAATTATAGGTTTAGGCGCATCTGATGAAACTCTTTTATTCGCTCTAAGCCTCAAAAGACAACGTTTACAAAGTGGTTCAACTATAAGAGATGTTTCTAAACGATTAGAATCAACCTCTCCGAATGCTTATGCTCGATATGAAAGAGCCCAAGCCAAACCAAGTCTTGAAAAATATGCTAGATTAATACATGCAGCAAATCCAAGACGAAGACCGCTACTTCTTAGTTAATTAATTATTTTAAAAACTTAAACCTTCCTTAAATAACTCTTAAAAGGAGTAAAATTTAAAAGGAGGGTTTTTTTATGAAAAATCCACAAATAGTTACTGTTTACGAAAATGATGATCCCAAAGAATTAGAACTTATCGAGAAAACGTTTAACAGACTGGGTGTTCGATTTTATCGCGGAACGGGTGGCAGAGGTAAAGACTATAATCCTCCATTCTTGTTTTTTAGATTGTATAGATGGGATTATCTTGAAAAAAGAAATTATAACGTCTACGGATTTCACATAAGAGTTCTTGAAAAGGACGCCGCTTATGTTAAGGGCGTTCTAAAAAACCTTAATCTCACACCTGATGAAGATGAAGTATATTGGTATGAACATCTATTAAAGGTAAATCTTGCTGCGCTGATTATGTTCGCTGTAGGTACAACCCTTGCTTGGCTAATTTTGCGGACTTGGTTTTGAAGCAGGAATTTGATAAGTGTCTTTTACTTGGTCCCACCAGTTAATCCAGGCTTTTTTATCGAGACCAAAATTCACATCAAGGTAAGTGGAGAGATGATTGAAGATGTTATCCCCATAATTGTCGGTTGTATCTAGCGAGTCAAATTGAAGGGTTTCAAGAACAACCGGAATGCCGCTTTTATCTCCTAATGAAATGGCTGTTAAGCCGGCTGCTCGCCGAACATAAAAGCTTTCATCTTTTAAGAGCGGAAGAACTAAAGGTAACGCTTGTGGATTACTATTTTCTTGCAAACCTTTGGCGATGGCAAAACGTACGAGCTCCGATGAACTTTTTAAATTTCGTTTAATCGCATCTATAGAATTGGGTGAAAGATGAAGCGCAAGCGATAATGCCGCATAATAACGGATTTCTTCGTAAGGATCGTTTTCCATTGCGTTGATTAAAAGAGGTACCGATTGATCGCTCCAATAGGTACCGACAAGTGATACCGCCATTTTTCTGGAATAGCCGGATTTAAAACCCCCTGCTTCTAAAGCAGTTTTAATAGCGCTAAGATCGGTTTTATCTTTATTTCTTAATGCCCACAAAACTGCGTAGTTAAATGCATCTTCTTCCACCTGCAGGGGGTTATTAATAATATAGGATAGATCGTAGTGTATTTTTCTATTTTTAAAGCGAAATAGATCTAAAGTTTCATAGATTTGTCTGCGACGATCATAATGGGCTGTCATAATTTCGTTCGCTAATGTCTGCGCAATCGCCGGATCTTGAGCTAAAGGTTTATAGGCCGTGAGGGATACAGGAAAAGGCTTATCATGAAATAAAGTAGAAAGATCACTTATTTCATTTGTAGATAACCCTAAACTATGGTTTTCAATACCCCATTCCAGATCATTTCCTCTTGTAAATTCATCTACATTTTCAGGAAACTGACTATTAGATCCCACTTCAACAAATAAAGCCGAAGACCATTCCTTAGGTGATTGAGGAAATTCTATTCTCGCGTTGCTAATTTTTTTGAAGGAGTAATTATTGTTGCCACCCTCATTGATAAAGTTTCCCACCGCTTGCGGTTTTCTTGAGGAGCCAATGGCCTGATCTGTTCCTATAAACGTATTGTTTTTGCCTGTACTGATAAACAGTCCTGCCGATCGATCTCCTGCGACTCCAAGCGATCCCCAACCTCCGTTAAAAGTATTGTTATCGCCTTTTTTAATTAGAAGTCCATACGCTAAATGAAGGCCTTGACCTTGTGCATCGTAATCGGCTTCAAATACATCATTCGAACCTTCTGAGACTACAATGCCCGCTCCCATAAAATACGCTGAGCCTTGGCCTATCCAAACCGTTTTAAGTTTGTTATCGCCGCCCCCAATATATAAAAAAGAAAGGCCGCCATAAAAGCTCGGATTGTTGAGCCAGGGACTATATCTTACGCCTGCTGAGCCTCCTTGACCGATTCCCCCATAACGACTCGTCCCCTTCTTTCCACGAACGCCTGATGTGTAAGTATTGTTGCCTTCGTTATCAATGAGAAAAGCACCGCCGAGAGTACTGGAAGCGGCTTGCGCCATTCCGTAATTGGCTAAGTACTCATTATGCCCTTTCTTATCCCATAAAAGGGAGGATCCAAATAAAGCAAATGACTGCCCTCCAAAATTTAATGAGAAGCGGTTATTGCCTTCTAAATTTACTAAGATACCCGATCCAAAAAAACCGCAACCTTGAGAATAAGAGTCCGCATTATAAGTGTTATTACCCCCACAACTAACCAACATCCCCACACCGAGAACACCACTTCCTTGTACAAAATTTGAGCCTTGATAATTGTTGTGTCCCTTCAAATCAAGATGAAGCGCTAAATTCCGATTGCCTTCGGTTCCGCCGGCATTATTGTGAATGGTGTTATGTCCGCCCAGGTCGATAAAGAAATCGGCATTCTCTTTGTGTGTCGTTTGGCTTTTTTGGGACACGATGAGCTTGAGATTGTTTTCTTCCCAAATAAAATCCTCTTTCAACGTGATCTGAGAAAACGCCTCTTTATTTTGAATAAAATCATCAGCGATCAAACTTAACCGAGTTGAGCAATCACTTAATCTAGCTAAATCAATTTTCGAAGCTAATTCAAAAAACTTAAGTGGATAAACACTATCGGTTGTAAAGAAATCATAATCATTTCTATTTTCGCCAAAAAAGAACGCCTCATAATGAGATTTAACCCAATTCTTTTCTTCTTGAGAAAGAGCACTTAATACGGCCTCCACTTCATTTTCAATTTCTAAAAATGACAACCAATAACTATGTAGCATTTTAGCGGTAGTTGGAATTGCTTTTAAAAACTTTTCAGGAGGGGTGTTTGATATAGGAAGCTTTTTGCTATCACTTAAAGGAATGGTAGCTGCAGAAAATAATGAACTCGTAAGCTCATATAGCTTTGTTTCACTTTTGATCTTTTCAGCTACATTTTGAGCATATTTGGGGCCATATAGAGGATCGGCAAGTAGAGCATCTACAATCGGAGAGCGCCCTAGTGGAGAGTAACCCCCTTCCATATACCTTGGAAGAGAAGGCACACCCTCCATAAACCTTTCAATTTTGCTCATAACTTGTTTAGAGCTCCCTATAGGTTTATTAAAGAACGAAAGAGGGTAAACTGTCAAAGTCGCAGCAACAGACAAAGCTAAGACTAATACAACCCATTTCATAACAATTTATAACTCAGTTGTTTCCATAATTATTTTGGGGATTGATAGTTTTTTGAATCGTTCTTTTTAACTTCTTTTAGAAATTCTTGAAGGGCTTCTTTGGAATCAAAGGATTTAATTGCAGCATCTGTACGATAGATACAAACAAGACCTTCAAGATGATCACATTCATGTTGGAAGACTTTTGCTCCAAATCCATCGAGCTCTTTTTCTATAGTCTTGCCCTCTAGATTTGTATATTTCACTTTTATCTTATCATATCGAGGAATGCTTGCAAGCTGCCACACGCCATTACTTAACAAAACGGAGAAGCAGCCTTCCCATCCTTCAATGCGCTCTTCTGAAATAGGTGACCACTGAGGATTAATGACCGTTTCTAAATGGCTGGGATCACGATCATAGCTATAAATAAACATCGACTTGCTAATTCCAATTTGAGGGGCCGCAAGTCCTGCCGCAGGCAAATAAGGTTTTAAGGAGGCCATCAACTGATCGGAAATCTCATTCGCCAAGTAAAGTTCACCTTCTTGAATATCTTCGGTTTTCGTGGCTAACACTTCTTTTGAAGAACTATCCACAGTAACAATTTTAATGGGCTGTGTATTCATCATTATCCCTAAAGCAAGTAATATAGATTTCATAAAACCCTTCCAAAAAAGAAGGATCTTATTTTATAGACGGGATAATTTAAAGATTTTCTTCTTCTTTTCTTTTCTTTGCTTCTTCAGGGCTTAAAGCTTCTTCTTCATCATAATATTGATCGTCTTCGCTATCGCCTCTCGCCTCTTCAGGCGTTTGATAAGGCTTTTTCAAAATATCGCTGGGCCCACGCTTCTCATCGTTATCAAAGTTCAATTCTTTTGGATCATCCGGGTCTTTACGCTTCTTCTTAGACATGGTTAGCTCCTTTAAATGAATAATAATTAAATAGAATCTTTAACCCAATTGGTTACTTAACCAATTGGGCCTTAATAATTACTTACTTACAGCGTTGTAGGCGGAGCCTAAAATCTTTTTGAGGATAACGGGATTTTTGGAACGGATGTCTTGGAATAGGTCACGAGCTGATTGAATTTGACCGTTAGCATATAGGGCTTTAACTAAATAGGCATCTACTCTCCAATGATAGTAAAAGCTATTCGCTACCAACTGAAGATCGTTGATGGCAGCGGTATAGTTTTTGTTTTCAAGCTCGTATAGGCCATTCCAAAGTAAGTAGATGACTTCGCCACCGAGTTCATTTCGATTAACAAAGCCGACTAATTTTCTAAAATTTTGACCTTCTTTATCTTTTGAAGTTGTTTTGGCAATTACCGATTCTGCATCGATCAATTGTGTTAAAAGGGCCGTATCTTCTTCTTCGGAGTCAAAGAATCGAGAAATAGAGGCGGCTTTTACAAGATCAGTTACTTGGATAGAGGGATAAAGTGATTCGCTATAGATAATGCCAATATCTCCGATGGAATAAAACGCGAGATGGCTATCGATTGACTTGATTTTATCAATGATTTCACGAAGAGGTAGGTTCGTTCGGCTGTCGCAATGGCACATGCCTCTCATATCATCAATTAATATAACGGAGTCAACATCCCCTAAATCATAGATTTGACCGAGCTCAGCTAAAATAGGCGAAAAGCCAGGAGTTCCCCCCGTTCCTCCACCCGAGCTATGAGCATCAAGCCAATATAATCGTTTAGGAAGAGAATCCCGGATCATGTTTTGCAAGACTACGCAAGTGTCGCCAAAGTAAAGATGAACGTTGGGAGTCGTAGCAAAACGAATTTTAGCTCTATCGTATAAAGGTTTAAAAATCTCTACAGAATAGACATGAGGATAGACTCTAGAAGCAACGGCCGTTGTATTCCCGGCATACGTTCCCGTCTCTAAAAAGGACTGTATTCCAAATAATGACTTAAAAGATTGCAGATCTTCATATCTTAAAATGCCTTCCGCTTTTGAAATCGTCTCAATCTGAGCGGCACTCAAAGAAACAGTTGCGAGCATTAATGCAAAAAACCATCTTCTCATTTTTTTAAAACCCGGTTGAATTGTTTCGTATGAATTACTTCATAGAGCTTTAAAAAAACAACTATTATTTATTAAGAACCAGTACTTGAATGTATTTAAACTCATACACACCGTCCATTGCAACACCTTGAGCAAACAATGTTTTAATTTTGTCTTTATCAACGGCTTCTTGCATTTTCGTCGCTTCTAGCTTTCTTGCATCTTCTACTGTCATTGATATCGATAATCGATCGATCCGCTTGACAATGTGATTAGGTAGGTGAACGACTTTAGTTTGCATTAACCCCATAATCGTTTTTCCAAGCTCTTTCTTTTGTAGTTCAAGCTCTTCAATTTGTTTAGTAAGCGCTTTATGTTTTATGACTAAACTTTCAAAATCCATAATTACCTCGGATGCAGTCTATTTCAACAACGACTTAATAAGAAGTTGATATAGATGTTTTTCGTAATCGTCCGATGACCAACCTCTTTCAATTACGAGCATTCGATATAAATCACGACCCGTAAGTGCCCAAGCTAGATCACGAGCTTGATCAAGGGTTAGATCTTTTGAAAGATGTTTATCTTTCATCAGTTTTTTAATGTAGTCGCCTTGTCGAGTGTGACGTCTTGATTCTCTTTCTTGTTCAAGCTCTTTTAATTCAGGAGAGAGAACGGAGGCCCCTCGCACAATATCGATTATTTCCTTTTCAGCATCATAAATTTGACGAGCTAATTTTGCTGTTAGAGCGAGCCTTTTATGGGGGGAAGACTCTTGCATGGAACTATCAACAAGCGTTGCAAAGATCTCAGACGGCAGTGCCTCATCAATCAATGCTTGAAGCACCCCCTTTTTTGATTTAAAAAGAGAGTATATGGTGGGCATTGAAACTTGAGCTTTCTCTGCTAAATTGCCTATGGTCACTTGCTCAAAGCCCCTCTTACTAAAGAGTAATTTCGCCGCTTTTAAGATATCTGCCTTCGTCTGCACTGCCTGTGCAACACGACCCTCAGAGTTATAAACACGTTTTTTCATATTGGATATACCTTGCTATATTCAATATAGCATGCTATATTGTAATTCTCAATGGAGATTTAATATGTATAAAGAAACAGCAGAAAGCTATTACAGAGCGATAGGAAACAAAAAGGAGCAAGATTTTGCCAAATTTCTCGACGATATGGTTGAGTTTATAGGACCGATGGCAACCTTAAAAGGAAAAGAGGCGGTCATCAATGCCACTAAAAACTTTATGAACACTATCCGGTCTTTAAGCATCGAAAGTAGCTTTAGCAACGAAAACCAAGCCATGGTTGTTTATTCTGTAGATATTCCAGGAGTATCTATCGCTTTTCCCGGAGCTTCCTTACTAAATTTTAAAGAGGGCAAAATCGTAAGAATACAGCTCTTTTTTGATACAGCCCCTGTAACTCAAAAAAAGGACGAAATTTATTCTTAATTATTATCTGATGTTACACACTACTGTCCTTTGCTTTATTGCCTGTCACGGTGGGTCTGCTGATCATTTCGCAACCTTTACAGAACACCTGCCCAAGAATTCGGTTGAAGTTTTTGCCACGGGAGCAGGATTAAAAAAATTTCAGGAAAGAGGAATTGCCGTTCACAACCCTTTTTCAATCGAAGGCGACGAAGAGGCTTTAGCAGAAAGAATTGCAAAAACCTGTTCAAAATCAGTGGTGATTACGGATGTAGGACATCCCTTTGATCTCAAATTGCAATTGGCTTTAGCTCGACAAGGCATTAAACACCTTTGTTATTATGATAACCCGGAGCCTTTTGTCCCAGGAGGCTATTCAGCAACTGCTAGCAAAGTCATGCAAGCCTCGCAGGGCGTGATCTTTGCAAATGCGAACTTAGTCGACTTGCCCCTTGAAGAAGAACCGGGTAAATTTATTAATCTTGATCACGTTCAAAAAATTGGTTTGGGCTACTACCCCACCCAAGCGGCAGAAAAAATTAAAGCATTAAGAACAAATAGAACCGGATTACGCCAGCAAATATTTACTCGGCACAAATTAGAAGACAAAGGACAAAAGGTATTTGTCTATTTTGGAGGAAATAATGAAGAGTATTTTAAAAAGGCTTTTCCGGCTTTTCTAAAAATAATCTCAACGATGGACCTTTCCGATATCGTTTTTTTTATTCAGCTTCATCCGGCCGCTAAAGAAAAGAATATAGAAGCTTCCCTAATAGATTCTCTTCCCCACTTACTCTTGTCCGATTTTAGTTCAGATGAAGCACAAATCATCGCTGATTGCGCCTTCTATTATCAAACGAGCATGTGCGCCCAATTTGCCTTATCAGGAATTCCTGTGGTCCAAATCGGCCACGAACCTTACCTGGATTTACTAGTGAAAAATGGCTTATGCCCCTCTATCGTAAACGAGGAACAATTGTCCGATGTGATTCTTAAGAAAACCTACAATGTCCCTATCCCCAAGGACGTTGTATTAAACGCACTTGGAGTAAGGGACAATTGGCTTGATGTCTTAAAAAGACTCTAAACTATTTATTTTTATCCGCTTCTTTATGCAAAGTCTTCATGTAAGAAAGGACTTTTTCAATTCTTGCAGGAAGATTTTGTTTTAAATAGTGATATACCCACTGCTGTTCAATATCGGTTAAGGGCACGTTGTGCTGGATAAGGCTCGTGTCAAATTCAACCAAAAGATCAAACTTGTGGCCACTTATGGCCTTTGGTTTCGATGATTTATTTGAATACTTCCATTCACGAACATCAAATAGCTCTAATTGACTGTCGAATTCAATGAATCGACTATCATTCGTTAACTCGATCCCTGACATGTAGGTATTGCCCATTGCTCTTGCGATCTCACGAGCAATTTGTCCTCCAGTAGGACTTACTTTTTCTTCACAAACTTTAGGATAAGGGTAAACGATTAAGAAGGCATCGATTTGATAATCACGAGCCATGCTTGAGAGGGTCTGTTTATGCGATTTAAAAAACTCATCCACCTTTTCGTAGGATTTCCAACCCGCGCTTTGATCTGAGATAGATACGTCGATAAATTCAAACTTTCCTTTTAAAGAATCATGAATGGTATCTTCGATGAACTCATTCAATTCTTTATAATAAACAAAATGACAGGGTGTGCGCGTCACATCGTTATATATGATTCTATTTTTATTTTCGGTTTGCACGATAAAGGGATCGAGCATGCTAATAACGGCTACTTTACGGATAGGTTCAATGGGGGCCCCATAAACATTATTTGCTAAAAGACTAAGCAACCAAATAAAAAATAATTTCATATTAACTACCTAATTTTATTAATAAATATAAATAATAAACTAAATATTAATAACTATGCAGACATAATTACTTTTTTAATTAGCATAATAAAAGAAGGTCATATGAACCCAGTTAAGAAGGAAGTGAGTCAAAATAGCACTCTCTATTCTTCGAGAATATAAATAGACAACACCGTAGAGCAAGCTGGCGATAAAGGCAAATGCCAGTATAGCGGGACTCGAGCTCCATAAGAGATGCGTGGCCGTAAATAGAGCCGAAGTGAGGAAAAGAGCTCCCCAGTTGCCCAAATAAGAAGTTAGCCTATTTTGAACATACCCCCTATAAAATCCCTCTTCAGGGATACAAGTAAATATTAAATTGGCTAATAATCTTAATTCATAATGGGAGGGAAGATTAAGATCGATTTTGATAGCGCCTATAAGCATCGCCGTGACTGCAATCCCTATTATTCCTAAAATTCCCAGTCCTAGCCCTTTCAATACCTCTATCCACTCTTCTCGTGACTTTGATAAGGGCACTAGCAAAGCGAGAGGGAATAACCCAATAAGCGGACTCTCAAAACCTAGCGTGAATTTAGGAGTTACAAAAAAGGAAGAAAATCCAGGCAATACATGTAGTTTGAATAGAGTGCTTAAAACGACAATCCCCGAAAAGAAGAGCCAATGGCGATATTTTACATCACCGATCCACAGTAGAGTTAAAAGAAAAATCGGAAGTAGCCCTACCCATGAAATAAAGCCCTCATAAAGGCCGAAAATCAAACTAAGGGCAAATAGACTTCCCCAGTATTTTATATCCTTTGAAAACCAAAGAGAAATAAAACATATACCTAACAGAAAAATTGCAGCCACTCAGAAGCCTTCAAATTCATTGAAGTCATCTTATCAATTTCTTAGGGTTTTATCAAAATAGCTTTAGCTAAAAGAGGATTATGAATTTGAACCAGGGATTCTATTAATGGTAGAAAGTCGGTTTTAGGGAGAAACCCTTTAGGTTCACAAAATTCCCAATTAAGAACTTTGGAAACGATCACTTCAAAAAGCCTTTGCGCACGTAATATGGTGTTGTCATCATTCGACTTAGAAAATTTCGTTTCAATGGAGCCGTGTTTAGAAGAGTAATCAAATCCAAAGTATCGTACATGGTATTGATTGTAAAAGTGGATGGCCACATTATTTTGATCGATTGAGCAAGGGAAGCTATACATAGCAATGGTGGCTATATCAATCACAAGTATAGCTAGTAGGGGGAGCCAATTTTGTGGATTTAAACGTTCTTCATCCGTTTTAAATAGGTAATCTATCCCCTTTCTCCACGTTGAACACTCATAACTTTTAGCATCTATGATAAAAATCTTTAGTTCTTTTAATTTTTCAAAACTAATGGATAAATAAGCAGGAATTGAACTCGACATTTCTTTAGATAAAAATATTTCAACTTCGCGAGATTCAGGATTAAGTATCCAATTTTCGGACAAGCACGATGACATTTTAACTTCATCTTTAACCATCCGGGGCCATCTTTCAGCTACTAATTCAATTGGATCCTTATCCGTATTAGGAACAAGAAGGGCTCGCCCCTCGCCAATAGAAATGGCTATTTTGCTCCCTCCAGACCCTAATATATCTCCAAGACGTTCTTCTTTAAAAACACTCCCGTCTTTAATGAAGACAGTTAATCTATTTTCAATTCTATGTTTAAGCTGAAGATAAGCATGAAAATTAACAGATTGAACAGGATTTGCCATGATGAGGATTATTGTATTTTAGAAAGTTGCCATCTTTGAGCATAATGTAGAAAAAGGGTGCCTCTTTCATATCTTTTCCTTGATAAAAGTCCCCTTTCATCCAGTAGCTCAAGATGTCTGCGAAATTATCAAATTCAATTTCTTTACACGATAAACTTTCAAGTGCGACAAATTTGTCATCTCTGATTTCAAAATGGATACTTAACCAACCATTAAGATAGTTGCCTACAGGCACTTGTGGGAAATTAAAAGTAGCTCCTGCCGGACGTAGGGTTAGTAAATAAGGAAGATGATCCAATCGATTATCACTTCTTGCAACGTACAGCTTTTCCTGGAAATTGCTAGGTGTTACCGACCTAAAAAATTGAGTCATTTGTTTCTGAGACAATTCTTTTATGATCAATCTGTTTTGAATTAAGAACTCGGAAATTCTTTTATCGATAAGCGGATTTACACTCTGTGGACTTGCTTTGAAGCAGCATGAAAGCAATTCCGTCGCAGCTAATAACAATCCCATAAAAATGGGGCCAACAATTGAAAAATAGGAGACAATTTCGGCTTTGTTCGGGTTTGCGAAATAATTGTAGCTAAAAGAATTTAGACTTGTTCGTGCGCTTTGCATCGTTATGTGTAAAAGGGATTGTTATATTTTAAGACGGTTCCATCAGTAAGTTCAATCAAGTAGTAAGGGGTTCTCATAAGGTCGCCTTGATAAAAGTCGCCTTTCATCCAGAACTTTAAAACTTGATCAAAGTTATCAAACTCTATTTTGTCCATCGTTCCATTAATAGGAACAATGAATTTATCATGATCATCTTCAAAATGTAAGTGGTTACTCATACAACCCCCCAGATTCCCTTCGGATGGAGGTGTATTAAGAAAGCTAATAGGTCCTATTTTTAGGTAACAAGGGGTACCTGATAAATGCCCGTTCTTAGGACCTTGTATAACAAGCTTATCTGTAATATTTTCAGTTGTAATCGATCTAAAAAATGCAGTCATTGCTTTTTGCGACATTTTTTTTATATTAAAGTGTTCAAAAGCCACATCTGAAACTTTTCTATTAAATTCATCGTACTGGTTGGGAATTTTCGCTCGAAAACAGCAAGAAACTAGCTCAGTTAATCCTAGTAAAGCCCCGATTATTAAAGGACCCACTATCGAGAAATATGAGGCTATTTCAATTTTAGAGGGATTTTCGAAATAATCATGGCAAAATGTATTTAAACGGTTATGTAAGCTTATCATATAAAATATTATAACTTAGATCTGTTAAGAATCGATTAAGCTAACCGACTATAGGGACCCTTTTAGGGGGTATTTTTTTGAGTATCTTCTCATCGATATGAAGATGTTCACGGACAAGTTCAGGTGGGGTAAAGGCAAGCCATTGGGCTAAGGGGACATCTTCAAAGCGGGGTGCACGAAACATCTCTAAAAAGCGTAGAGTCGTTTTGCCTGTATTTTCAACATAATGCGGCATATTGCGAGGAACTGCGCCTACGTCACCCGCTTGATAATCGAAGGTTTGCGCGGATCCGGCTGAAGCGAAAACAGTCATACGGGCTTGACCCGAGAGATAGTACTGCCACTCATCCGCATTAGGATGCCAATGAAGTTCTCGCATACCACCTGGCTCAACTTCTACAAGCGCAGAGGCTATGGTTTTTGATGCAGGGAAGTTAGTTGAATCCATGATTCGAACCGAGCCATATTTCATTTTCATCGGTTTCATTTTAATCATACGATGACTTAAAGGCTCACTTACAGGACCGAGACCTCTGATTTCATCTTTTTTTAAGGGAGGAGGTAAAGGCGCTTCAAAGATATAGCGCTCTTCTTTGGGCAGGTTATCAAAAGCTGAAACAGGAACATTAAAATTCTTAGCTAAAATTTCTTTTGGTGTTCGAGAGAGCCAATCGGTCAGCTGAAAGGTTTCATTTTCATCAAACTCGCCATTATCAAAAACGAGGAGAAATTCACACCCTTCATCAAGACCTTGAATAGAATGAGGAATACCGGCAGGAAAATACCAACCTTCTCCAACCCCTACATCATCTTGGAAAGTCTTTAAATATTGATCTACCACCGTAATGCGAGCACTTCCTCGCAACATAAAGGCCCACTCCCCTTCTTTATGCCAGTGCATTTCACGCACACCCCCCGGAATCAACATCATATTGACTCCTGCGATCTCAGGAGAAGCAGGGAGCTCTCTAATTGTGGTTTGTCTTGCCCAACCGGCAGGGAGCACTCGATTGTGGCTATCGGTAAAAGACCACTTTAAATTGGGTACGGTTCCGCGATCTGTCACTGGAGGATGGATT
>JAGVJG010000162.1 GCA_020051235.1 Parachlamydiales bacterium | reverse complement strand
GGGGGTTATGCAAATAGTCTAGTAAATGCAAATCGGACGACAGTCCAAGGGTGCTTCACAAAGAACCTTATCAGATTAAAGTACGAGATTTCATTTAGCTTTCTTTCCACAAGTTCCTGAGAAATCATCGCTTCTTTAATCCATTCAACATGGGGCCAGAAGGTGGACTTTGGTAGTTGATCAACTGGAAACCAGGCGATTGAGCGCGTTTCTTCGGTTAAAGTTAGCGTTCCACCCGTAATGCGGCATAAATAAACATCCGTTGGGGTAGCGAGTGAATTTACGGGATGCAGCTTGAGTGATTGCTTCGTAATTGCGACATGAAGGCCGGTTTCTTCTCTAACTTCTCTAATGCAGGCCGCGCGACTGGTTTCGCCGGCTTCAACGCCCCCTCCAGGCAAAACCCAGACAGGAACGTCTTGTCTTTCTGTAAGCAAAATTTGATTGTCTTTAAAAATTATAGCAAAAGCGGCTGTCATATTATTTGGTTGAAATTTTAGAGTAATGGGTTAAATCGATCCAGTCATTTAAATCCTTTTTTACCACTGAGGCGGCAAGGGGTCGTGGTTTTACCGGTTTTGGATCCCAGCCCCATAACAAAGCATTAATGGTGCGGCCAATTAAATATTCACTATTTCCTTCCCAAAAGTCTTTCGAGTTTTCAATTTGCTCAAAAGCTTTTCTTAGGCTTGATTCAGAAGGGCCTTCTTTTTGTAATTTGGCAAGTTCACCAATTAGAATATCAGTAAATTCTTTTGAGAGATTGTCATTTAAGGGGGCTTGAATAGATAGCCAGACCGCATCCGTGTAGGGATAAAAGGGGAGTTCATAGCCTACATCGATGGAGGGGAATTTATCTGTTTTAACTTTGTCTCTTAAATGGGCTTCTATCACTTCACAAATATATTCGAGTTTATAGAGATTGGCCTCAGTAAACTCGATGCTCAAAGGAAAGCTTAAACGAGTGAGCTGCTCAATTCTTGAGTTGGATTTGGTGCTTTTAATTGTAATCCCGCTAGGGAATGAAGGGAAATTTGGTTTTTCAGCAAATAGGGCATATTCCTTTCCGGAAATAGGACCCAGCTGGGTTTCGATAAGCGATCGTAGGTCAGCAGATTTAAAAGGACCTGCCATAACCAAAACAAAATCTTTCAAGTCAGAAAAGGATTCTTGAAAAAATGACTTGATGACATCAAGGTTTGCTTCTTCAACTTGACGACGTGTTAACGGGATAAAGGGTGCGAAATGATTCGTGTTTGTGAGTTTAACGAAATTATCGAAGTTTTCTGAAACTTCATTTTTTATAGGGTCATACGTTTTTAAAAGATTTGCTTTACCTTTTCGGAGATTAGCAAGATTGGGTTTAGTGAAAATATCTCGAATTAATCCAATGATCTCTTCCAATCCTTCGACGGATGTGCTCCCTTCGATTTTTCTTGCAAAGGGGAGTATGTCAGGAACGAGATCCGCATCAAAATCGTAAAGGGTATTAGATATTTGATCGCTTGTTAGACCGTTAAATCCGCCTTCCCATACCACTTCGCTTGCCACTCTACCCGCAGGTTGTTCATCAGGCGGCAAAACGGAGAAACCGCCCTTCTTAACCATTGCGAAAAGCACATCGTCTTCATTGGAATTTTCGATCAAAACGACTTTAAGGCCGTTCGAAAGGGTAAATTGCTCGCAAAATAATGTCGCAATAAAAATGAGAGGCAAAAATAACAATTTATTCATGAAAGTTGAAGTTATCATTTATCTGTTAAGACTATTTAAAGATTGCAAATTTGGCTCCTAAACTCTAAAATCTTCAGATATCCGACTTCTTGCCCAGGTGGTGAAATGGTAGACACGCCAGATTTAGGTTCTGGTATCCTCGGATGTGTAGGTTCAAGTCCTATCCTGGGCATCCCTCTTTATTCAATACTCTATATAATCTATAATTAGAAGTTAGTAAATTATAATTATGAATACTAATAACCCTTTATGTGTTCTATCTAGCCCTATTACTCCCCAAGCGCTAAGTGAGCTATTAGCTAATTGGCAGAATCTAAGAGCGATAAAATTTGGTCAAGTGAATGACACGCCTTGGGTGACGGATGAACACCTGCAATTTGTAAAAAATGTCGAGACGCTAAATTTGGGGGATATAAGAAATATTTCCGAGGAGGGTCTTAAGGTAGCTCGTCAATTAAATCCCGGTTTGAAGGGACTTGTAGCCGTTTATGCTGATGATAAATTGTTAAACTTAGCCGAGCCCTCTATTCGTACTTTATTACTTACAAAAGCCCATTTAAGTTCCGATGGTTGGGCGCGTTTGGGGATTTTACCCGATTTGTCGACTCTTTGGTTAAACGATAGTTCTGTGACAACCGAAGATTTATCTCAAACCCTCGCTCATTTAAAAAGACTATCCTTAGGCAAAAATCATTACCGTGATGGCTATGACGGCATCATTAATATCATTTTTGATAAAGGCAAAGACTTAATCGAGCTGACGCTTGAACACTTTAACGATCCTGAATTTTTTACTGAAAAATCACTGCCCTATTTAAAATGGCTTAAATTGAACCAATGCTATTTCAGTCCTTCTTTTCTCGCAAAATTGTTAGATGCAACACCCAATATCGTTCGTCTAAATCTGCATGGATTTAGCTTAATGAATGCAGCAAGATGGAACACGCTTCCTCAAGCCGAGCTTCTTGATAATTTGTCGATCCATTTGACGAAATTTAATGAGGTTGAAAATTTTCAAGAAAATCCCTACTTAAAAACGCTCGAAATAAAGAAATGTGAGATTGCTAATTCTGATATCTTGAAAATTGTAAACCAAACCCCAAATCTTGCCGTGTTAGGGGTTGATCATGATCGACTTATGGCGCTTACCCCCCTAGTCAAATCCATTAAACCTCAAGTTGAAATTCTTCCTGTTTAGATATTTAGCGATTCTGAGGTTTAAATTTCATGTTCCTTGTATAAATAGGGCATATGAAAACCTTAGCAGAAATAGAGCCTAAAACAGGCCAATTTTATCTCGGTCGAGAAATTGATTCAGGAAAGGAACTGTTTTTTGAATCAAAAAATTTAACCACTCACGCCATTTGTGTCGGTATGACGGGCAGCGGTAAAAGTGGTCTCGGCATTATTTTATTAGAAGAAGCCGCTCTCGGTAATATTCCTGCCATTATCATCGATCCCAAAGGGGACATGGGTAATCTGTTATTAACCTTTCCCGATCTAAACGTTGAAGACTTTGAAAAATGGAATGGAAATGCCGATACGCAAAAAA
Source organism: Parachlamydiales bacterium (assembly GCA_020051235.1). Lineage (GTDB taxonomy): Bacteria > Chlamydiota > Chlamydiia > Chlamydiales > Parachlamydiaceae > CAZABG01. Next base: position 8,121 of record JAGVJG010000162.1, on the reverse strand, counting down.
TCTGGAGCGAAGGTTTAAAAAAATGGGGAGAAAGTCCTGAGCGAATAAAAAAACTAAAAGCAGCGGCAGATTTTTCGATTTATACTCCGGGTAGCAGAATGGGAAGACCCATTTCAGCCCTGTCTTCATTTGATACGCCAAAAGCAGAACTTAATGAGGAAGAGTTTCAAGAATTAGTTAACGCAACGACTTCAGGCCTTTTAAGTTTAATTGGTATAGAAGCCGATCCTATAAAGAGTCGTGAACATATTTTAATTGCGGCCATTTTAAATGATGCCTGGAAAAAGGGACAAAACCTTGAACTTTCATCTTTAATCGGTGAAATTCAAAAGCCTCCCTTTACAAAGATCGGGGTCTTGGATGTAGATACCTTTTATCCTTCCAGAGATCGTTTAGAACTAGCCATGAAGTTGAATAATTTATTGGCGGCTCCTAGTTTTCAATCCTGGATAGAAGGTGAGCCTCTCGATATTCAATCTCTTCTTTATACAAAAGAAGGCAAGCCTCGATTAAGCGTTTTTTCTATCGCCCATCTTTCTGATAACGAAAGAATGTTTTTTGTAACTTTACTACTGACTCGATTCATTAGTTGGATGAGAAGACAGCCGGGTACCAATGATTTAAGAGCGCTGCTCTATATGGACGAAATTTTTGGCTATTTTCCTCCAACACGGGAGCCTCCCTCTAAAAGACCGATGCTTACACTTCTTAAGCAAGCGAGAGCCTATGGAGTCGGAATATTGCTTGCAACTCAAAACCCTGTCGATCTTGATTACAAGGGATTATCCAATTGCGGAACGTGGTTCATCGGTAAATTACAAACGGATCGCGATCGATCCAGAGTTTTAGAAGGTCTTAATCTAAATCAGACGCTAGGAGGAAATGAAGTTGCCAACCTTCTAAATAAATGTGGCAAGCGGATTTTCTTATTATATTCGGTTCATATAAGTAAGCCTGTCTTGTTTGAAACACGTTTTACCCTTTCTTATTTAATGGGGCCCATGACCCTTACTCAAATTAAGAGCTTAGGTCAAAAGATAGGTGAGGTGAAATCTGTTAAAAGTGAGGCTCTACCTACTACTGTCGGACTCAAACAATATTATCTGGCGAATCAGCTCAATCGACAAGACGCCTTTTTTAAACCTAAATTACTTGTTAAATCTCGCCTTCATTTTGTGGATAGTAAAGCAGGGGTTGATACTTGGATTGATCGATTAATCGCTTTTGGCCTCAATGCAGATGGAAGTAGTGCAGATTGGGAAACAGGGGAAGATCTTGAAAGCGTAAAAGATCAACTGGTTCAAGGATCACCGGTCAATGCTAAATACGCTCCTTTTAATTTGCCTGTAAAATCTCTTCCGGATCTAACTTTAAGTGGCATCTACCAATCTCAAGTCTATAATGTATATAAATCGAGTAGTTTAAAGTTATTTTCAAAACCCAATGAAACTGAAGAAGATTTTAAAAAGAGGGTTGATGAAGCGTCGAAAGGAAAAAATCAAAAAGCGATAGATGATTTAAAAGCTAAATACGATTCAAAAATTGCAACTCTTCAAGATCGAATTCGAAGAGCGGAAGCAAAAGCGGCCGATCAGCGTTCCCAGGTAGGAAAAAGAAAAATGGACGCATGGTTAAGTGCAGGTGCAACTCTTCTTAAAGTTATAATGGGTGGTAAAGCAAATAAAACAACCGTTAACGATGCGGGAACCACTTTTAGACGTGCGAGTAAAGTGGGGGATGAAGAAGCGCAAGCAGGAAGAGCGGAAGAAAACGTTGATAGTCTCAGACAACAACTAGAAAGTCTACAGTCTGCCTATAGCACGGAAAAGCAAAGTTTAGTTTCACAAAATGATATTGAATCCTTTGTCATTCGCCCTAGAAAAGGCGATATTCAAATCGGTGACAATTCAATTCTTTGGGTGAGCCCTTAAAGTTCTTCCTGATCGTCATTAAGGAAATTTAGTTGACGATCGGGATTTAATTCCTGTGCTTTAACGATCCAAAAGTCTTTTTCTTCAAAATCTTCTGGCAAACATTTTCCATCTATAAGCAACTGAGCAAAAGCGAAGGTGGCATTATTTTCGAAATGACTGGCCCCCTTCTTGTAGTATTCATAGGAAAGTTCAGGCTTGTTCTGGTCTCGGTAAATATTTCCAAGGTAATAAGCGGCCTCAAATATATTTTGTTCGTAAGCCGATTTTAAAAGACGTTCGGCTGTATCTACATCCAGATTCAAAATATTCAAGGCAGTCATAAAATATGCAAGAGGATCTTTTAAATCGTAGGCTTTTTTAAGACTCTCTTTATCCCCTAATACTCCAAGAGTGGTTAAAGCTCTAGGGTGATTCGCAATCGCCGCTTTATGTAGAAGTATTTTACGTATCTCCTCATTTTCTTCTAATTGGGAAGCTAAGTAATAACCATCTGGATTTGATTCGCCTGCTAAAGTTAAGTATTTACAAGCGTCTTTTTTATTTCCTTGTTCGAAGTAAAGCTTCCCTAAAGGATAGTAGGCCGATTCAAGATTTGATTCAGCGGCTTTGAGATAATGGGCTATCGCTTGGTTAATATCTTTTTGATAGATGTTTCCACTTTCGTAACAGGTTCCTGCGAGTAAAAAGGCGCCGGGGGAGTTTTGTGATAGCGCCCAGTCTAACATTGTTTTAACAATCTTATAATCGCAAAACAAAGTTCTGCTCCAAAAATAAAATTTTATGAAGAGAAGGGTGGAAGGAATATGTCTTTTTTTATAATTTTCAAATAGTAATTCTAAGGCTCTTTCAAGATCATTTATATTATATTCTCTTATCACACACATTTGAGCTAATTGAAATGATGCTTCTAAATGCCCTTGTTGGCTAGCCTTAGTTAAATATTTGATTATCAAATTCAGATTATAAGATATGCCTTCCGAACGAAGAATGACATTTGCAAGCTGAAAGAGACACTCAGGGTCTTTTAATTTCATCCCTTTAATTAAGACTCTTAAGCGATCATGAGGGCTATTTTTATAATATTTTTCGAGAACTCGATAAGCTCGACCATTATTAAGCTTTTCAAGCATCTGATAGCCTTCTTCTGAAGGAAGGGGATAATTATTTTGAATAATGTAAACCGCAACGGCAATATACGCTTTCTCAGATCCTCTATCAGCCGCTTTCACAATTAAGTCAAAGCCGGCTTTCTGAGGATAATATTTGGCTATTCGAAAAAGGCTTTCAGCATGGCCCCAGCGAGCTGCCTCGAATAGGTCGTTTTTCTTGTAAAGCTCTTCTCCTTTCTTAAAGGCGTATAAATCGAAAAAATAAAGCAAAAAACTGAGAGGGGAAAGTGCGAGTATTACACGAATGAGGGGTTTGTCATTTAATCGTCTAATAATCGGAGAAACAAGAGGAAGCGATCCTCTATCTCCTTTAATTAGAAGTACAGTTAATTGTTCAATTAAAGTTAAAAAAAGGGAGACGAGAGGACAGTATTCTAGCCGTGTTTCCCATTTTAAGATTGTTCGATTAACGGGTGTTAGCTGCATTCCTGAGTTTCATTAACGTTGGGTTAACGTTAAGAAAATCAATGAATTCGCGCAAATGATCTTTCGCTTTTGCCATATTTGAGGGGCGAGGATTGTAAACGGCTCTTATTAATATATTTTTGGGTGTGTGGGTAAAATCAACAAATTCGATCATCTGTACTTGATATCCACAACTTTCCAAAATCAGTCCTCTTATAGCATCGGTTGCAAGAGCAGAAAAACGTTCTTTTAATATTCCATGTTTTAATAGCGGATTTAAATTCTCAGATTTAACTTGTTTATGTAGCTCTTGATGGCAACAAGGGGCAGCGAGAATGATCTTGGTTTTATTGAGAATGGCTTTCTCTAATGCAATGTCGGTGGCAGTATTGCAAGCGTGCAGCGCGATTAAAACATCAAAAGGTTCATTATAATCTTTAATATCCCCTGCAATAAGATGGATGTTATTATTTTTGAGTTTATCTATCACATCGATTTTAGAATCGATGCCTGTGATTGAGCAATCAACCTTCTTTTCTTTTAAAAATTCAAATAGAGCAAAAGTTAAATAGCCTTTGCCACATCCAAAATCTACGATCTTAGCGTTTTTAGGCAGCTCATCTATTACATCGTTAAAAAGCTCTAAAAATTTGTTAACTTGATTCTTTTTATCTTTTGAAATCCCTAGTTTTTGGAAAAATGGCTCATCCACAATGGTTTTCTTAAGACGATTATGGGAAAGATTATCTGAGTTTTTCGTAGGGGGCTTTTTAATAATTTTTCTTTCACCCTTTTTATCTAAAAGAATGTGATAGTCGGCTGTTTCTGTATAAACTTGGGCTTGTTTAAAGGGGGGTTGAAAAGTGGAGTCAAACCATTTTTCAAGATCGTTTTCCGGAATGTTTTTATGAAAGGCTTTCGTGCCTTTTTGTTCGGTGATTTGAAATAGGTTATTTGGAAGCCTCCTCGCAACTAAGCGAGGAGGACTCAATACAATTTGTATGACGTTAGTTAGCATCTTTTTCAACGTAGGTATCATCTATTACAATCGGAGCTGAAATGGCGCCGGGAATATGATAGGGGTTTTCATAAAATAAGTCTCCAACCGAAACGCCTTTAAAATTGACGCCTGTCATGCCCATCAGTTGCTTCCAAAGTTTTTCTTCATTTAAAGATTCTTTTTCAATCGGTTCAACTTTTCCTTGATCGGCTTTTGATATTGTCTCTGCTAAAGTTCCCTTTCTTTCATCTGAATATCTCGCTCCAAATGCAGCAGCCGGTAAAGATCTTCTCTTTGCTTTTGGATCATTGGTGTGTAATTCAGGGCCTGAATGGGTATGTCTGATAATCGAAGACCCTGTTAATGAAGTAGAAAGAGGGGATACATTTAATTGTTGTAATCGACCTTTTTCTTTTCCATCGGGTTGAAGGGGAACGGGATCTGGGATATGTTTTTTTCTTATTACTGATAGTTGTCTCAAGACTTTTTTGGCTTCATTATCCTGAGGGGCTCGAGGAATCAGATTTGAAAGGGTAGTTTCAATTTGTGGGTTTAATGCTAACCATGAGGGAGGCAGTCTTGAATAATCGGCCGTTATGGCTCTTAAATATTCTGTTTTTGTTGCTTCATTCCCTTTAATGTATTGGGCGACATTCTCCGCTATTCGTTTCATGATTTCGCGGGGCTCTTTTTTTGCTTTTTGATCTTCGATGCGCTGTTTCTTATGATATTGTTTTAATGTTTCGATTAGAGCAGTAGCTCCATCGTATGCTAGAGAAACACCCGCTACAACGCACAACATTGCAAAAAGAGGGATAGGTCGATTGCAGTTTACATTATTATTATTTTGAAATTTCAAATCCCAGGCACCCACACAAAAGGCAGCAATACCGATCAAGGTTTTGATGCTTAGGGCTATAATTTTAAATTTATAAGTTTCGTACCAAGCTTTAGGATTTTTTTTCTCTTCTTCGGCTTCTAGGGTTTCAAAAGTGCTTAAGGCCAGTTTGAGCACTTCTAAATTTTCAAGAACCTGTTCATTATTAGCGTTTTGTAGAGAATGGTTAAACCTATCCCACCTTACGGCAATGTGTTGAGCCGCGTCTTCTTTGGATAATACTACTCCTTGAACACTCATAAATCTCCATTGTTGGTAATTAGTACCCGACAATTTAGATTCTGAGCTCTTTTTTAATTAAATCAATATTTAATTTTAATTAGGAAATTTTTACCTATTACCATAGGACAGGTAATAGGTAATTGTTGAACTATCGCCAGACTTTTTTCTGAAGGACGTCCCAAGCGGAATCAACGATTTCTTGGGTTTCAATGTCATAAAGGGTGACTTGCATTCTGTAATCTTCTAAGTCATACCGAGGTTGCGCGGTTTTAGCTTTGGTAATCCGAATTTTAGCGAGGAACTGGGGAGCCGTTACATTACCTGTGGCAGCGCGGGTATCGTTACGATATTTCGGGTCATTTGTGCTTCGATTGAGCCTGTAGTCGAGCTCAGCTTCAGTCCATCCGTCACCCGCGACGATAGTGAATCTTCCGTCGTCTGCTGCGACTCCTTCAAAGATGTCACGAATCATATCGGTTGAAATGTAGCAATCGGTGCGATTATCCACTTCGGTAATGATAATACGAGGTTTTGCGTCGGTGCAAACATAGCCCGATTTAATATACCAACGATCAAAAATTTGGCGTGTAATTTTGCAGGTTTGAATACGGATGTCTGTCGCTCCATATTTTCCATCGAGTTTTTCACAGCAGGAATAGTTTCCTGGAGTGATGTCTTCTGCAACTCGAACATGTCTGCAGCCGCAACCGGTTAAAGTTGCTAGAGCAAAAAGTGATAGGCCTAATGCTTTTTTCATGGGTTCTCCAAATATCTTGAGGGAATTAAGACCCGGCTAATTCCGGGATGAATATTAAATTGATGAATAACGACAAGCTCGTTTTTGGGGATGTTAAGTTTAGTTTTATAGATTCCAGGACCGAACGGGGTCCAAACCTCAATTTCGATGAAGTAGCATCCCGAATCTAAATTGACTCTTGCAAGTTCATATTGGCGGGGTAAAAAGCTAAGTGATCGGGTGTCGGCTTCCGTTCTTGCGTTTGCAATTAACATTCCGACATCACAGGCCAATCCAAGGGCGGGATCTTGCCTTCCTGCGTAGGCTACCATCGATCGCCGAAGAATAAAGCGGGCTGCCCCGCGTGCAACTACAATGGGCATTTTTTCTTGGAGTTCACGTTGAGCCGCAAAGTCGACAGAAAATATGGGCTTTAAAGGTAGAATGTTTTGATTCAATCTGACGCATGTTCGAATGGGATAGGATTCAGGATAATAAGCTAAAGCGGGAGTAGGTAATCCGTAAATACTTGAGATGGCAAAGGTGTCATGGCTTGCGTTAAGGAAAAATTCAAGGGCTAGCAAGGATACTTGCGAAGCGTCAGTAAATTCAGTGTATCGGAAAGGGGCATTGCCATTGTGGTTGACAAACAAGAAGGTTGCTTTACTTGGATCCATTTCAGGAACAGGGAATTCTCCCTGACTGAGGCATTCAGCCTGACGATACAAAATTTCCGCATTACTTAGATCACCTCTTTTTTCAAGAAGAGTAGCAAACACGTATTTTGCTAAAGGGTTCTCATAAACTTTTAATGAAGCCGTAACAGGGGAGTGTTGATAGAGCGCTTGTCGATCTTGGCTCCATTCTTCCGCTTGGCGAAGAATAGCGTAGGCATTCGAATAATCGCCTTCATGAATAAGAGTAAAGGCAAAATAAAGTCTGATTAAAAGTTGTTCGTAATCATCGCCTGTAAAAGGACAGTTGATGTCTTCTGAAAGGATTTGAGCGACCGTGTCAATTAAAGTCGTATTGCGGTAGTAGTCTAGTGCGTCTAATGCTAAATTAAAGTCTTCAAGGGCTTCTTTTGTTTTGCCTCTTTGAAAATTAAGGATGGCGCGATCAGAAATTAGTAAGACACTGTCATAAGATTTAGTGTAATTGTCTTCCGGAACTTCTTTTTCAATCGTTTGATCTAAAAGGCATTCGCTCGTTTCAATTTCGCCAGCTTGATAATACGCGATATAAGTTTCGCGTTGTTGGGTGAGGCTTGTGCAACTAACTAATAAAAGTGCAAAGCCTACATAAAGGTATTTCATAAATCATGGGTGATAGTAATGCTCGTAGCGACAATCTTCAGGGATGTTATTGCAGCAAGAGGAGGCGATTGAGAGTAGGAGAGCGAGTAAAAACCATCTCATAAGTGTCCTTCAGAGAGATTAGGCCTTTAAGCATAGCCTCTCTGAAGGATTGAGATCAATTATTTTCGGCGACTTTCTTATTCGATGCGCGTCTTAGTTCTTTTAATTCACCTTCTAGACGGTAAATTTCTTCTCTAAGTTGCATCTCATCGTCTTTGGTACTTAATAGCTCAAAAGCCTTTTGATCATATAGATCCCTAGACTGGAGATTAAGATGACTGTTCTCGGTTTCAAGATGTTCTAAGCGATCTTTAGTATGATTGAGCTCTTCTTCTTTTAAGGTAAGTTCTCTTTTTAAATTGTCAAGTTCTGAGGTAAGTTTATCTTTTAATTGAGAAG
>JAGVJG010000042.1 GCA_020051235.1 Parachlamydiales bacterium | reverse complement strand
TCCGATCTCTGCATTGATTAATGTGGATAGCGTACCCAATTCATTTTTTAATTTATTAAATAATCTATCCAACATCGACTTTAATGAACTTCTTGAAATGTCTGATTTCAAAAATGCCTTTAATTTTGATGAAATATATTTGCGAATTGACAATGAGAAAAAGAATTTATTCCTGAAGAGGTTGCTGATTCGTTCGGATTGGTTTGAACAAATTCTAAAACTAGAATCTAGAAAATTATTATTTTCCGATCTTAGAAATGACGATGAAAAGTATATAGAAGCTTATAATCAAGCGAGTCGGTTTGTCGAAAAATTCATCGTTGATCAGCCTTCGATTCAGAAATGGTTCAAGAGAGCACAGTATAATCAATTTGAAATCATGTATTTTGGCCTTTTGTTGCAGCTGTCGATAAGACATATGAAAGAAAAGGGCAATTTTAATCCTTCTTTTGTTGAGCCCTACAAAGAAGTTCTTTATTTATTAAAACCTATCTTAACCGAGAAAGAGCACGATGAATTAGATGCTCAAGGAATAGTCATTGGTGAGCTTGAAATTCATCTTAGAGGAATTGGACGATCCAACGACTACTTAATTCCAACAAAGCATTCAAAGTTGGAAAGCGCTAGATTAAAATACATGAATCAGCAGGCATAAAATGAGTGTTACCTCCGATTTAGACAAGTTATATTATTTTTCAGATCCAATTCTTATGCAACCGCAAGGAAGGGAGAGAGAATATATAAATTTAACCGTTAAAGAAGTGTTAGATCTTTTATCTAAAGTTGATATTAATGAGATGCACACAAACTCTCGCCGCCCTCTTGCGAATCAAATAACTAGAATTTCGACAAATGAAAATAACAGTCATTGTTTCATAACAAATTTATTTTTCAGGATAGTGGGTCTTTTTAAAGGACGAGGATTTAATACCGAAGCTGATTGTGCTCTTCTTAAAGCTAAAGAAATTAAAGCCAAAGTTTTCCAACAATTGATCATCGATACAGAACTTTTGTTTAAAGATGAAAAGCAGGGTTATAGTGCTGCTCGTACAATGGTTAATATTAATCAACTAACAAAGACAGAATTCAATCAACTTTTGAAGAAAACAAATTTTAATCTTCATAAAGAGAAGAGCATTTTTATCCGATTCACCTTTAAGCATGCATTGGATGAAGAAAAACAAAAGATCTTGAAAAACTTTGAGCTCAACAATTAGAGCTCAAAGCCATTATAATTGAGTAAGCTTATGAGCAATCGCGGTAAGCTCGCTTTTTGTTTTAGAAATAATCCCTTCATTCTTTTCAATTAACTCTTTAGGTGCTCTCGAGGTAAAGTCGGGATTCGCCATTTGCTGCTGCATTTTTTCAAGTTGCAATCGCAGACGTTCTTCTTCTTTCTTTAAGCGTCCTTTCTCTTGTTCCAAAAGTTCTTTTGGAAGGGGAATGGAGATTTCAATTGAATCTACGACACCTGTGGCTGCAAAAGGAGAGTCTGATTTAGACCCGATATGAAGCCCTTCTGTTTTAACCAGGCTGGTAATCAAATGTTGGTTTTCTTCGATTAGTTTGAGTAGGGTATCACCTGATTTGCCATTTAAATAGATGGCAGGCGAAGCGTTGGGAGGAAGTTTCATCTCTCCACGAATGTTTCTTAAAGTGTAGACAACCCGGTCTAAATCACTAAACGATTTTTCAACGGCCGGTTGAATGTCAGAAGGATCAATAATTTGAGGATAGGGAGCAAAGGCGCAAGAAATGCAGTCTAAGCTTTTTCTCAAATCGAGCGTGTAAGGATCGGTTCCTTTTACTTCACCAAAACGAGCTTTTAAGTTTGCAAAAAGCTCTTCTGTAATAAAAGGGGCCATCGGGTGAATAAGACGTATTGCTGCGCAAAGAACCACGGTGAGGATTTTTTGCTTATTTTTACGCTCTTCAGGAATGCCTCTTTTTCCAAACAAGGTTGGTTTTACAATTTCTACATAGTAGGCGCAAAATTCCTTCCAGAAAAAGTCATAGGCTGTCATGGCGGCTTTGTCAAATTCATAACGCGAAAGCGAGTCATTCACTTTTTGAATCGTTTGATTGAGCAGCGATAAAATCCATTTGTCTTCAAGCGTAAGAAGGGCTTTATCGATCGGTCCATCGTAATTTAGGTCTTCTACTTGCATGAATACGAAACGAGCGCCATTCCAAACTTTGTTCGCAAAATTTTTGAAGTCTTCGAATTTACGTCGATCTAAATCGATTTCACGCGATTGAGTGCCGCTTGAACACATCGTCATACGTAGCGCATCGGTTCCAAATTCCTCTATAATTTCCAGAGGGTCAATGACGTTGCCCTTTGACTTTGACATTTTTTCCCAGCGGAATTGAACGTCTTTGGGAATGGCTTTTCCCTTATCGTATTCAATACGTTCCTTTTCACTTAAGTAAACGGCCCCGTGATCCGTATTTCTCCAGTAAGATTTACCAAAGATCAATCCATGCAGGAAAACGTCAGGAAAAGGCGTCTCCTTCATTTCATATTGCCCCATCATCAACATGCGGGCGACCCAGAAAAAGAGAATGTCGTGGCCGGTAACTAAAACGGAGTTTGGATAGAAGCGTTTCAATTCGGATGTTTTTTCAGGCCATCCCAATGCAGCAAAAGGCCATAAAGCCGATGAAAACCAGGTATCAAGCACGTCAGGATCTTGTTCCCAATCTTCACCCGGATCTTTATCGATTTCACAGATCATTACGGAGCGATCACCCTTTTTATAATAAATCGGAATGCGGTGACCCCACCAAAGTTGGCGGCTGATGCACCAGTCCCGTAAATTATCGATCCAATGAAAGTAGGTGTTTTCCCATTGTTTAGGGATAAGACGAGTTCTTCCTTCGGTAATACATTGGCGTAAAGGTCCTTTAAATGGCTCCATCTTGATGAACCATTGTTTGGAAATAAACGGTTCAATGACGGCTTTTGAACGATACGATACGCCTACTCGATTTTTATGAGGTTCTATTTTTGCAAGAAGGCCCATGGATTTCATTTCTTGAAGAATGGCTTCACGCCCTTCAAGCATGGTGAGCCCTTCAAAATTTTTGCCTATTTCATTGATCTTGCCTTCTTTCGTCATCATGTTGATGAAAGGAAGGTTGTGTCGTATGCCCATTTCATAATCGTTAGGATCGTGGGCGGGAGTAATTTTTACAGCCCCTGTCCCAAATGCAGGGTCAACGAAAGGATCGGCAATGATGGGGATTTTTCGGTTGGTAATCGGATGTAGGATGTTTTTTCCAATAAAGGATTTATATCTTTCATCTTTTATGGAAACGGCAACGGCGGTATCACCGAGCATAGTTTCGGGACGTGTCGTTGCAACTTGAATGAATTGATCGGATCCTTCAATCGGATATTTAAGCGTGTAGATAAATCCATCGCGATCTTCATATTCAACTTCATCATCGGCAAGAGCGGTTTGTGTGGCGGTATCCCAATTGACTAAATAATCGCCTTGATAAATCAATTTATCGTCGTATAGTTTTTTAAACATGACGTTGACGGCGCGATTATTCTTTTCATCCATGGTGAATCGAGTGCGCGACCAATCGCAACTAGAACCCAATCTTTTAAGTTGATTTAGGATCTGGGATTCATTTGCCTCTTTCCATTCCCAAACATGGGCAAGAAATTCATTTCTGCCGAAATCGACCCTTTTTTTCCCTTTTTCCTTTATGAGTTTCTTTTCCACAACTGTCTGAGTTGCAATGCCTGCGTGATCAGTTCCCGGAACCCACAGAACCTCAAAGCCTTGCATTCTTTTCCATCTGATTAGTACGTCTTGTAAAGTATTTACTAAGGCGTGGCCCATATGTAATACCCCAGTTATATTAGGAGGGGGAATGACAATACAGTAAGAAGGCTTAGGGGAGAGGGGGTCCGCTATAAATTTATTTTCCCAAAATGTAAGCCACTTAGGCTCTACCTTTTTGGCTTCATAAGCTTTGTCTAATTCGTTCATAATCAATGGGGGTAAAAAAGACAGTATAGCTTTTTTGGCATAGAGTTTGCTACTACCTTTCTATGAAATATATATTTACATCCAACAAATTAAAAGATTTAAAGCTTATGCTGAGAGTAGGAAGGAACCAAATGGTTTTAATTAATAGCATTAAAGCCTTTTTCAAAAAACAAATTACCTTAATCGGCTTTTTTTTCAATTTTTCTGCAAGGGATCAACTTGCATCTTTAAAATCCAGATTAGATGAAATGGAACACCAATCCTTCCCTCTTAATAAAATGGGTCAAGAGATCACCAATCTTCTTAAAATTTTCCCTTCCAAAAACTTAAAGAGAAAATGGATAGGTGCTCAATATCGGTTAGGATTATTAAAACCCACTTATCCAGAAGTTAGAGTATTAAAAGGTTTACAAAAGGCCGCTTTAGAGTGGAAACAAAATCAAGAGCACATCAGTGAATCTAAACTTACTATTTTTGAATTAGATCAAATCCATTCGGTTGCTGAATACACTGAATTCGCAAGTCTTGTTTTAGAATCTAGAAGTTTAAGAAACACTCTCTTCGAATGGGCTTTAAGAGACGAAAACGAAATTGCTCCTTTTGTTGAGTTTCCTCACACAACCGACCTTCTTATCGAAAGCAATCTTTCCAACAGAATTGGCCGCATGGGAGCAAAAGGCCTTAAAATTAGCTCGCACAAAACATTAACCCTCTTGATAGAAGGTAGAGAAGAAAACCTTCTTAATTTAAACCGTATCATCACTTTCAAAGGGGGTTTAAAACTCTCGGTTAGTAAAATCTTTGAGATTTTCAAAAACAAGAAATACGAAGGTGGAATACTTGAGTATATGCAAGAGGGAATCATCAATTACAGTCCTCTTGAAATAGCTGAATATGTTGATGGAGAGATAAAGCCTATTGATGTGAATAAAAAATCTTGGTGGAAACAGCTTCCTGTCTTTGAAACGATCACTAAAGAAGAAGCCATTGAAAGATACAACGTTTTACCTGAAAACAACCAATGGATTACAGCAGCTTCAGCCACCCGTGCTTCTTTAAACCTCGACTTTAATAATACCCATGCCTTCTTAGAGATAGCCATTCCAATCGATGACAATCATTATCAAATCTTTGACTTCGGTAAATTTGCTGCGCGCTTCCCGAAATCCGTTTTTGAAACCTTAAAGATGTTTTGTGAAAACGCAATTGCCACCATCGCTTATCCGGATGAAAACGTTTATTATACCTTTAGGGAAAGGGCGTATCATGCCTTTGTTATCACCGAAGATGAAGGCGAAAGTTTAATGGATTCCATACGTAACGACATCAATACTTCCCGTAAGAAAAACGTTGTATACCAAGTTGAAACTGAAAACTGTGCCGCATGGGTAGAATCTAAGTTATCCAATATCATTGGTAACTGGAATATGCCTCACTTATTCTGGATGCCTTTACTTGAAACTGAACCCAACGGCCTGATCAAATTAATATTCAAATTCATTAAAATTCTTCCTCGTCCCATTCAAGTGCCTGTTCTTTCCGCTATTCACGTGCCCCTTGGCGCTTTCCAAGAAACGTTAGTACAGGAAGAAGGAAAATGGGTGAAAAAATCGCTTCAGTCCCACTCATTCTTCGGTCATGGCAATATCTATCTTCCCGCCCTTTTGAATAAGAAAAAGACGGAAAGGATCGAAAGGGAAGAGCTTGCTCTGGAAAGAGCCTCCTGGAAAGCCATTGCTCCTGTTGAATATGGTATAAATGATATTGTTAATACATCTATTAGTAAAATCGTTCGCATCGTGCACCATTTCGTGATCAAGCGTCGAAGAAGACGACCTGTCTTAATAACCTAACTTTCCCTTAATTTGGCATAGCTTTTGCTCTATGTAGAGCATGAGCGCCGTATTACGCTACTTTATCGGTCCAAACCCGGCAGAATCCTTCATTAAACAACTCGATCAAATTGAAATGCGTCGTCTGCTCCTGCCTGCTTCAACCGAATACCTAGATATCCTTTCCCAAGGAGAAGAGATTCTTCATGAGGAAGGCCTCCTTCCCCTTAAAAGACGCCTAATCGCCCTTAAATACCGTATAGAAAAGGGGGAAAAGGGGCCAGGAGAAGAGCTCGTGGATAAGGGGGATAATTGGAAGAGGCAGCAAAAGCTACTATGGAATAAGGGTCTAACGGAGCTTGAAAAGGACGCGCTTTATAAAGCCTCCACCTACCGTGAATTTCTCCCTCTATTAAATAACCCGGAAGTGTTTGAATCCTTTATGCATTGGGTTGTACGGGATCATTTACCCCACCAAATATTCATCGAATACCCTTATATCGTCGACCTTATCAATAGTCATCTATTAAATGGACGAATCGGCACCGTTTCCGGAAACCATTTAAAAATCCAGAGATTGGGTTCTTATAAAACTGTCACACTTCCCTTTGAAGGTAAAGAGACAGAAATATTAGATCTTGAAAAAGTGATCCATTTAAGAGGCGGTCTTTCATTAACGATTAAAGAAATATTCGGAATGTTCAGGGACAAACCTAAAAAATTTGTCGACGTTGAATACTTTGCTCAAGGAGTGATGAATTGGAATGCACAGCACATGGGTTATTATATTGCTGAAAAAAATGCGTATGAAGCTATCGACATATATACATCTGAATGGTGGAAACAGCTGCCTCCTCTTGAGATTTTGACAAAAGAAGAATCTCAAAGTCGTTACGGGGATTACATAAATGGAAACAATTGGGCCATTGGGGTTAAAGCTTCACGAGAGTATTTAAATCTGTCCTATGAAAAATGCCATGCCTATTTAGAAATTGCCATTCCTAATAGAGATCATAGCTATAACATCTATGAATTTGGAAAATTCTCACGAATATTTCCTTATGGAGTGTTTGAAAGTTTGACCATGTTTACTCTCACTACTCCTGCTACCATTGCTTATCCAGACGAAAATATATATCACACCGCAAGGCAGCAAGTAGGCTATTCATTTGGTATGAATCATTTTCAGGGCCTTATTCTAATGGATGAACTTAAGCAAGATATTATAGAAGGACGAACGGGGAATATGGTGTTCCAGGTCGAAACCGAAAATTGCGGTAAATGGATTCAAACCCATGTTGAAGATGTGCTTGGTAAAGAAAATGTGCCGAACTTATTTAGGGTTCATTTGCTTCAGTCAGATGCCAAAGGTTTTGTAGGGGCCATATTTAAGTTTTTAAGGATGTTGCCCGATTCCCTTCAAGCACCCATCTTAACCTCCCTTCACTTTCCATTTGGCGCTTGGAAAGGCCAGTTTGTTACGGATCGTTATGGGAATAAGGAATATAAAGCTTTAACCCGTTCTTCATTTTGGCAAGACATATACGTCTATCTGCCAGCCCTTCTGCATCGTCTTTACGAGCAAAACAATAAACCGTAATTTTTAGATCCTATATAGTTTTGGAATGACAGTATTATTGCCCAGAACGCTTGGAATTTCATTGTTGAGAGAAATAGGATGTGTAAATGTAAAACAGCTTCCTAGAGAAGAGTTATTAAAAAGATTAAACGAAAAACCTGAACTTCTTCTGTTGTTTTATAAGCAAGCCATAAAGGATTCCTCGTGGGCGATGAGCCAAGAAGAAGCAACTCATTTTTTACAAAGAGTGTTTTGTGAAATCAGGAAAAAAGTCATTTTAAAAACAATGGCTCTTTCTTGCATTTTTGCCTTTTTGGATGAAATATTTCTATCTAGTCAATTAATGGCTATTAGCTTTGCGGAACAGGACCTTAAGGTTAAGGATAAAAATAGAAGTGAAACTTCTATTAGTAGCCTAGTTTTAATGCGGAACAATCCCGGGGTGCATGAAAAGCTCTTATTGCATAAGGGGGAGATGGATTTGTCTGAGCTGGCTCCTCGATTGACAATAGATGAATTCAAGTGTCTTTATTATTATTTTGTTCGCCAAGAGATCGAGATCCTTATTCATTTGGGAGTCCGTTCAGTGTGGAAATTAATGTTGCAATTGCATGAATGGGGTAATAAAAAAGAGTTGCTTGTTTGCGATGAGCAATTTTGCGAATCCATACACACGTTTATAAATGCTCTTGAATATTATCACAAAGCGATGTCCTATCAATTTACATTCACCCAAAAAAAGTGTAGAGAAGTGCTAGAGAAAGAGGTGGGATATGTAATGAATCCGACAGGACAAAAAGCCTATCTATTTTATAATCCTATTTTAGAAGCCAATAATTTACTCATTCGCACAGCCAGTAAATATGAATTGAAATTAAAATACTTTCCCGTAGAAGAATTTACTTTTACTTTAGTTAGCGAAGATGTTCTAACGCTTCAATATCGATTATGTGGGGACGAAGAACGACAAAGAAATTCTGAGATGCTTGAGAAGATACCTTATGAGCGAATTGCCGATTTAAAGCTTTTAGGATTAAGTAAAAATGTGTCAATTTCATTTATATTCAGTCTTATATCTATGTTGCCCAATCTCAAATACGTTAGTTTGAATAATATGGCCAACCTAGATGAGGGGTTTTTCGGTAAATTAAAAGGGGCAGCCCCCAAATTGATATCATTGAGCTTAATTGAAACAGTGCTAAGTGAAAAGATGATTAGAACAATAGTTCATCTCTTTCCTTCATTAGAAATTTTGAATCTTGCTTCATGCGGCGTAGAAGGGCTGCCTTTGGGAATAATACTTTCTGAAAAGTACATCACCGGCCTTACCATAGCCTTCTTGAGAAAGGTGGTCATTCCTGAGGAGGCCTCCTATTTTGCGCATATTCAAATTTTCAATATGGAAGGGGCAACTTTTGCTAACCCTGCTTTAATTCCAAACCTGTTTAAATGTGCTGTGAGCTTAAGAAATTTATGTGTAATTGGAGTTAAAGATTTCAAATGCGCCTTTTTATTAAACGCTCATAATCTTACGTTATTATCACTATCAGCAGAGCACTTTGATGTTGAATTGCCAAAGGATGACAATGGAATTAGAAAGACCGATTTCTTTAATCTCGTACAGTGTACTAGATTAAAAATGATGGAAGTCAAAGGACGATTAACTGATAGGGCGAAGAAAGCCGTTGGCATTTTGCTGCGTTGTAGACCGGATATAAAAATTTCCTTTGTCGATGCTCAAAAATAGGGCTTGGGCACTATAAAAGCCTTTCTCTTCTAGCCAAGGAGCGGAATCAAGTAAGTAATGCGTTTTATCTTCATGTTTTACTTTATTAGATAGGCACCATGAAAAGGGGCTAAATATAAAACGATGGATAAATCTTAAGGGACGAAGCCCTTTAAAAATATGGTTGATGAAGCCTCCAGGACGCATATCAAAGAAATTGACTCGGAAAAGATCGGGAAAATTTGGAAAGGTAGCCTGAGCAATTTCCTGAACCGATTGGCAACAATTTTGGCAGCCTAAATGAAAGGGCTCTGCCTTTTTCCAGGCGGCTTGAAAACGATACATATATTCTTCACCCTTTTTTGGCGTTGCGGGAATCCACAAGCAAGTGTGCTCTCTTTCATGTCTACAATAGTTTGGATCGGGATAAAGAAATTTCGAAGTAACCATTTTGAAGACGAGATCAATGAAATCGCGTATTATTCTTGGATAAAAACTGGCAAATTTACTAAGTGGAAAAAAGGTGTAGTTCCCGTCATCCATAGGAATGGCTACAAAATGATAGGCATGGTTACCCGCAAACTTTAGATCTTTTGTGGTGCGGGTTGCGGCAATTCCTATTGCCCAATTTGTTCCATCACAATCGCATCCCGTTAAACGACTTGCCTCTGCAGGACTATACCGCACGACAGGTTTGAGCCTGGCCCAATATCGTTCACCGCTATAATCAATAAGATGACCCGGATAATACCATACCCCTTCTCCCGGATGATTAGGATCAGGAAGAGTTAGTTTTGGAAAATAATGTAGGAGAGGTGGGATAAACTTTGACTCGTAATAATCCTCAAATACTTCACGTATTGTCCACGTGCGGTCTTGAAGAGAAACGGTTGCATCAGGATTTAAAAGATTTATCCACTGGTTATTAAAGAAAAGTAGTTCAACTTTTCTTTGAGTAATATCGATTTTTAAATTAGCCCCTTCATCAATAGCTAATTGATCGTGTAAATAAGAATCGCTCATTTTTGATGCAAGGCCTGGAAAAGCTATAAAAAGCTCTGTTGGCATTTTGAAGCGAAGGGTCCACGTAAAGAATCGATGCGCCAGCTTTTTATTCTTTAAAAGGGGAGTGAAATTAGTAAATTGGGTGGCCCTTCTTAATCGATTTATATCTCCAGGTGTAACTTCTCTTACATCTAGGCATTCTTCAGATTGCTTCCAGAGAGCGGCTTCTTTTATTAATGATTGCGTAAGAGCTTCGTCAGCATTTGCCATTTTTAAAGACCAAGCTGATTTAAGGTAAGAATAGTCTCTACCTAGAGATTTAAAAATGTCTTTAAGAAGATGTTGAATGTCTCTATTTAAATTTCTTTCGACATTTGAAAGTAAAAACTCGGCATAAGTTTGTATCCGATCAATCCGTTCTGACGTTCCACCCGAAATCCATGTCCATAAACGGTTAAAAATAGAAGGATGAAAGATTTCTCTTCTATCTGTAACGTCTAGAACCTCCCCGGCTTGAAGACGATCACGCAACTCCATGAGCGATTGCATGATGTAAAAATAGCATTGAAAGAGGTATCTAGTAAAGTAAATGCTACCTATACCAATTGATCTCTGGTACAGATTTGCTTTATATCTAGATTTACCATCTTTAGGTAAGATTGCAAGTACAGCTAAAGCCCTGCAAAATTTTTCAACAATCAAATCGTTAGTTTTTCAATGTTTTTATAATTCATATGGATATGAAATACAAAGCATTGAAGATGCTAAAAGACATTTGCAGAAATTAAAAAGAATAAAGACTCAAGGGTATTTTAAGTTAAAAAATAAAAAGAAGAAGTTAGTCACTTATTCTTACGGAAAGTGGGTGACGAATGACCTGGGGTTTGTAATTTGGGGACACCCTAGGGATATTCCAAAACCGGTTTTTCTTGTTCGATCTGAGCTCTTAGGAGAAGATTTTTACCAACAAAATGGTCATAAAATCGTTTGGGTAGATGCATCCTTACAAGTGCATACTTATAATTTTTTAAGATCGTTTGAAAGAATAGGGGTCACTTTTACTGCTCGGCCCGAAAGAATAGAATATAGACTTAATCGTCTTTTAGTTTGTTTTAGCAAGGGACATGTTCAGCTTCATCATATTAAATCTAACCAAATCATAGCTGAATTTCATGATGTGGCTCAGGTTATAAAGGTGGGTTCCTGTTTTCTTTTGAGATATTTAAATTCAGACGTTGTTAATTTTCATAGTTTTTTGAAAGGGGCTCTTATCAAACAGGTGCAACATAGAAAAATTGAAATATTACAGCCCTTTTTAAATCGTTTAGCCATTAACCTGACCTACGGAATATACCATAGTATTTCTGATAGAGATCAGCTTGAGGTAAAAAATTGGAAGACAAAGAGTGTTAAAACGATAAAAGAATCAAAAGGAATTCCTGTTAACTGTTTTCTATTAGGAAAACACCTATATATTTTTTATATACTACCTTATTTACTGACGATATGGGATTTAGATAAACATCAAAAAGTTGTTTCTAAACCTATAAATAACTCATTTAAAATTGCGGGTACTGATCACAATGTAGTTGCCTTTTGTTCAATTGAAGGAGAATCGGTAGAAGTCACTTTTTGGGACAATCATTCTTTAAATGTGCTTTCAACAAAAAAGTTAAAAGGCTTAAGTCCGGTAAAATTTTGTGATGGGGTTTTGCTTAAAATCGGACATAAAGGATATAAAGCCTATTGTTATGAAAATGATATGGTTTAAGCCCTACACCCTTGAGCAAATTTCCAAATTGCGTAACAACACGATGGTTGAATTTCTAGGTATAGAGTTTATTGATATCACGGATAATACATTCACCGGAAGAATGCCGGTAACCGATAGGACTCGCCAACCTGCAGGAATTTTGCATGGGGGAGCTTCTTGCGTGCTTGCGGAATCGATCGGGTCTATAGCAGGAAACCTCGTTGTAGATTCCGAAAAGAAGTTTTGTGTGGGTCTAGATATCTTTACTTCTCATCTCAAAATGGTTAAAGAGGGATACATAACTGCCACCGCAAAACCCTTAAAATTAGGTTCTTCGGTGCAAGTTTGGGATATAACGGCTATAAATGATGCCGGAGAGCTAGTCTCCGCAACCCGCCTTACGCTCGCAGTTTTAGAAAAAAGAATATAAAACCGCTTCTCATCATCTTTATTTAAACATTATTAGTTGTTATAGTTTCACAATAAAGTGAGGGGATATGGGAATTAGTATAAATTTTTTAAGAAATGAAGAACAAAGATATTTTATACTAGCGGTAGTAGCAGGAACGACTACCGTTGTTGCACTATCGTTACTTTTTCCCCCTGCTCAAGCCTTCGTTTTAGGAAAACTTGCAATTAAAGCAACCCCTCTTGTTTTAGCAACGATCGTTTCCATTTCCTCATTTTTCTCCTACTTTTTTTTAAGTAAATACCTTACAGCTTCCAAAGAGAATCTAATTTCTCAAAATAAGAAATTGAAAGAAGAAGTCGAGATATTAAAAAAATCTCAATCGAATCCGGAAGAAATTAAGGCTTTTCAAGAACAATTTAAAACACTCAAAGCCGAAGAAAGTAAATGGAAAGAAGAAGTAGAAAAATTAAAAAGAACTCAATCGAATCCAAAGGAAATTAGCTCCCTTCAAGCGCAGCTAAGGACACTTAGAGACGAAGAAAGTAAATGGAAAAAGCAAGTTGAAACTCTATTGGCAGAAAGAACACCAAGAGATCAAAAACTGGCTGAAGTTGAAAAAAGTTTCAAAGAGTCTCAGATTTTAAATCAACAAGCTGAAAGAAAACTTGCCGCATTAGGCAAAAAACTAGGCGATCAAACCCGGGAAAGTTCTGAAAAAGAAAAGACGCTCCTAAATGAGCTTGCTCAATTAAAAAAATCGTATTCTGAAATCAAACAACGTCACGATCAGTTCATTCAGAAAATTGCAACATTAGATGCCCCAAGAGATCTTAATACAGAAGATAAAAACAATACTGAACTTTTAGAGATGGTGAAAAAGCTTGAGGCTGAATTAGAGAAAGCGGTTTCACAAATTAGAGAGTTAGAAGGAAAAGTTGAAACGCAGTGTGGAAAGGAAAGTGGGTATGTTGATCGAATAAGAGAGCTTCAAGAAAGAGTTCGATCGTTAGAAGAAGTTGAGTCGAATCCATTGCCTCGAGATAACAAAGAAGTAGAGGAATTAAGAGCGCTTTTACAAAGTCGAAATCAAGAATTTGATCAATTGAAGGAAATGATCGGTAATTCTGAAACCTCAAAAGTAAAATTACAAGTCGCTGAAGAACGAATAAAAGAGCTTGAATCAAAAAAATTCGATCCGAAAATGGATCAAGAACTGCGTTCTGTGAAAGCTCTGCTCGATAAGAGAACCCGAGAGCTTAATGAATTGAAAGAGCAAACTAGTCCAACCGAATCCGCCGAATATCAGGAATTGCTTAAAACGACAAAAGCAACTGCTGAAAGTTTAAATACAAGAATCAAAGCATTGGAAAAGGAGTTAAAAGAGGCTCAGGCCCTTGCTCCAAAACCTAAACAAGTTCTTGTAAGATCCCAAACGATGCCTGTCAACATTGGAGTATTTAATGGAGGGGCAGAGTTTTTAAAAGCCTACATAGCCGGAGAGCCCTGTGAGCCAATGGTCTTAGTACATATTTTCAAAGATTTGGAGAAGAAATTAAACCCAGCTATAGAACAAGATGCGGCTAGAAAAATAACGGCAAGCAATATTGGCTGGGCTTTAGGTGAGCTAAAGAAGGGTATTAATCATTTCGGTAGCCCTAAATATCCTGACCTTCCAAAAACGGCTGAAGAAGGGGAAAAGCTTCGAGACCAAATTAATAGAGAACCTTACGAAAAAACAAATTTAGAGTTGGCACGTATACAAAAACAAGTTGCAGGTGAGAATGTTACAAAAGAGAACTTTGTTAAAACGTCTCTTTTTGGAAGATATGTAAAAGATATCATGCATTATTGGAGCTATAATCCTAGACAATTCTTTATCGAATATTATGGAGATAGTTTAACTTTTGATCAATTCAATGGGATGGTGGACTTTACCGTTGAGAAAGCAAAAGAGGCAGGAGGACTTGATAAGCAAGATACTTCTGTAGAAGTCTTGGCTAAAACAATTGCTTCTAAGCTTGAAAAACCCTCTACGTTGGTAAATGCCAATTTTATTGAACTCATTGGTTTAATTTACGCAAAAGATATTTCCAAGAGTACGATCTCTATAGATGAATTAGTAAAACGGATGTACGAATCAAAATTGTTAAAAAAAGAAGATATTGAACGATTAATGAAGATTGTTGAAGAAAGATATGCTAATTTCACGCAACACACCAGCTACTTCGTTTTATATAACTTGATTAATCCTCAACCGGAACACAAAATTGATCCGGTTAAGGATAGAAAGCAATCTTATGAGAAAAAAGCTCAGCCGTAGAATTTGCCGTCCCTTTGAGCAAGTTCTTCGATTTGATAAGTGGGTTTGAAGCGCGCTCCGTGCGTCGCTTCTAACTTCTTTAATCCTTCGTATATAGTCTTTAAGCCAATGGTGTCGGCGTAGGCTAAAGGTCCACCTCTAAAAGGAGGGAAGCCGGTACCGAATATCATGGCTAAATCCACGTAATGCGCTTTTGCGACCACTTTTTCTTCTAAGCAACGGCTGGCTTCGTTGATCATGGCGTATAAATAGCGTTCAACCACTTGTTTTTCATCTGAAGGTTTATGGCCATTAAAGCTTTTCACGAGGGAAATGGCTTCAGGATTAAATTTACCTTTCGCTAGATAAAATCCTTTGCCAATCTTTTTCCCATATAAATGGGCATCATAGAGTTTTTGTAATAGGGCAGGCACATGGAAACGTTCCCCGTAGCCTTTTTCAAATACTTTTGCCACTTTATAGGTAACGTCGATACCCACTTCATCCGCAAGCTCCGCTGCGCCGAGCGGCATGCCGAATTTAAGAAGGGCTTTATCGACGGTCTCAATAGGAGTTCCTTCTTCAAGAAGATAGAACGATTCATTGGCCCCCATCATAAATACGCGATTCACTAAAAAGCCGTGGCAGTCGGCCGTGACAACCGGCGTCTTTCCTAACTTTCTTGCAAGTTCTAGTGTATCGGCAAGGGCTTGTTTTGAAGTGGCAGCGCCAGGAACAATCTCCACTAAAGGCATAATCGGAGCGGGATTAAAAAAGTGCATCCCGATAAATCGATCAGGATTCTTTAACTTTTCACTCAGCTCTTTAATCGTTAACGAAGAAGTATTAGTAGCGATAATGCTCTTAGCAGGAATTACATTTTCTAAATCAGCATAGATCTTTTGTTTTAGCTCCACATTTTCTACAGCGGACTCAACGATAAAATCGGATTTTTCAAAACCATTGTAATCTAAAGTCCACGATAATTGATGGAATCTTAAAGAGGCTTCATTAAATCCGATTTTTTTCTTTTTAGCGGCCTTTCTAAGAAGTTCCGAAATGGTTGAAATCCCTTTGCCAATGGCTTCCCAATTGATGTCTTTTAAACGGACTGGAATCGATTGGTTGGCGAAAAGATAGGCAATTCCGCCTCCCATAGTTCCTGCTCCAATAACACCCGCATTTTTGGGTAAGACACCTTTTGGTAAATCTCCCTCGTAGCCCCCTTGCTTCTTGAGTTCTTCTTGTCCTAAGAAAATGCCAATCAAATAGCGGGCAATACGAGTATTGCGCTCGACGTTATCAGTGAAAGCTTGCGCTTCCACTTTTAACCCTTCTTTAATAGGGAGACCGTACGATTTTTCAATCGTTTCTAATGCAAGAATAGGAGCAGGATAGTTACCTTTAGTCTGCTTCAAGATTGCATTTTTTGATAAACCGTAGAGAAGTTTTCGTCCGAGTGGATTTCCTTCTAAAAGCCAATTTACTAAACCGGGTTTATGACGTCGGGATTTCGCTTTTTTAGCTCCACCTTCGGTCGCCACTAATTTTGCAAATTCAAGGGCCTTTTCTTTTTGGAACTCGGGCGCATATAATGCATCCACCAAACCCAGTTTTAACGCTTTGGTGGCTTTTACAGGTTTTCCGGATACAATGAGCTCGATTCCATTTTGAAGACCAATGAGGCGCGGCATTCTTTGTGTTCCGCCCCATCCTGGAATAATGCCAAGTTGAGTTTCCGGAAGGCCAATCAAGGTTTTAGGGGAGTCAGCTGCAATTCTATAAGTAAGAGCAAGCGCAAGCTCCGTTCCGCCACCTAAACAGGCTCCGTTAATAACGGCGACGGTAGGAAAAGGGAGTTCGGCAAGCTTTTGAAACGTATTTTGGCCATTTTGGATAAATTGTCTGCCAAAATTGGTATCTTTAAGCGCGGGCTCGAATTGCTTTAAGTCAGCCCCTGCAATAAAAATGTCTTTTTTAGCAGAAACAAATAGAAGAACTTTTATGTCCTTTCTTTCTTTGAGTTCATCTGCCACTTTAGTAAGTTCTAGTAGAGTGTCGTTACTGAATTTATTTACTTTTTCACCGGGTAAATCGAACGTGAGAGTTCCAATGCCATCTTCGACTGTCAGACTGAAAGGGGACATGCTAGTTAACCTCCACTAATACGGCTTCACCTTGACCTCCACCTACGCAGAGAGTAGCAATGCCCCGTTTTAAATTTCGTTTTTTAAGTTCTTTTAAGAGCGTCAATACAAGGCGGCTTCCCGATGCCCCAACAGGATGTCCCATTGCGACGGCTCCACCGTTTACATTTAATTTATTGCGATCAAGCACACCGATCGCTTTATCTCGACCGAGTTCTCTTTTAGAGAAATCATCTGAATTTAAAGCTTTTTCAATCGCCACGATTTGGGCGGCAAAAGCTTCATTAATCTCGATCAGATCAATATCTTGCAGTGTAAGATTTGTATCTTTTAAGAGTTTTGAAATCGCATATACCGGTCCCAATCCCATGCGGCTTGGTTCAAGCGCGACAGATACAGAGTAGCTAAGATAACCAAGGGGAGTAATGCCTCTTTTTTTACATTCTTCTTCGTCCATAAGAAGAAGCGCAACCGCTCCATCGGTTATTTGGCTTGAGTTTCCGGCGGTAACTTGTCCGGTTTCTTTCTCAAATACGGGCTTAAGCGTTTTTAGCTGCTCTCTTGTTTGATCGGGTCGAATGCCGTCATCATTGAGCTGCATTTTTTCATAAGTGGGAGGAAGAGGGACAGGAATAATTTCCTCAGCAAAGCGGCCATTTTGTAGTGCTTCAGAAGCCCTTTTTTGACTTAAGAAGGCAAAATCGTCTTGCTCATCTCTCGTTACTTTTAACTCTCTAGAAATGATTTCAGCTGTCTGACCCATGGTAAGTGCGCATATGGGGTCTTTGATCTCAGGAAGCTCTGGTTTTAGGTAGCTTAAGCGGAAAGTAAATAGCGTTTTTAATTTATCGCCAAATGATTTTGCTTTATTCAAGTTTCTTAGAAACTCTCTCATCTTATCAGGAAAACTGACCGGAAAATGGCTCATTGATTCCGAGCCACCCGAAATAACAATTTTTGATTTATCTAAAATAATTTGGTTTGCGCCGGAAACAACCGCTTCAAGACCCGACGCACAATTGCGGTTAACGGTGTAGGCGGGGCATTTATCAGGTAATCCCCCTTTTATTGCGATGATTCGAGCAATGTTTGTTGAGTTGGGAGGTTGGATAACATTTCCAAAAATCAGCTCATCAACCTCTTCTTTTTTGACGGGAATGCGGTTTAGTAACTCTCTAACAACATATGCACCTAAGTCATCAGCCTCAATTTGCCTAAAAGCGCCGTTCGCTTTACAAAAGGGAGTTCTCACACCCTCTACAACAGCGACTTTTTTTTGCTTCATAAATGGGCCTCCTCAGGATACATGCTGTCAATTAGCTCAGCATATTTTTTAGCGACAACTTCCCTTCTAATTTTCATAGAAGGAGTTAATTCCCCCGTTTCAATAGTAGGTGGAGCCAAGACAAAACGATAAGCGTGAATTTGTTCCCAGTGGTTTAAGTGATTGTTGATGGACTCAAGCAGCTTAGTCATTTCATTTTTGATGTAATCCGAATTTAAAAACTCTTCATCTGTTAAATGCTCTTGTTTTTGAGCTGCTTTTAAACTTCTGACGACCTCGAAATTAGGGAATATCAATACCGATACGAATTTTTTCTTATCGGCCACAACCATGGACAAATCTATGAAAGGCGCTTTTCCTAATTCTTGTTCAATAGGAACAGGGGCGATGTATTCGCCTACTGAAGATTTCACAAGGTCTTTGATCCTTCCCAAGATGGTAATGAAGCCATTTTCATCAATGACCCCCTTATCTCCCGTATGAACCCAGCCTTCTTCATCAATGGTTTCTTTGGTTAGTTGAGGATTTTGGAAATAACCTGCAAAGCATACAGCTCCTCTTACCAAGAGCTCGCCATCCGGTGCGGTTTTAACCTCTAAACCTTCAATTACTTGACCGACAGAACCAATTTTTCTTTGTTTTGGATTGTTTACCGAAACAATCGACGCTTCGGTTAAGCCCCAACCTTCAAAAATAGGAATGCCAACATCAATAAAGAAGTGAGCTAAGTGAGGATTTAAAGGAGCGCCTCCGGAAATGATAACCCTAAAATTTCCGCCAAGCGCTTCTCTTAAGTGAGAATACACGACTTTATCGGCAAGGGGGTGAAAGATGGTTTTTAAAATCCCGCCTTCTTCATCATTGGCTAAAGAAAACGCCCATTGACCGATGGTTCTTTTTAATACGTCGGCTGAATCTACGTTCGAGACCATTTTAGCGTAAATTTTCTCGAGCAATCGGGGAACGAGGGCAGTAATGGTGGGTTTAATTTGTTTACATGCAACACCCACGTTTTTCAGATCGTTGAAGTAGTAAACGGGAATGCCCCACGCCAGCATAATAAAATTGAAAGTACGTCCAAAAACATGTGCTAAGGGCAGAATGGCTAAATAAGTGTCGGTGTCTGAGTTCCAATTCATGGGGTCGGCATGAACGAGGCCAACTAATACATCATGGGAAATGAGTGCGCCTTTAGGAACACCCGTTGAACCACTGGTATATATAATGGTGGCTATATCTTCAGGTTTAAATCCGTTAATAAGCGCGTCGAATTTTTTTGGATCTTTTTCTGCAATTCCTCGTCCTATTTTTATGGCATCTTCATAGGTAACGGCATCGTGTTTTCCATTTAAATGATCTAACGAAATCACTCTGTCAAAAAGATCTTTATGCTTTGAATACATGATCCATTGATCAAGTCCGCCCACAAATAAGGTTTTGACGTTGGGTTGGGTGCATTCAAAAACGAAGTTTTCTTCAGAAATATTTGCGAATAAGGGTACGACTATAGCGCCTGCTAGCATCGCGGCTATATCGGTAATAACCCACCTTGTTCCGGGAGAGCACAGAATACCTACCGCGTCGCCTTTTTTAATGCCGACATGATTAAGATATAGAGTCATTTCCCGTATTTGCTTAGCAAAATCGGCATGGGAAGTGGCTACCCACTCATCTCCTACCATTTCATTTAAGGCATTATTTTTGTTGAAGTCCTTATCGATACGTCGATAAAGGTCGGCAAGTGTTTCCAATGGTTTCATATTTTTCCCTTTCTATTAAGATTCATAAAGAAAATCTTTGAAAAACAGAAGCAAAATGGCACGGCAACCTCACAATTGGCGCATTCTTATTTTAAAACTATTTTTTTAATTTAACAAATGGCGCTTTCTTTACATGAAATTAATATATATAACCTCATTTCTTAATAATTATTTGACATAATTAATAATGTAAAGAGAGGTTCTTATGGGCTTAAATCCATTAGAAGCGTTTGGAAGACAGTTGCAAGAGATCGATATAGATCTGGCGCAACAAGAAGTAAATAATTTCGGTATTGTCCTTAGATCAATTTTTTTAGGGGTATTACCTACTATAGTGAAAAACTCGGGCGAAGACATTATGGAAAATGTCGCCGGAGGATTTCGCCTTATTAAATTTGTTGCGCTCCCTGTTCATGGAGTCGCGCTGATTCGTAATTTCAAGCGTGCTATGCAAACGCATAAAAAAGAGTTAGATGTGACTATGGCAAAAGTGGTAGGTTATACCGCTGCCATTTTCGAAGATATCGGCTTAATAGGACTGGGACTTGCGGCAGTTAACGTTTTAAAAATTAAGGCTGTAGTAACTGCTTGCCATATGCTTGGGGCTGTAGCATTAATTTTTCAAATTGTTTTAGTTTACTGCGACATTAAGGCTATCTGGCAAGGTGTCCAACATAAAAAAGCGATTGATGAGTGCAAAATGGGTGAAGATGTAAAACATTATGTTACTGATTTAAAACGTTTTAAAACATCTACAGGATTATCAAAGTCTCAATTACATGAGATAATGAATAAGATTGAACAAAACGACACCACCAAAAAAGCGGAATTAAAAAATAGTTTAATCGAAAACATCTCTGAAAGAATCAATTTAAAAATTAAATCTCACTCGGTCGGCATTGCATTAGCTATTGTAATTACTGTAGCCGTAATATTACAATTCTTCCCTCCCCTCGGCTTAGCGGCATGGATACTGATTGGAATTGTTGGTTTAACTGCTTTAAGCTTTACGGGATATGAAATTTACAAGAATTACCACTTAACCAAGAAATTTGAAGAATTACAAGTAGCGGCTGCCTCATGCTAGAGATAAACACTGATATAAGAAACTCCTGTTGCTTTGGACAGGGTACTTTTTGGGCGTTCCCTTTTAATGTATTGGGTATATTTCAATCTATTCCTAGTTTAGCGGCAGAGGAGAAAAGAGAAAGGGCCTTCGCTGCAGTAGACATTATCACGGGTGTGGGAGCTATTGGTTATAATATTGCCAATGCAATCTATCTTATTTCTTTAATTAAACCGTTAAAAGATGCGTTTCATGCAGCAGGATCTATTCTATCCTTAGTTGGAACGGTATTATCGACGATATCGGCCATTGGATATGTTTTGATTTATAGGCAAGTTTCAAGCGTGCTTGATAAACTTAAACCTGATCTTTCTACATTTAAAGATCCAAACATTACTAGTTCAGATATTGCAAGATTATTCAATGTTTCAAATGGCGCTCGACTTAAAGAGAGAATATTAAAAATATCAGAATCGAACAATGAAGAAGCGATCAATAAACTGAATAAGGCGGTTGTCATTCGCTTAACTGAACGAAAAAGCTTGCTGACGCTCGCTATCGGGAATGCCCTTTTATCGATCCTGGTATCTATCGCCTTTTTTGTTTTATTTACGAGTCCTCTTGCTCCTGTAGCCGTTGGTTTAAGCGCTATCGTTTTGGGTATTCAACTTTATCAAACTTATCGCAACTACACTTCTTCAAAGAAATTTAGGAAGGCTTTGGCCGAAGTCGAAGCCTCCCTTGATTTATAGAATTTTACCCTTGTCTTGTTTTTTTAGAATTTTCAAACCGTAAATAGGGTCATTTTGAGCCCATCCGCACATGCGCGAATAAGCCTGAACGGTTAATCCTATATTTTTGCACTCTGTAATGACCTCAGTTTTTGCTAAAAAGTTATAATCAGAAAATATAATTTCTCCTTCCTTGGCTTTGAGAGCTGCTTCAAAAATTTCCTGCATTGTAGGATATTTCGGAGGCTGAATCGGTTGAGCGGGGGTTGCACACTCGTGGAGAGTATGAAAATTTACATCAAACATAATGAACTCCTTGTTTTGTTTGTTGTGATGTAATGGTATAACATTACACAATTACAAAACAAGGGTTATTCTGAATTTGTCACTCTTTTAAAAAATAGAAGCTGTCTTTCAAGCTCATGTTTTTCCCACCAAAACGCTCTTTCAAACCAAGAATCGGGAAGTCGTCCTGATAATGAT
>JAGVJG010000164.1 GCA_020051235.1 Parachlamydiales bacterium | reverse complement strand
CTAGTAACTTTGCATCCTTCTTACAATCAACGACGTGAACCTCGATTACGAATATTGCCTGCTGATCGAACGCCGCCATTAGGTCGGCTATCCCGTACCTGTCCCCGGAAATTTTGCCTATTCATAGATGCAGCTTCTTGCTCTCTACGGTCAGTAGCTTCACGCCTAATAACGGTTCGACCTAATGGGCTCCGATTATTCCATTGAACCCAGCGGTTGCCATCCCATCTATAGGGGACACCTCCATAATAGTAGACACCGACATCTTCATCTGCAGGGTATTGTGATGGAGGAGGGTACTCTTCATCGTACATCTCTTCTTCAGGAAGATATTCATTCGTGTAGTAGTCCTCTTCACCAGGGTAATAGGCCCCATTATCCTCATAAGGATAATCACCTCCGTAATAGACAGAGGCGCCGTAACCATTTTTATCAGTATCGCTTTGATTTAAAAACTGATCGTTATCGTTATTTTCAACGTACTCATCGCCGACAAGAAAAATAGAAGGGTGAGATAGAGCTAATGTAAACGCTCCCACAAAAAATATTTTTTTAAAAACAAAGATCCTCATAAGAAACCGCCTCGAATCAAATTAATTATTTAACTGGATACTAAAGAATAATTATTTATATGTATTAACAGAGCTAATTTGTTATGATTCTATGACTTATGTGGCTCTTAGTTTTCCTGCTCTCCATTCACCCGTTTATCAACGAAGCATTAACTAAAATTCGGCAATGTGAAGAAATCAAGCCTTTATTAGAGCGGGTAAATCAAGAAGGGGGATTTACTATCCAACCCCTTGAAGAACAAAGGCCATTTTTAGCCTATTGGGATGGCGATCAGCGGAAGATTCTCATTTCACTTCCTCATCATGCTTCCATCAACACTGTCATTTCATCGATCGTGTTTGAATTGCATAATGCTTATACCGATCGACGGTTAATACAACTTGCAAATCTAGCGAGGGAAGGGCAAATTTCAAGGGAAGTTTACATTCGAAAAGTTGAGAGAATGGAATTTAAAAACTGGAATCACGCTTACATAATTCTAGAAAGGGGAGTTCAAAGTGGAATATTTCCCCCAGGATCAACACTACCCAATTATTTCGACGACTTTAAGGAATATCTTGTTATACAAAAAAATGCTGGGCATTCTGCCTACATCGGCGAAATGTTCGATTTTCTAGTTGGATATAGATACCTACTCAGGCTGAACTAATAGATTTTTCATACTTGTTTCTGAGAGAAACAACTTTTCCTAAAAAAAAGCCGGAAGCCAAAGCCGAAACGGCAATGTTTCCGTAGGTAAAGTAGACATGACCGTTGATTTCTTCAAAAACTACTAAGATATACTTCGCAAAAAAAAGAACTAAAAGCATGACAAGTGTGGATCTATGACCTGGAATGGTCATGGCATTTTCTTTAACATCCAACACAACCATCGCTCGATTCTTCAGCCACCCGCTGCAAATTCCCACTCCGATAGCGGTTGCCCAAACTACCGAAGCCACCAAATCTCCGCGTAAAACCAAAGAAGAAATCGACCAAACGGTCAAACCCGCGGGGAGAAAAAAAACCTTAGGAAAAGAGACGACCTGTTCCTTTAGCGCCTTTATCCCAATCACCAAGAGATAGACAAACAGACAATAAACCCACCAAGGAGTTGCAGCCAAAATCTCAAAGAAAAAATCCATACAATGAAATATTCAATAAAGGGACCGTTTAAGGTCAACATCTTTAGGAGATTTCTTCGATCACTCTATTGTATGACTTCTCGTTTCGAGGAGTAGCTCAATTGGCGGTGCCTAAAGCGTCAAGGTCCTTAGCTGTCCTGGAGACAAAGCCTATGATAGATTTAAGTTTAGAAACGGCAGATCGTTTAAAAAGCAGAAGCTGGGACCAACAGTGCGTTGAAGCCCACGTTAGAAGCTCGATCCTTAACAGCATGTCGAACTTAGGTATGCCAGTGGGATTCTGAGAGGTAGCAGCGAAATGATCGAAGTAGGGAATAAAATGCTACCAAAATGACATATGCCAATTCTTTGCCTTGGGCGAGACAATTGTTTCTCATTTATTTATTCTTGTGCTCGTTTTATTTCCACAAAGATTCGGCTCACTTATTAATAGCAGGCCCTTAATAGCAGGCCCGGTCCTTTTCACAAAAGTCGCAGGCCCGACCTTTTTTAGTATTTACATTCACAATATCCGCTATTCTTTATCCACTTACCACCAGTCTCCATACAATAATCGTAATTCTTTTTAGTACAAACTTTGTATGGTCCTGCATTTATTGAAGTTGTTGAAAAACCAATGACTGCTAAAGCCATTATTACAATTGCACCTTTAAACTTTTTCATAATTTTCAAATCACATATGTGATTCCTCCTTGGCGTTGACTATTGTCTAAAATTTTAAAGGCTCAATTAATTTTAAATTAATTATATCTTCATTCAGGCAAATTAACACCCTTTGAAGGAGGTAGGTGGAATAACCTACATAAGAAAAAATAAATTT
>JAGVJG010000035.1 GCA_020051235.1 Parachlamydiales bacterium | reverse complement strand
CTCTTCCGATCTGGAGATGATGAATGCCATCTTTTATGTGATGAGAGGAGGATGTTCATGGAGGCTCATGCCGCATGACTTTCCACCTTGGCAAAGTGTTTACACACAATATAGAACGTGGAAGAGGCAAGGGGTGTTTGAAAAGATCCATCATTTTATTCGAGAAGAATTAAGACAGCTGCTTGGAAGGCATAAAGAGGCATCGGCTGCAATTATCGATAGCCAATCGATTAAGACAACCGAAAGGGGGGCTCTACAGGCTTTGATGGAGCTAAAAAGATAAAGGGAAGAAAGCGGCATGTATTTGTCGATACACAAGGTTTTCTTCTTGATGTGCACATCACAGCTGCGAATATCAGTGATAAGCAAGGATTTTGCCAGTTACTAGAAAAGAAACAACAGACTTTTGATTGCGTTAAAAAAGTGTGGGCTGATCACGGCTATCAAGGAGAGGCTTTAAAACAAATTGCTCTTAGATACGG
Source organism: Parachlamydiales bacterium (assembly GCA_020051235.1). Classification (GTDB taxonomy): domain Bacteria; phylum Chlamydiota; class Chlamydiia; order Chlamydiales; family Parachlamydiaceae; genus CAZABG01. Next base: position 2,287 of record JAGVJG010000035.1, on the reverse strand, counting down.
CATTGAGCTTGAAATAGTCAAAAGGCCTCCTGGCAGGTTTCGCATTTATAATGATAAATGGCAAGCTGAATGGATTCCTCTTGAAAGAGAATTTAGCATTCTCCCAAGACGATGGGTAGTAGAGCGCACCTTTGCTTGGCTTGGGAGGTATCGAAGAATGAGCAAAGATTATGAGTATCTGACTTCAACAAGTGCGACAGTGACCTATATTTGTAGCTTGAGAACAATGCTTAAACGCTTATGTAAAAAAGAATAGAATTTCAAAACACCCTCTAAGAGCAGCAAATCGCAAAGATTTGTTTAAATATTATCAGACGTAAATTCATTCAGGTATTTGATTCTCCTCAAAATTTGATACGATCAAAATATCTCAATAGCTTAAGACTAAAATTCCAGCGGATGGCTTTAAACGCTAGATAAGACCCGCTACTTTTTTGCTTTGCTTATTTCTATCTATATACTGGTTTCTTGATTCTTTGATCTTGCTTCATTCTCTAGAAATATTTATATGTGATATAAAAGAATTGAATTTAAGTAGAACAGTGATACCTTCCGATACCTTGCAGGTAGCGTTTTAGGGTTATTTACTAAAGGGGAAGTTATTATGATAGTCAATTTTCCGCAAGAAGAGGGAAAAAATGACCTATCTTTACGAGAGGCAATGCTTGCATACAAGCAGATTTCAGATTATCATTTACACTTTGTTAAACAGCAATCAGGCTATGAATTTCTTTACTGGAAAGTATCCCTAGCTTTTTTCTTGGCCATCTTTTTTTCTATGTTTTTACAAATTAGAGGGGCTATACCGGACTTCTTAATTGGAATTGTTTTTACTGGAATAGGATTTCTAACTCTTATCCTACAAAGCATAAGAAATGATTTATATTACAGCAGGAAAGCTAAAAACTGCGCTAAAAAATGTTTAGATTTAGAAAGAAAATATGACTTTCAAGTCAAAATTTTTCATCTTTTTGAAGAAGATGACAAGCGCTTTTATTATCCTAGTAATTTGCTAAGTAGGCTTTTACCTATATGTTTTGTTAGTTTGTCTACGATTTTAGCAGGCTCACTTTTAGTCGCTCGGGTAAGCCTATTGGGAGCAGTTCTTGCGGCTATTGTTTTAATTTTATGCTTATCCGTTATGTCTAGACTTTATATTAAAAAGTGGAAGATGCTAGCAAACTCAACAAGGGAGATACAGGCCTAGCGTAGGTTGTGAACACTAGTATATAAGCATTGAAGTTGGATTGCTTGAGAAGACAAGTGAACGAGTTTCTAAGGTATACTAAGTTATTTAACAAATTCGGCTCTCAGTTTAGCTTATTCTAAATCCATTTGACTTCTACACCTTTTTTTCTTTAATAAAATAACCATCTTTCTACTATCTTATCTCTAATAACCTCCCTAAAATTATCTATTTGCTCCTCTGATAACCAGCCAACATGTCCGCTCTGTATTGCAAAGGAAGGTAGTGTAACATTATTTCTGTAAATTCATGATTGGCGATTTAAGAGATTGATTGCCAAAAAAAGAGTCTGAGATCATTTTTCTCTTTAATCACAACAAAAAAGAGGAACTTATGATCTCAGACATCATTAAATCTAAAATGATTGCAGAAATTTTGGAAGGCTTAATTAACGGCGGGACTGAAAATTTTGCTCCGGTCCTTGAAAAGCTACTGAATGAACTGATGAAAATTGAGCGGGAAAAATGTATAGGGGCTTAAAGCTTACGAGCGAACGGAAGAGCGGAAAGGGTATTCAAATGGCTTTAAAGATAAGACATTAAACACGCGCTGTGGTTCTTTGCAGCTAAAAGTCCCTCAAGTAAGGAATAGGGAATTTTACCCCTCTTGTTTAGAAAAAGGATGCCGCTCAGAAAAAGCTTTAAAGCTTGCGATTGCAGAAATGTACGTGCAAGGTGTTTCTACAAGACGCGTAAAGCAAATAACGGAAGAGCTATGTGGATTGGAGATCAGTTCTACACAGGTTTCTAGATTAGCAAGCCTTTTGGATGAGGAGTTAAAAGCCTTTCGTCAAAGATCTTTGGGAAGGATAAAGTATCTTTATGTCGATGCTAGATATGAGAAAGTTCGGCATGCAGGTCATGTGAGAGATTTGGCCGTTTTATCAGCTATAGGCGTGGATGAAGAAGGCAAAAGAGAAATTTTGGGAACATCTTTAAGTCTTTCTGAAGCTGAAGTTTAGTGGAGAGATTTTTTTGAAGGTCTTCAGAAGCGAGGAATGAAGGGTTTAGAGCTGATTATTTCGGACGATCATAGTGGTTT
>JAGVJG010000178.1 GCA_020051235.1 Parachlamydiales bacterium | reverse complement strand
CCTGCCGCAATGTGGCCGCCCTTCAAGGGCGGGTTTATGCGGAGCGACAGCTCCGCCCCGAGCCATTTATGGCGTAGCCAAAATTGCGTATGTGAGCGAGGGCTGTGCGTAGGCACGCTCGAGCGAGAGCCCTTGGCGATATACGCGATTTGGGCACGTCAGAAATGGCCGGGGGGCGGGGGCGGCAGCCCCGACAAGAACATTCGTCGGAAAATGCGTCAGCATTTTTTGACAACTCTCGAGTAGAAAACACAGGAACACTATATCTATTAATAAGAATTAACCTTCTTTTTTGTCTAAATAGATAAAAAATCATATAGTGCGGGAATGGCAACAGAAGTAGATGCACTGAAATCTCAGGTCACTGAGGCGGTAAAACCGTTTAGAAGAACGGAAGAAGAAATCGGTAAGGTCATTGTTGGGCAGAAAGAGCTGGTAAATAGGCTGATGGTGGCGCTGCTGGCCGATGGCCATTTGCTGCTGGAAGGTCTGCCCGGTTTGGCCAAAACGCTGGCTGTAAATACGCTGGCTAAAACTTTGAACACGCAGTTTAAAAGGATCCAGTTCACTCCGGATCTGTTGCCGGCGGACTTGATTGGTACGTCTATTTACAATCCGAAAGAAGGGACGTTTTCGATAAATAAGGGTCCGATTTTTACACAGATTCTTCTCGCCGATGAGATCAACCGTGCCCCTGCGAAAGTGCAATCTGCTCTTTTGGAGGTCATGCAAGAAAGACAGGTTACGATATCAGGCGAAACCTTTAAAGCGCCTACTCCGTATTTGGTATTAGCGACTCAAAACCCGATCGAGCAAGAAGGAACTTATCCTTTACCCGAAGCGCAGACCGATCGTTTCATGATGAAAGTTAAAATTGACTACCCGAGCAAAGAAGAAGAAAAAGAAATTTTAGCTCGCATGGGATCACTCGAAAAAAAGCCAGTGGTGGTGCCCACCTTGAGTGCGGAACAAGTGCTTGCGGCTCGCAAAATCGTCGATCAAATCTACATCGATCCAAAAGTGATCGACTACATTTTAAATATTATTGAAATCACGAGAAATCCGCCGCCGGATTTAAAGCCTTTAATCCATATTGGGGCTTCTCCTAGAGCTTCTCTTGCTTTTATTCAAGCCAGTAAAGCATATGCCTTTTTGTCAGAAAGATCTTTTGTGACACCCAACGATGTAAAGCTTCTTGCACCTGATATTCTTCGCCATCGTTTGAAACTAACATATGAAGCGGAAGCGGAAGATTTATCTGCGGATGATGTCGTTGCCAAAGTGTTAGATAAAGTCAAAGTTCCATGACCCCCGAGCTATTTAAAGAGGTTAGAAGAATCAACTTCAAAATGCAGAAGTTGGTCACAAACCTACTTGCCGGCGCCTATAAAAGTCGTTTTAAAGGGCACGGCATGGAATTTGAAGAAGTTCGCGAGTATAGTCCGGGCGATGAAGTACGAACCATCGACTGGAATGTTACCGCCAGAATGAGCTCTCCCTATGTAAAAACCTTTCGAGAAGAACGAGAACTCACCGTCATTTTATTAGTCGATATCTCCCGCTCAACTTTTTTTGGATCTGATAAAACCAAGAGAAAAGCCATCGCAGAAATTGGAACCCTACTCTCTTATTCTGCAATTAAAAATAATGATAAGGTCGGCCTTATTCTTTTTTCCGACAAAGTAGAAAAATATGTACCTCCTGCAAAAGGAACAAGGCATATATTGCGATTGATTCGAGAGTTAATGGCGAGTCCAACTACCGGAAAGAAGACCGATATTAGTGAAGCGCTTAAATTTTTAAACCAAGTGCAATCAAAACCCACGGTAGTTTTTTTAATATCCGATTTTTTATCACCAACTTATTCAAAAGCCCTTCTCGTTTCTGAAAAAGAACATGATATCATTGCTATACGATTACTTGATCCTTTAGAGAAGAAAATTGAACCTGAAGGATTGATTGAATTTACCGATCTTGAAACAGGTGAAAAAAGACTGATTGACACTTCTTCAAAACCCGTTTTAAAATTTTTTGAAGAGCAAGTTCAAGAACGAGATGTTGCGTTTAAAGAGCAAATGATAAAAGCGGGCGTTCCTTTTATGGACCTTAAAACGAATGAGCCCTTTGATAGAGCGCTCGAGCGTTTTTTTAAAGGAAATAAAAGATGATTTTCCTAGCAGCCCTTCTTATAACACCTCAGCAGGGCACCTTAAATGAAACTTATACCCTATCCGTTTCGGATTCGCCCTTAAACTACGAAGAAGCGAAACAATCCTTCGAAAAAAACCCCTTCATCCTTCCAATAAGCTCTGCAAATGAAGATGGAACTTTTCATTTTTACTTCGAACCTACCGTATCGGGAGAGCTGGTAATAAATGTGGGTAAAGAAACTTCAAGCATTACGGTTAAAGAGGGTCCACAACTGATAGCCAAGCCCGCTTCTTTAATTGATCTTGCGCCTGTCATACCTTTTAAACTCTCTCAAGAGAATGAAATCTTTTTAAATCAAGAGCTCGCCAAAGAACCTCATCGGAATGTTTCGATCGTTCGGTCAAAAACGTTTCCTTGGTTTGGCCTTTTTCTTTTGCTTTGTATAGGGGCGTTTTTGCCTTTTGCGATCCTTCTTTTAAAAAGGAGAAAAAAAGCGCCTCTGCCTCCAAGAGAAGAAGCTTTAGAAGAATTAAAGGAGATGCAAACAAAGCCCTATACAAACACTCAAGATTTATATACCGATTTAACTAATCTAGTTCGCACCTATCTAGAAAAAACCTATAACCTGCCCATTACTCATCTAACAACTGAAGAATTCTTTTTACAAACCAAGGATATGCCCGGCCTCCGCACTCCTACTTTAGAATTTTTTCTTACCGAAGCCGATAAGGTAAAATTTGCCCAAAAAGTACCCACGGATAAAGAAATTAATTCAATCGTTCAAGCGGCTAAGCAATTAATTATCAAATAAACTTTAATTAATAGTTTAATTTTAGTATTATCTCTCTAATGTTAACACCAGACTGCGTAAGACTATTAGGCTCCTCTTATTTAAATCCCCAAGAGTATTTAACACTCGCTAGAACCTGCAAAGCCTTATATAGAATTATTTCAAGCGATCCTATCTGGAGCAAAAATCCCGTTTTTATTATCGCTCAATTGAAAATCAATCGGTTAAGTAATTTTACCTCTGAAAGAATAGATAATTGTACTCACTTTTACGATAAATCAAAAAATTGCGTTTTAATGTACGAAGCAAATAAGTGCCTTTTAGTAGGCTATAATTTAGCTTTAATTATTCAACCTTATTGGATTCAAGCAATAGATCTAACTAACGTATCTTCTTGCAAAGCGATTAAAAGATCTTCGAAAGATCTTATTGACTTGATGAGAGATAAACGTATTGCACGCCTAATTAGTTAGTTAACTAATAAATCCTCTATTAATTGACAGTTAATTAAGAATTAATTAATTATAAAATTATGAGCGAAGTAAAACTTGAATTACATAAATTAAATAACACTCACTGGCTCGTACCTCCTGAGCTTAATTTTACAAAGAAGACTTGGATACGAGTAGACCCCCTTCCAACAAAGATCATTGTTCATGTTACTATCGAGGGATGGGAAGTTACCTTATGCGCACATTGCTTAAAGAAAAGATATAATTTTAGTGAATCAGATTTAAAACAATCTTCT
>JAGVJG010000145.1 GCA_020051235.1 Parachlamydiales bacterium | reverse complement strand
TTCCGGCAACGATGTCATTTACATATGGATTATTGCCGTTTGTCGTCACGATCACATTTTGAAATTTTGAATTTTCTATGGAAGAGAGAGCCTCATCGAAGAGTTTCTTTGCTCCTTCTTTATTTTTATGTGCCCATGGACCGATACGAATACCACCTTCTTCAGGAATTAAGGTTAAATATCCGGACACTTTGCCGTCTGTTTTATCGACAAAGGTCTTATCTGCCAGAGATTCAAGAAGCGATCCTCTTTTATGTCCAAAGGCTTGGGCGTCTAATTTTACAATCTCTTCTAAGGACTTTTTACTTAATCGCTTTATTTTAGCTTGCTCTTGAGGAAGAACTAGGGTTTTTTCCCATGTCATTAGTTCATGTCCACGGATAAATCCCAACTTTTTATAAATAGCAAGACCTAGTGTTGAAGCAGAGAGCTCAAGATGTTGGTGGCCGAGAGACTTAATATGATCCACTAAATGTGATACGAGGAGGGTTCCGAGCCCTTTTCTTCGATGATGGGGATGGACAATAACATTTGCGACTCGGACTTTTCCTTCGAAAACGAGGCCTTGCGCGACAGCGACTACACTTCCAAAATGAACGGCTACAAAGGCGGTATGTTTGGCATAAACTAAACTTTGCTTCCAATCAACAAAGGTCATTCCCCAGCCGATCATTTTTGAAAGCTTAAAAGTGCTTTCGCAATCGGCTTCGTTCATCGCTCTTATTTGATAATCAGTCGGTATATTCATGTTTCGTCTTTCAATAAAAGTCGGTTGATTTGTATAAATCTATAGCTTTGGAGTAATTATGGCAAAAACAAAAGGGATTCATCTTGGATGGATCGTAGTTAAAAATTTAGATGAATCAATTAAGTTTTATACTGAAGTCGTCGGTTTAAAATTAAGAGAGTATCATAAAGAATATAGTTGGGCAGAACTCGTTGGAGAAAGTGGAGCCGCTCTTGGACTTACCGCGCAAGAAGATGAAATGAAAGCCGGATCCAACGCCGTCTTAACGATCACGGTTGATAATATTGAAGAGGCCGTTCAGAAGTTTAAACTCAATGGAGTGAAACTTAACGGCGATATCATGGAAATTCCCGGTCACGTCAAGCTTCAATCATTTAATGATAAAGAAGGGAATCGTTTTCAACTAGTGCAGGTTCTACACGCTTAGGCCCAAAGAAGGTATATCTCAAGCAGATACAAAAAGCCAATCACAGCTATTCCTGCGAGGGTTATCCAAGTTTGGCTATTTTTGGCAATTAGCCACCAACTTAGTGCCCAGATAGCAATGGGCATTAGGGGCCATGCAACCAAAGTGACGCTTATGGAGTTGCCAATGAAGGTGGCAAACGCGTGATTAAACATAGTAAGATGCGGTAGTAAGTACCTCACTTCAAGCATAACAATAGGGTAAAGCACTAGCAAGACCAGCATGGTTTGTTTCCATGTGGCGGGAGCTACGCCTTGTTTTTCTACGGAATGAAACCAGCCTGAATAAGAAGACACCATCCGATGATTTTCCATCGAGGCAATCATCGGATCGAGTTCTTTTACAATTTCTCGTCTTTCTTTTGAGTTAAGCCAGTTGTCGAGATTTTCCGGAGAGTCGAATTGCAGAAGGGTGATCCAATTGCCTTCCTCAACGTTTTTAGGAGATTGTATAAGAGTCCCTTTAAATCCCGGAAATTTCGATTCGACTTGATGGATTTTGGAAGTCCATTGCCGATATTCATTTTCCTTCTGAGGAGAGACTTTGGTAACAAAAACTTCAGTAACGCCAAAATTACAGGGGTTATCTTGATTATCCTCTTCTGCAAAAGTGTTTAGCTCTTTTAAAAGCTCTTTATATGCAGAAGATTGCTTCCATTTTTCGCAAGAGGCTTGATCGTCAAATCGCTCCACAATAAGCCATTCATTATTGGCAATATTGGTTTCAAGGCTTACAAAACCAGGGAAAGCAGCCACCTTCGCATTTAAATCGGCTTGCCAATTTAAAAATTGCTCTTTGTTTTCAGGTTTAAATTTTACTTTTTGAGTAATGATTCCTGATTCAGTGGCTGCTTTCATTTTTAGTAGTGTGCGCGATCGGGCATTTCAGCGAATTCTTTCCAAACTTCAACCGCTTCAGGTCTCATTTTCTCGGTAAATTTGATTTTTCTTTGTTTTGCATCTTTTCTAATTTCATCCAAAATATCGACGTCCGCAAAATTTCCGTATTTGAATGCATCGTCAATGGTTGCTCCATAATAGATATGGTCAATATGGGCCCAATACGCGGTTGCTAAACACATGGGGCAGCATTCAGCGCTGGTGTAAAGTACACAACCATCTAAATGGGGAGTGCCCAGTTTTTTTGTGGCTTCTCGGATGGCTTGCATTTCGGCATGCCAAGTCGGATCGTGTGTGGCTAATACTTGATTGTATCCTTCGCCAATAATTTTTCCGTCTTTAACGATAACGGCGCCGAAAACCCCACCCGTTTTCTTTTCAATGGATGCTTCACGACTTAATTCAATCGCACGTTTCATGAACTTTTCATCATATTTTTCTGCCATAAACCCTTCCTTATAGTTACAGGAACCTCTTTTCTTACTTTAACCCTTTTCGGGGGGTTGTCAATTGATTGTTGTAAGTCGTTTAAGGTGAAGCTTTTTAATTAAATTATGTTTGTAGATAATAGATCGACAATCGGAGTCAATATGTTAAAATATTTTTTACTTACCGCACTAAGTGTAACCACTTTATATGCTCAAACCAACGTAGTTGCTTTTTCGGGCAGCACTCGGAATGATTCAATTAATAAAAAACTCATTGCAGAAGCGGCAAAATTCGCCAAAGAAGCGGGTGCAAATGTTACCGTCATTGATTTAAAGGATTTTTCCCTGCCTTTCTTTGATGAAGATCTTGAAAAGCAAGGGATGCCAGAGAAAGCGAAACAACTTAGAAAGTTGATGATGGAAAGCCAAGTCGTCATCATTGCCACACCTGAATACAACGGCTCTATTTCGGGCATTTTAAAAAATACCATCGATTGGACCACGCGCACCGAGAAGGGAGAGCCTAGCCGTGATGCATATAAAGATAAAAAATTTATCTTATTAAGTGCCTCACCGGGTAAAAGCGCAGGAGCTACCGCCCTTGCTCACCTGAAATCGATCGTTCAAAGAATTGGCGGAATAGTGGTATACGAATACGCACTTCCAAATTCCTTTGATGCTTTTGATGCAAATGGTCATTTGAAAGATCAACAAGCTGAAAACAACTTAAAACAAGCGATTCAAAGTGCGGTCAAATGACCGTACTTTAGGAAATAACACAGTCTTGAACCTCTCCTTCAGAAGATCCAGGTTCTGAGTAATCTTTAGCTGCAAAAGTATAATCCATAAGTAGCGCTTCAAAGATATCAAGATTAATTAAGGTTGGAAGAACGTTCGCGGGTTTTTCCCTCTGTTCTGAGACAAGATGCTCTTGTAAGACAAAAGCACTACCTAATTGAGAAACGCGATAAAAAAGAGGGTGAGGTTCTCCATAGTCAAATAATGGCTTACTACTATCTTTTAAAAGTTTTAGAGCAACTTCTAGATCTGAAACAATAAAACTAGCGTTATTAGAGCCTTCGCTGCGTTTATTAGGAAGACAATAATAGATTGCATTTTTTTTATGCATTAAAGTTTTAACGAATTGAAGATAATCTTTTTTATATCTATCTGATTCATTAATTTTTTCCTTAAAATCAAGTCCTAATGAATTAAAGAAATAGACTTCATACCTTTCAACTCTTTCAACTCTTTTACGAATATAAAAAAGACTTTTAAATTCAATCCACGCAGGTCTAAAGAGAATCCAAACGTTGTCTTTTTCATTTAAATATTTTTGAATTCTGTGGATATTTTTTTCTTCCGGAATGTCATAAGTAAAAATAGTGACATCAGGAAAACGGATCTTTAAATATCTTACAAGTCCTCTTAAATGAAGTTCATGGGAACTGTGTTCTACGAATTTACGACTATAAAGCTCAGCACGAGCTAAGTTGCAGACTCTTCTTGAAAGGCAAACCCGCTCGAGAAGATAAAGGCCTAAATTTAATTGATTAACAGAAAAATGCTTTTCAAGACGTATCCAGTTAGCAACCGCTTTAATCTGCTCTTTTTTTTCCTGAACGTCATCTTGATTGAGTCGACATATCCATACTTCGACAATTGGATTAATGGTGGATAAGCTGTTATGTTTATTTTCTAAGACGAATTTGACAATTTCTGTTTGTAACCAGGAAACTTGCATAGTATTAACTTATCGTACAATTTTCTTTTTCTTCTTCGGACTTGCCCTCTTCAACATGATCTTTTGGTGATAGAGAAACTTGTCTAAGCAGGGCTTCAAATGTATCTAATGCAATTAAGGTAGGGAGGACATTCCCTTCAAACTTTTCATCATGAGGGATTATATATTCAGGCAATACATGAGAATCGCCCCTTTTAAGACAATATTGATTAGTTCGGTAAAATAATGGGTGCGGGGTCTCACCCGTAAATAAGGGCTTTTTTTCCTTTAAAAGTTGAAGCGCTATTTCTAAATCTGAAGCTATGTAGCTGGCACAATTAACGTGATCTACTTGTCTTTGTCTGGATATTTCATGACGGAAAACGGGGATATCTTGGCCATCCCCAACAATTGAAGTAACAATTTTTAAATAAAACTCTTTAAATTGGTTTATTTTTTGACCTGTATGGCCATGCATACTTAAATTGAGACCTAAAGAATCAAACAACGTAACGGTATAGCCGAACTCTTTTTGGATTAAAATTAAATTTTTATGTCCAAGGTCATACATTTTAACAATTATCCAAACCTCTTTCTCAGTTAATTTTGCTCGAATTGCTTCACCGTTCGAAGGAATTTCATTTTTACAAACGAAAAGATTAATGTCTGGAAAACGCGTTCTAATTATATGTTCTAAACCCTTCATTTTTAATACGTGGTTTTGCTTTTCCTCAATGGTGCGTTCGTAAAATTTAGAATGGCATAGAGAAGAAACTCTTCTTGAAAGGCAAACTCTTTCGAGAAGGTAAAGAGCCAAGCCCATTTGGTGGGTATTAAATTTTCGTTCTACTCGAATCCAGCTAGCTACAGCTGTGATTTGTTCTTTTTTTCCTTCAACGGATTCTTTATTAAGTCTACAAATCCAGGTTTCGACAATAGGTTCTAAAGAAGAGAATGCGGGTGTATCTTTTTTAGGATTTCGTTGGGCTAATTCAGCGATTTCTGTTTGAAGCCATGATGCTTGAGTTACTTGCATAAAATATATAAGTTAGGGATAGTTCGGTTCATTATGATGCCCGTTGGCGACGATAATTCTCAAAGAAAAACATTTCCTTACGTTACCTACAGTTTAATTGCGTTAAACGTAATTATGTTTTTTATCGAGTTAAGTGGCGGTGAAGCCTTTATCATGGATTGGGCTTTCATACCGAGTCGATTCTTGTCCAATCCTGCGGGAGAGTTTTCTACGATTTTTTCATCGATGTTTATGCATGCGGGATGGGCTCACTTATTCGGGAATATGCTTTACTTATGGATATTTGGGGATAATGTAGAAGATCGTTTGGGGAAAGTTAAGTACATTTTGTTCTACTTGTTTTGTGGGATAGTCGCCACTTTTGCGCAGATGATATTCAATCCAGGCTCAAACATTCCCAATGTGGGTGCGTCCGGTGCTATTGCAGGGGTATTAGGATCCTATATTGTTTTATTTCCTAATACTAAAGTGAATGTCATTGTGGGGCGGGGGATGACTCAGATGTCCGCTCTAATAGTGATTGGGTTTTGGTTTGTACTTCAATTCTTGAGCAGTTTTTCAACGCTTGCTTCGACTGAAGATACGGGAGGCGTCGCGTATTTTGCTCACATCGGAGGCTTTTTGGCGGGCTTAGGCGTTACTTATCTGATTAAAGGGACTGAAAAGGTCTAATCCTTATTTTCTAAATGAAATCTATGTAGAAACCGGTGTAAAACGGGCGCAAAAATAATTGCAAACGTTATCAAGAATACAATCCCACTAAAAAGAGCATAGGTGCCGGCAAATATTTTACCGGTGTCTGTTGTTAATTCTTTTACAGGAACCATGCCTGAAAGAATCATAGCTGCATTCTCATAAGCATCGATCCACGACATATTTTCGAAATGGCGATAACCCACCATTCCGATTAATAGAGCGCCTGCAATCAAAAGAAAGCCATGAAGAAGACTTTGAACAAACCTTTTATAAAAGTTAAAAGGTGTAATTATCTTTTGGTTTTTTGTTTCAAACATGATTAAAAATACTTCTTCAAAATAAAGGTTTCGTAGTTATTGGCAATCGCTCTAAATAAATACGGTCTATTTGCTTCAGGGTAGTTTTCAGCCAATTTCCGATAGTTTTCAACAATGGGTCCCATGCGAGCGTCTTTAACAGCTAGTTCACTTTCGCTATAATTTCTCATTACACGAATCAAACTTTCGACGTGTTCTTTGCCAATTTGCTTTAACTCAATAAGAGAAATCACGGCTTTTAGGATTTCAGCTCGCTTCCCCGCAAACACCCCTTTCTGTTCATTTGATAATCCTCTTCCGGCTTCCACATTGTCTTTCAAGGATTCAGGCGTTAACACAGCGACATAGAAATTTTGGACATAGGTCAATACTTTTGGATTTCTTATTAAATGCTCTTTGTTAAGCCCTTTAAAGGTGCCGGGAATAGTTGTAGTGAAGATATAGTTGAGATATTCACCATCAAAGGGATTATCTACTTGGGTGAGCGAAGCAAATGCAGTATCCTCGAGCATGTCAGGAAGTTCTTTAAGATCCGTTGCATTTTGATAGGCTTTGAACATTCTTTGAATCAGATCTTTTTGATATTGCGGGTCGGCAAGCGCTTTATCTTTTACGGGATTGCCTTCAAGGCGAGTGTCGATAAGGATTTGTCCCACATTTGAAAACTCATCCGAAGTGGTAAGCCCCCCTTCCATCATTTTGCAAAAATGAACCACCCAATATCCAGGAGGTTTTGCGGTGGTTGCCGGTAGAGCCATGATCAATTCTCCGTAATTTTTAAAAATCCTATACCCTGCTAGGAGGATATATTTAAATAAAAATTATCTATTCTTGCAAAGCAACCCATGATCGACTCTTGTAATAGTAAAATAAAAAGAGAGGGCTGATTGTAAGAATGTTTCCGGCAATAATCATATAAAGATATTGGGAGGGACTTGATAGCTGAACATTATCAGGCGGAAAGAAGCTCACAATGATCGTTGTGATGCACCCGATAAGACCTAAAATACCCGTCGTCCAAATACCCGCTGATCCAAAGGGTATTTTAAAAGCCGCCTTTCTTTCTTTATGTTTGTAGTGAAGGGCAATGGCGGACGCAAACATCAAGATGTACATGATCATGTAAAGCTCTGTACTAAGAGCTGTCAAAAACCAATAAAAGGCGTTTACACTAGGAATAAATAGGAAGGTTAGACAGAAGAATGTCACTAATAGCGCCTGGCAAATCAAAATATTGGAAGCAACGCCCGCTTTGTTTTTCTTGGTGAAAAAGGATGGCAGGAAGCCAAATTCAGCGGCATGTAAAAGGCCTTTGGCGGGAGAAATAAGCCAATTGATCATAGTGCCTACCGATCCGACTACAATTAATAATGTTAAGTAGGGAGTAAAGGCTTCGATTCCAAATGCCGAGAAGAAACGACTGAACATTTGCATCACACCTGAGATCAAATTGATTTCTTTTTCTGGAAGAACGAAGGCGATGGAAAGGGAGCCAAGCAACATTGATAAGAAAATGAAGAGAGTGGCGAGTAGCGTTGCTTTAGGAAAAGTCTTTTGCGGATTTTTGATGTCATTGATGTGAACACCGGAAAGCTCCATACCTAAAAACGAGGCCATGATCGCGATTAAAGAAACCCAGCTCGTCGAATTAGAAAGATTAGGAATTAAATTGTCTGTGGTTAGTTCGATTTGTAAGGGCTTTCCTGAAAAATACCAAACGCCTCCTAAGCCAATTAAAAAAACGAGGGGGGTCATGGTGCCGATGGCGCAGAAAATGGTGTTGAGAAGGGCGGAGACGTTTATACCTTTTAGATTCACTAAAGTCAGCGTCCAGAAAATAATTAAAATGGTCGAGATGAGGTATGTTTTATTTTCAGCAAGAGCGGGATCGATTAGATAAGCGAGCGTGCCGGCAATAAAGGAAAGCATCGTCGGATACCAAACCATGGTATTGATCCACTGTAGCCAAATAGCGGCCATGGCAAATTTTTGTCCGAAAGCTCGATTAACCCAATGATAGACACCGCCACTTTCAGGAAGGGCCGCAGATAGTTCAGCTGAAACAAGGGCCGTGGGTATTAAAAAGATAATAGCCGCAATCGCAAAAAAGAAAATTAGCGACGGTCCGAAAAGGGCAGCGGCAGGCAAATTTCTCATGTTGTCGATGGCGGCAATCATGAGGACGGCAAGGGGTAGTAAGCTGAGTTTCTTGTTCATGCATAAAATATAGCAAAATATGCATATTTATGCAATTAATTTGACTTTACCCTAGGAGAAGGTCTTTAATTTCGTCTTTTAAGGCTTTTGTTTCCTTAATACTCTTTGGGGCGACAAATATGGTGTCATCGCCTGCCACAGTCCCTAAAATGTCAGTCTCAATCTGGGCGTAGTCGAGCATCCTTGCCACCATAGAAGCCGAACCCGGACTTGTAAAAATAACAACAAGGGCTTCATTTGCGGTCACATCTAAAATCAATTCTCTAAGCTCTGTTTTTAGAGTGGGGGGCGAAGGCTCACGCGGAAGAGAGTAGACGGTTTGCCCTTTAGTATTTTCAACTTTAATCGCTCCTAATTTTCGAAGGAGCCTTGAAATTTTGGACTGATTGACATCGAATCCTTTTTTAATAAGAGAGTCTGATAGATCGTCTTGCGTTTGCGCCTCACGACTAAATAACAACTCTTTTAATGCTTCGACTAATGAATGATCCATACTAATTTCCGGGTAATGGAACTATCTTATACTGTCCCGGCTGTAAATTCAATTTAACATTAATCGCCGCTTGGATAACGAGTTGAGCGGGAACCTCTGTTGTTATTACTATGAGATTGCCTTTTCTATAAGTGGAGTAGATGAATTGATAAAAGGCGCGTACTCGTTCTTGGACAGATGATTGCTCTTCGGCATTATGATCTTTTGCTACAAAAGGCTTCCAAGCGGGAAAGATGGCTTTGCCCTCTAAGTTTCCTGCATTTCCTTCAATTAGTCTCGGATCCATATTAATTTTATCCTGAGAGATAAGGCCTTCTTGAACAAGGATCTGGGCTGTTTGTAAAGCTCTCGGAAGGGGAGAAACAAAAACGGCGCCGATGTTGTCGTTTCTAAAGCCTTGTGATCTTAAATCCTTTGCTAAACGACTGATCGAAGCTTTACCCGCATCGGTTAAATCTGATTGGACATAACCCGAGTTTTGAGGAGAGGTATTATAAAAGTGGCCTTGATCACTTATTGATTCCCCACTTCGAATAACGATTAGTTTTCTATCAGCCGCTTCAAGCGCACAAAATGCAAATATTAATAATAGGATTGCTTTCATCTTTCCTTTTGGCTCTTTTTTTGCTATCTCAACATTATGCAATTTACTCTGCAAGTTTTAAAATTAACCCGAAATTACGGCGAAAAAGTGGCCGTTGATAATATCTCATTTGATGTTGAAAAGGGTAAAATGTTTGGATTACTGGGACCCAATGGGGCCGGAAAAAGCACGACCATAAAGATGTTAACGACTTTATTGCCTGTAACATCGGGAACAGCGAAGGTTTTGGATTTTGATTTGATTAAACAGCCAGGCGAAGTTCGAAAAATTATTGGGTACGTTCCTCAACTATTATCAGCGGATGGAGAGCTCAGCGGATACGAAAATTTACAACTCTCGGCAAAGTTATATGGTCTTTGTGCACCTAAACGTGAAAGAAGAATTAGTGAAGTTCTTGAATTCATGGGGCTTTCCGATGTGGCGTCCCAGCTTGTTAATCAATATTCAGGCGGTATGATTCGAAGGCTAGAAATAGCTCAAGCGTTAGTACATGAACCCCAAGTGTTATTTTTAGATGAGCCGACAGTAGGCCTTGATCCCGCCGCAAGAAAAACGCTTTGGAAACACATTCAAGAATGGCGAAAGCAATTTGATACCACCATTTTAATGACAACTCACGATATGGACGAGGCCGATAGTTTTTGCGACACGGTCGCCTTTATGCATAAAGGGCATATTGTCGCCATGGATTCACCCCATAATCTAAAAGCGTCACTCGGTCCAAAAGCAACCTTAGACGATGTCTTTATTTTACATACCGGAAGCTCAATCAAAGAAACAGCAGAGTTTGGAAATGTCAAGCAAGTCAGAAACACAATCTCCCATCTTTAGGACGATCCGAGTCCGTTATGAACAGGTCATGGCGATTGTTCAAGCCGACATGCGAAAGCTTAAACATGATCCATTTGAGCTAGTCACTAGAATGATTCAGCCTTTTGTCTGGTTATTGATATTTGGACAAGCCATGGCCAAAATCAAGGCGATACCCACAGGCAATCTTTCTTACTTAGATTATATAGCTCCCGGCATCCTTGCACAAAGTATACTCTTTATTGCCATCTTTTATGGAATCGCGCTCATATGGGAGCGTGACATGGGCATATTGCATAAGATTTTAGTATCCCCTGCTCCTCGCTATATTTTAGTAATTGGACGAGCCATCGCGGCAGGACTGAGAGGAGTTACACAAATCTTAGTTATTTACTTATTATCTTATTCGGTCGGTGTAAACATTCGTTGGGAAATATTGCCGATTTTGGGTGTGATTGCAACGGTCATGTTAATAGGAGCGGTTTTTTCAACCTTCTCATTAATAATTGCCTCGATTGTGAAAAAAAGAGAACGATTTATGGGAATAGGACAAGTGCTTGCTTTACCTTTATTCTTTGCGAGTAATGCTTTATATCCTATCGACATTATGCCTCATTGGTTAAAAGTATTATCCTTTTTGAATCCTCTTACCTATCAGGTAAATGCTCTTCGTAGTTTTATGATTACGGGAGAATCAACTTATACCCAACTAGCGATCGATTTTGGTGTAAGCTTTTTCGTATTTGGTATTTTGGTTATTATTGCCACCAAATTATATCCGAAAATTTTATACTAAGGTTATGTCAAACCCTCTTTTGCTTGTTCACGGTGGATTTCAAGGTGCTTGGATTTGGGATAGATGTCTGGGCGATCTTAAGAAAAAATTCGATGTTTATACGCCTACCTTAAAAGGAATGGGGAATCGATCTAGCGAATTAAATGTAAATGTGGTTTAAAAGATCATGTGGATGATATTTGTGAATTAATTGATCGACTGGGATTGAAACAGTTGGTTTTGCTTGGACATAGTTATGGGGGCATGGTCATTGCGGGTGTCGCAAAAAGAAAAGCACACGTGATCGATAAACTTGTGTATCTAGACGCTTTGATACCACGAAGCCAAGAAAGCTTGTTGGATATATTAGGACCCGAAGCCCATACTGCTTTTCAAGGTGAAGGGATAATTACTCCTTTCAATATCAATAATTATGGTTTTGAAACGGACGAACAAAAAGAGTGGGCGATGCCTCTCATTTGTGCGCAATCCACTAAATGTTTTATTGAGGGAGTGGAAGTCTTGGAAAAAGGAGAAGCTCCTCACATTAAACAAGTATTTATACATTGCACAAAAAGTTTACCTATCATGATTTCACAGGCGGAACGGGCAAGAAACTTGGGAATGAATGTGATTGAAATTGAAAGTCCTCATAGTCCCATGGTTACTCATGCTGAACAATTTACGGATATCATCCTCAATCAAATCTAATTCTTGTTACACTTCAATGTAGTGAGGTGGATATGTCTAATTTGCTTGAAGTGGGCACTGAAGCTCCTGACTTTACATTACATGTAACCCCTGATCAAAGTATTTCACTACATGATCTTAAAGGAAAAAATGTCATTTTGGCATTTTACCCCGCCGACTTCAGTCCCGTATGTAGCGATCAAATGGGTCTTTATAACGAACTTCTTTCAGAATTCAAAAAACACAACGCCGATATTCTAGGTATCTCTGTTGATGGATATTGGTGTCATGCGGCTTTTGCTAAAGATCGACATATTCATTTTCCCCTACTCGCCGATTTTCAACCTAAGGGGGAAGTCTCAAAAAAATATGGGGCTTATCAAGAAGATACGGGAACGTGTGCAAGAGCTCTCTACGTGATTGATAAGAATGGGAAAATCGCTTGGAACTATCTTTCTCCTGTCGCTGAAAATCCAGGGGCAGACGGCATTTTAGAGGCTTTAGAAAAAATGGACAAAGGGGGTTGATATGGCAAGGCTAACACAAAATATAAATGAGCAAGACCATATTCAAGGCAATAAAAACGCCCCTATCACTCTTGTTGAATATGGCGATTTTGAATGTCCCCACTGCGGACATGCCTATCCAATAATCAAAGAGATTCAAGAGTATTTTGGAGATAACCTTCGATTCGTTTATCGCCATTTTCCTCTAGCGGAAATGCATCCGATGGCAAAGCCGGCCGCCGAAGCTTGTGAGTTTGCGGCAAAATATGGCAAATTTTGGGAGATGCATGATCTCATATTTGAAAATCAAGAATCTCTCAGCCTTCAACTATTGGTTGATTTAGCCTCTTCAATTGGTCTTAATGCAGTTGAAATGAAAAAAGCCCTCGATCAACACGAGTTTGATTTAAAGATTAAAAAGGACTTTTTAGAAGGCGCAAAAAGCGGAGTAAATGGCACCCCTTCCTTTTTTATAAACGGTCAAAAATATGAAGGGGAATATGAATTTGAAGCGATTAAATCTGCCATTGAAGAATTATTAGTTAAGTAGAGAGTTCCGCTCTCGCTAAATAAACCTCTTCCAAATCAAGTTCTCGCGCAATCAAATTAAATAAGTGATCGTTGATTTCTTCTTGTTCCCAGAGCTCTATTAATCTTGATCTCTTTCTAGATAAAATCTTCTTTCTTGCTTCATCCAATGTATCGGTGATCATTTTCTGGTGAGAAACAATTTCAAGCATGTCGTGTCTTAGATTGAAATAGGAGCTTAAAAATGCATGTTCTTTTTCATTAAGTATTTTAGCTTTTTTAAGAAGAGACATCTCTTCTTGAGCTACCTTTAAAAGCTCATGTCGAATGTTTTTCGTGTCTATTTGTTCATGTGTATGGGGAATTTTTAGTACTCGCATCAGTTTTGAAAAAGTAAGTCCGGGAATAATTAATGAAAAGAAGATCACGATAAAACTTAACAAAATCACGATGTCACGACCCGGTAAGGGAGTTCCATCCAGCATCGTATAGGGTAGAGATAGAGCTGCTGCAATAGAAACGATTCCTCTCATCCCGGCCCAACTTATAATCATAGAGTCATTGTAAACTTGCTTTTTGCCGCGGTAGGTGTATTTTTGAAAATAGAGGAAGCTATATTGAAAAAATACCCAAAAGAACCGTATGGCCATCGCGGCAAGAGTAAGAATAAATCCGTATCCCACATAGGTTAAGAGGGTCATTGGAGATAATCTCTCGGCAATCTCATGTAGCTGCAGACCAATCAAGAAAAAGACAAAGCAGTTTAGTAATATTATAAGCGTATCCCAAGTAGCCCAACCTACCACGCGTGTAAGAGAACTAAATTTGGTAATAAGTAGACGTGAACCGATTAAACCGCACATTACCACTGCAAGCACACCTGATACCTCTAGTCGATCGGCAATGAGATAAGTTAAATATGGAATAGGGAAAGTAAAAATGACGGCAAGTACAGGTTCAAAAAAACGACTTGAAAAAAGATGAAATAAAAAGCCGCATATCACTCCAATTAAGATGCCCCCTGTTGCTACTCGAACGAATTCAAAACCCGCATCAAAAAAGGAGAAAGTGCCTGATAATAAAGCCACAACTCCTACACGATATAATACAAGACCGGTCGCATCATTAATTAGGCTTTCTCCTTCCAAGATGCCCAAAAGTCGTTCACTAATTGTAAATCTTTTTAAAATTGCTGTTGCAGATACCGCATCCGGTGGAGAGATAATGGCGCCAAAAGTAAATGCAAGGGCCCAAGGTAATTCAGGAAAAAGCCATTTAAAGAATATTCCAATAGCGGCAGTAGTGAAGAGGACAAGTCCTAATGCAAGACCTATTATTTCCTTTAAGTGCCGTTTGAATTCTTGATGAGGAAGTGTATAGGCGGCGTAATATAAAATAGGAGGCAACACCAGCACTAAAATGAAGGTAGGCTCAAGGTTTAATAAGGTAAGTCCCGGAATATAACCAAGTAGCAAGCCTCCAACAACCAGCAAAATAGGGTAGGAAAGGCTTAAGCGCTGCGCAACACCAACAAGAATAATGGATAAAGCCGTTAAAAAAACAAACGTTTCAAAACTATTCAATTTAGAGGGCCTCCCAATCTAACAAATTCATAAGTCTTTTAAGCTTAAAAATCCATTTTTTAAAGATACAGTTAATTAGGTTATTAGGTCTTTAATTAATATAATTATCGTATGGGCAAAACTATAGATAATAAATCTACTATAGATGAATATTCTCAATATATTGGAAATCTAAAGCCAGAAGTTAGTTTCTGGCAGGGTCGAAAATACGTTGATCAAAAAACACAGGAAAAATACACCTTAAATGAGCTCGTTAAACGTTTAGAATCTGTTGTTAAGATTGACAAACTATCTCCCCTTGAAACCCTTAAAACAGAACACGCGGTAGAAAAGTTAAAAAAAATGGATTTGGAGGGCGCTAGACAGTTAGAGAAAAATTTATTAATTAATAAATTTACCAAATTAAAAAGTTGGTTTAAATCTTTAATTACAGACCATAAAGAGAGAATTAATTACTACGAACTTAATTTAAATAAAACTCCCAGTTATGACGATTTGCTTAAATTGCCATTGAGTAAAGAAAATAAAGAATTATTTTTGCAAAAAGCAAGATGCGATATAGCCAAAGGCAACTATAAAGTTTTAGCAAGAGTTTTAAACCTTCTCAATGAACCCGATGAACTTCAAGATTCTAATTTAAGTGAGAAAGTCGATTTGAGAAGAAATTTTGCATTATTAATATTAAAAGAAAGTGGTCTTTCACTTCTCGAATTAACAAAAATATTTATAAACATAAATATGCATGATCATCAAAAAATGAATATTATTAATACTTTAATGTTCTATTTTGTAGAAAATAAACTTCCAGGGATACAAGGAAAGTTTTTTTTAGAATTGTCCAGAAAAGAAATGTTTGGCGAAAACTTGAATATTCCTGAATATTTCTACGAGCATTTTGAGTTCGCTATCAATTCGTTATCCCCAACGAATAAAAGGTTTGATGAAAAAGAGCTGAAAGAGGCTTTTGCTGTAGTGATACTCTTTTCCACTGTCGATAAACCGATAATACTGAATTTTGACCCTAACCGGGAAAATTAGAAGTTCCAAAGCAGCCGGCAGTCAGGTTATTCCTGACTGCCATTTTAATTTATTTTCTTTTTGAGAAAGGTTTTCGGCCTCTGTTGCCAAATTGCGAACGGCGGGAAGGCTTTTCTCTAAACTGACCTTTTGGCTTCGGTTCGAGACCTTCAAGGATGTGTGCAACAATCGGCTTTTCGAGGAGCTGATTGATCTTTTTAATGCGGAAATCTTCTTGATATGTGCTAAAGGTGATAGCGGTGCCGCTAGCGCCGGCTCTTCCCGTTCTACCAATTCTATGGATGAAGTCTTCAGCTACAAAAGGAAGGTCAAAATTAAAGACGTGAGTGAGGGTTGAAATGTCAATGCCACGTGCAGCTACATCTGTTGCTACGAGAAGTTGAATATTCCCCGTTTTTAATTTATTTAAAATACGGCTTCTTTGGTTCTGTTTTAAATCACCGTGAAGAGCGTCGGTCTTGTAGCCTTTATCGTAAAGGTGCTTAGCAAGATCATTCGCTTGATGAATCGTAGATGTGAAAACGATAGAAGGGCCAATTTCAGGTCCTTCTAAAAGCTTTTCAAGGATTTGCTTTTTATGTGTTAAGCCATCGACATAATAAAGCTTCTGTTCAATGTGACCCGTTCTTCTCTGAATAGGATCTACTTTGATCATGAACGGATTTTTCTGCAGCTTCTTTGAAACAGGAAGGATTTTGTTGTCGATAGTGGCTGAGAAAAGAACGGTTTGTCTTGTGTCCGGGGTATGTTTAACAATGGTATCGACATCATCGATAAAGCCCATGTCGAGCATACGATCGGCTTCGTCAAGAACGAGGAATTTGATCCTTGAAAGATCGACTTTGCCTTGTTGAAGGTGGTCGATTAATCGTCCAGGTGTTGCAACTAGGATTTCATAAGGGCCCGAAAGAGCTCTTCTTTGTTGAGGATATGGCATCCCGCCATAAATACAGACAGTTTTAGTCTTATTTAGGTATTTACTGAACTTTTTAGCTTCTTCTGCCACTTGCATAGCAAGTTCACGAGTAGGAACAAGGATTAAAGCTTGGGGACCTCTATCCGATCGGTATTCATTTGAGGTCAAAAAATGCATCAATGGGAGCATGAAAGCGGCTGTCTTACCGGTTCCGGTTTGCGCCGATGCGATTACATCGAGCCCTTCTAGTACCTTTGGAATTGCTTGTTCTTGGATGGGTGTAGGCTCTTTATAGCCAACATCCGTTAGAACTTTATTAATTTTAGGGTCAAAATTAAATTGATTAAACACATCTATCCTTAGTTATTGATGGCAGAACAGAAGAGATTTAAAATTTAACTGATCGACCAAAAGATTGGGTTGATTATAAACTAAAAAACTTTGTTATACAATTGTTAAATATTATTTTAAATTATCGAGAAATTCGGGGTCCCAAAACCGCTTTAAAGTCTCTGCCTTACGGTCCATTTCTCTGTGATTTCCTGCGTAATACCTGTCATTAGGAGTTGAAAGACCAATAAATTGAACATCCGGTCTTTTTTCGAAATGTTTCAGGGCTACACAAACTTGAGATTCCGTTGCTTGAAATCTTAAATCGGTCCTTTTTAAACAATTTCCAAAAAGTTGTAGGGTAGCTAGACAGTTAGGGCTTAGATATTGAGAAATAGGACCCCGGTAGCGAATTTCTTCAAGATAGGGATTATTACGTAAGATTTTAGTAAAATCATTAGGAGTCAAAACGTATTCAATATGGAAGCTTAGGAAAATTAACCCGGTACATTTCGTTATTTTCTCTACAAGTCTTTCATTTTGAGATTTCTCCTCATGACGCTTTTTAAAACTGCAAATATGCATATTAAATAAGAAAAGGCCTTCAAGTGTATCTCTACCTTTTTCAAGCAGCTCAAAGAATTGCTCAACATCCTTGAAATAGACTTTTGTTAAGGCTAAAGTTTTTAAGGTACCCGATTCTACTTTTGCAACTAGGGCAGCCCCTTCTTCTTCGGAAAGAATATAGTCATGAAGATAAAGAACACTCAAGTGTGGAAGTGTGAGTATCGATTTTACAAATCTCTCAGGCAAGGAAAAATTTGTTGAAACAACAAGTGTGGTAAGCTCAGGACAGGAAAGAATAAACTTAAGAAGATTAGATTCTTTATCGATATAATTATCTTTAACGTACAAAATTTTGAGATGGGGAAATTTGCCTACTATAGACTGATAGTCAGTGAATTTATCCAGATGGAGAGTGGTAACGGGCGATAAATCGGCCTGTGAAAGGGCTTCTAAATCTCTTTTTTGCGTACGCCAAAGAGAAATGCAACCCTCAATTCGTCCAAGCTGTCTTGAAACATCGGCAATAAGAGAATGCATAATCCCTTTAGGGAGGACAAAATGGGGATAACTTCCTAATAATATACCATGCTTATATAATTCACGGGAACCGAAGTAGGTATGATCTTTAGCTTTTAGAAATAGATCAAGAAGGGCTCGTGCACGCTCCGCATTTAGGGTTTTAATTTTTTCTGGATGATTTATCCAAAATTTTAAAAACAACAATTCATTCGTGCTTAAATCCGTTCCAATATGTCTTCCGCTGTCCATTTTATTCCAACTTTTTAAGATTATAACCTCTATACCATAATGACAAAGAAGTTGTATCTGAAGAAATTTTTGTCTTACTATTATTTCTTATAATCGTTGCGATACCCGTGATGATGATATATTCGGCAGTTTTTCTTTGCATAAATTTATTTGCAAAGACAGTCATTGATTCAGGAGTAATAGAGGTTTGAAAAAGTCTTAAGTTCCGAATTTGTGCTCCAAACTCCGCTAGAGAGGTTAGACTGAAATCCGATAATTGAACTAGATCTTCAAGAAAAATCGATTCAAGAAAGGAGTTATTTTTTAGAAGAACTTGAAAAAGGCTGTTGGATAGACCACATCCAAAATCTTTAATTCGAATACAGAGAGATATTAACTGGGAACATTGAATGATAGCTTCAATCAAATCCCTTTGAGGGTATAAAGCAATTTTCTTTAACCTAAGATGCTCAAGTGTCTGTTGATTACGTCTAATTAGTTCAACCCAGTCACTCACGTGAGGAAGCTTAACTTTACTAAATGATAGGGTAATTAGAGGGGGTAAAAGACCCAGTTCTTCTGAAGTAAAGGTATAGCCTCTAAGTATAAAATGACATAATGAAGGGAGTTTTTGTAAAAGCGGTTTTAGTTTGCCGGTAGTGGGAGTTGTGAATTGCAGACATAGAGTTGAAAGAAGGGGTGTTTTATCGAGTAAGCCCTCGAGATTAAGTACATGATCAAGTGAGCTTCCACGAATCCTTAACGTTTGAAGGTTGGGAGTTTTTCCAACTAACTGACAAAATCGAACTCGATCGATTCTATCTAAATTGAGGGTTGTGATGCCGGTGAGATTTTGTGTTATTAATATCGAAATCGCTTTTTCAGTTGGTTTTAAAAGAGATAAAGTTCCATGAAGGTATTTGATTTCATATACTAGCCGACTAATGAAAGGATAAAAATTATGGTTATCTTCTAAATCTTCTTTCAATCGAAAAAATAAACCTAAAATAAATAGTTTTTGAACGAGAACAAATCGTGAAAGGTCTTGATCAGGTTTACTGATAAGTTCAGTCACGAAATTTTTTTGCGAAGGGGTCGGTATATATAATAAAACGGAACTTCTGCCCATTAGATTAAAGTATGCCTTTTCACATCTGTTTGCGGGGCGTCGGCCCATTCTAAAATGAGAATGGGAAAATCTGAGTTATTATGAACGGCGTGGGGGGTGTGCGGGGGAATTTCAAATAAATAGGCTATCCCGTTTTCAAACATGGGATGTTTATGAAGCACTTCATCTTGAAGCCAGAAAAAATAAATTCCAGGTTGGGGAGCGAATAAAATTTCTCTGCGAGGATGAGAATGATTGCCTCCTTTAGTGTGTGGAGGCAACGATATTAACAAATGTTCAAATAAGGTGAAGTTAGAGGGAAGAGAAAGGTCTTTAAATTTATAAAGACCGTTTTCTCTAGTTTCGTAGGGTTTGAGCGGAGTAATTTTCATTACTCTTCATAACATCAGGATAGATAAGTTTTATGCAATCATCTTCATCCGGCATAAGATTCATGAGAAGAGCGTCTTGTGCAGTTACCCAAGTAAAGCCTTTATGTTCCACGAAACGTATTTTTACATCTCCCGGGTTGCTCGGTGCTTTTGCTCGAACCATGTGGTAGATGAAATCGTAATTACAATAATTAATGTAGACTTTTCCAAGATATTCCCAATCTTTTAGGGTAAATCCCGTTTCTTCAAATACCTCACGGCTGGCAGCTATTATGGGAGTTTCATTGGACTCTATTTTTCCGCCGGGTATGGCCCAAGTGTTTCCTTGTCTTTTCTCGTCTTGTCGGTGGAGGAATAAAATTTTATTTCCGTCTTCAATAAAACAGCCGATTATTTCAAACTTTGGTTTAAAATCATCGGGCTTTTCTAAATAAATAGCGGCATTTAAAATAAATGGAATTATAATTAATAATATTTTCATTCAATTAGTTTAACAAAATAAATAGTTGTGGAAAAGAATAAGAAAAATTTTTAAACCATAACTATGAATAAATTTATTTTTCTCTCTCTTATTTCCTTTTCCTTTTTTCAAGCGGAAGCTTGCACAGGAATCAAAATGATCGCCAAGGATAACTCCTTCGTTCACGGCCGAACACTTGAATTTGGGATGGTGATCGATCTGTCTTTAGCCTATATTCCGGCAGGACTCGATTTTACCGGATCAACCGACAAGGGGGAGGGTTTAAAATATAAATCTAAGTACGCCTCTGTAGGAGCTATCGCTTTTGACCAGCTCGCGATTTTAGATGGGATGAATGAAAAGGGGCTTGCGGTAGGTGCCTTCTATTTTCCTACTTTTGCCGAATATGCCCCCTTAACAGCTGAAAATCAATCGAAAGCCTTATCCCCTATAGACTTTACTAATTGGCTCGTCACTCAATTTGCAACAGTTGATGAAGTAAAAGCCGCCCTTTCTAATGTTTCGATCGTTCCGACTGTTGGCAAGGGGTGGGGATCTACCCCTCCTCCCTTTCATTATGTTGTATATAACAAGTCAGGAAAAAGTTTGGTGATTGAGCCAATAAAAGGAAAGTTAGTTAGCTATGATAACGATTTAGGCGTCATTACAAACTCGCCTCCTTTTGACTGGCATATCACGAATTTGAGAAATTATCTGAATTTAAATCCGTATAATGCAAAACCCCTTGAACTTCGAGATCTGGATTTAAAGCCGCTTGGACAGGGAACAGGTCTTTTAGGACTGCCGGGTGATTTTACCCCTCCCGCTCGCTTTGTAAGGGCTACCGTTTATTCCACCCAAGCAATTCCTGTTGCAACCCACATCGAAGCTGTGCCCCAAGCTTTTCACATCCTAAACCAGTTTGATATCCCCCTCGGGTCGGTGCGTCAAAAAGAAGATGGCACTATAGCTTCAGAATTTACCCAGATTACAACGGTTAGAGACCCTCAGAACCTTAAAATCTTCTTTAAAACTTACGATGAACAAGCGATTAAAGAAGTAGATTTAAGCCAGCTTAAGGGAAATTCGATTAAAAAATTTAAGGTCGACGGGAAGTTTTCTCCTGAGAATCTAACCCAAAAGTTAACCAATAATTAATACAATCTTAACGAGTACAGGATATCATTAAAGAATGACAATCTGTACTCGTGGCCTGTTTTTTAAGTGGCATGAATCATTCGATAGCGGAGAGGTTTCCAAGGTAACCTGCCTAAACTCCAAGCAAGAATGGAAAGTATCGTCAAGAAATAATACCGATTCAAAATCGACTCGGATCAAATTTATTGTTTTAGGGTGTTTTTTGCCTTGCTATATGGTAGCTACAAAGTTGCCATTAAGGGTTTATCATTTAATAACAGGAGAGTCCATTAAAAATGGTCGACAGCTGGCTAGAGAAAAATGGTTAAATGATCCTAATCGCGATAATATTTCCTTAGATTCATTAACAAGAAAAGAAATCGTTTTTCAAATTGTAAAAGATATCATCAAAATTGTTCTTCTTCCATTTGAATTGATTGCACTCGAGTTTAGTGCGCTTGTGGGAATTGCTCTTCCTTATGATGGAAGAAAAATGTTTTGCGATATTGAAGATTTTTTTGCATCGCCGTTTATGCGCAGATGGGAAGATAATCCAAGGAATGTTTTATTTAGGCATAATGAATATTGCGCTCCATGCATGCAAGATACAGAGAATTTCATCAGTAAAAACCTTAACAAAGTTCATGACGCTGATAAATATTCGAATAATCAAATTGAATATCGTTTAAAAAAGAAAATTAGCCGTTTGAGTCCATTCTTAAGGTCGGTTGGCGTAAACGTCGATAAATTAAAGCAAGATCTAAAAGATATTTCTCCGGGTTATATTGATAACCTTAATAAAAATATAAAAAAATTAAAGAAAGATCCAAAAAACACTAATCTGGTTAAAAATATAAATGACATTCTGAATCAAGCAAAACGAATTCATGATCTCTATAGCGTTTCCTTTTTTGATAAAGATGAACAGAAGCGCTTAATTAAATTAATTCAAGCAAATGATCTTGATGCCATTGATCAAATGAGAGAACCAAATGAGTTAGGCAATTTACGTATGAAGGTTCACCAAAAAATTAATGAGCTAAACAATCCTAATCTCCTAGAAATTATTGATAGAATTTATACCTATTCAAAGGAAAAACTAGAGGTTATATTACAACATCCCATTCGCTATTATTTAAAAGAACGGGGAGTGAATACAGAACTTTTAACCGATCATTTAAATAACCATTACTTTTCAGAACAAGATGAAAAGGAATTTTGGACGTTAGTCGCAACATTTCCTTTAGATATACAGAAATTGAATGCAGCATTGGATATAAATAATCCTGAAAACCATCTGAAAGCTCAAAGACGAAATCTGAGTGTAAGAATAAGTGGGGATCAAAACCTTTCAGCAAGTCGCAAAAAGAAACTTCTTAAGTATATTTTTGACTTTAAGCCTGAACAAATGAAAGAGCTATCTCAGTTAATTGACGAAGGCGATCAATCTAAGATCCGGAATTTTAATAGGTATTTTAAATCAATGATGGATCTATACAAAACCATCGCCAAGTAATTATGTCAGCCATAAGCTTTAATAATTTAATCTATCCCTTTGAAGAAACGCTTGATATAGGGGGTAAACCTGTTGTTGTATGTACGCAAACAGGTGAAGTTTGGGCTGATCGACCGGGTATCACTGATAAACAAACGCTTAGAATTAAATTTTTGGCCCTGGCTATTTTCAATATCATATATTTTCCTGTTCAATGCCTTTCTGCAAAAATTTATGATTTAGTAAGCGGAAAAGTTGTCAAAAAGGGGCTTTCGCTTGCTCGTGAAGAGTGGTTAAATGAGCAGAAGTATTTAGATGAAAAGAGTGAGGAAATACTTGCGAGTTTAAAACGCAAACACGTATTTCTCGAGATTGTCAAAAGCATTATTAAAATAGTCTTATTCCCCTTGCATATGATTGCTATCGAGTTTGGGGCTTTGTGGGGGATTATGTTTCCTTATGATGGACGTAAGATTTGTAGTAATGTGGATGATTTATTCAGCTCGCCTATCGTTTCTAAAAAAAGGGTGGGATTTTTCATTAATGAATATGCCGCTCCTTGTATGCAAACGAAACAAAATTGGAATAGAAAAAATATTGGCCGAATTTGGTACAAAAAGGATGGTCCTAGACAAACAACTTATCGATTAAGTAAAAAACTCGAACGTTTAGGACCCTTTATAAGACATTTAGGACATGATCCCGAAAAAATAAATGATCAATTAAAATTTAATTACTATTTATGGGCCCAAGAGCCAATTTTATCAGAAATAAAACTAGCCGCCAAAGATCCTCTGAAAGCTAAACTTCCACTTTTGAACTATATGAATGATAAAAAGATGGCATCTAACAATTATTTAGAACAACGTTATAACTTATCAAAATTTATTTCAGAAAATCGTTTTGCCTTAAGCGCGCTCAAATATAATGTTTCTAAAATGTTTGGTTATATATACTGCCCTAATCTGGAACAGGCCGTTCGCAATGCCGTTACGAATAGTATGTCTGATTCCGATTTAGAAACACTTGCGCCTTATAAAATGAATGACAGATAAAGTTTATATTCCCGCTAAATGTTGCATGAATGGAGTTCTCTTCAATTGGGATGAGGGGTACGAAGGTAAAAATTTAAAAGCGGTCCGCGATAGTTCAGGTAATGAGTGGAAAGTCGATGCGGGAGCAGGCCCTTTTATCACTCGATTCAAATTTGTTAACTTAATTCTCACAAATCCTTTTTTCTTTCCCTTAATAAGAATGCCCTTAAGACTTATAGGTCTATTTAAAGGGGATTTTATTGATCATGGCCACTCAGTTGCAAAAGTCAAATGGCTGAATAATCTTGAACATAAGAAGAAAAATTCAAATACCCTCTTAAATGCCCGAGTGCGTGTTGAGATAGCAAAAGCGCTATTGAAAGAAGTTTTAAAAATTACCACCCTTTTTATTGAGGTGATATTACTTGAAGCGGCGGCTTTGTGGGGGCTTGTATTCCCTTATGATGGCCGAAAGATGTATGCCGCTATTGAAGATTTTTACAGCCGACCTCGTTATCACGGATATCATCCTGCTAAATTCTTGATTCTCGTTTTTGATGAGTACTCGGCTCCCTGTATGCAACCCAAAGCCCGTTTTGATCGCAAAAACTTATATAAGATGAACGAGTTTAATACGTGCGATGATCAATACAAATTAAAAGCATGCAATCGTTTGAGAAGATACAGCCTCTTTTTTAATGATCTTGGTATTGATAGCGATAAGGTTATTTCAGAGATCAAACAAAAGATTAAGTCGAATCAGTACAAGAGCTTTTATTTGAAAGTAAAAGAGGTATTTAATAGAGCGGTGATTGATCCTATGGGTATAGCGGCTGAGAAGATCGATCTTTTTGCAAATTTATAAGAAAATAAAGTAGGGTAAGTTTATGCCCGACAAAGATCTAAATCAACTAGCTGAAGAACGAAATCACCTTGCCGCTGAAAGGACTTATTTATCATGGATAAGAACCTCTCTCGCAATCCTAGGCGCAGGTTTTGCCATCCTTAAGCTATTAGTTTATCATCAAGCCGCTCATGAACAGCAAGCTCAGGTGGTTGGTTTTTCTGTGGTTTTATTGGGAATTCTTTTAATCGTATTTGCTCTTTTCCAATTCATGAGCCAAAAGGGAAATCGAAAAGCCTCAATTTTTGCAGCGCTTATCACTTCCTTTATTTTGATTGTCTCAACCGTCTGGCTTCTTTTTGTTTCTATTTAAAGAAGTGTTTTCAATTCGTCTGAAAGTTGCTTTAATCGGTTTTTATAATTTTTACTAAAGCTTGGATCCTGATTTTTAATCTCTTGTAAACGGCCGATGAAATGTTCAAGGATGTTTAAGGTGTTGTCACTATCTGTTAAAAATTGAAATTCATCACCATCTACGCGTCTTATACGATTAATTAATAAAGCTTTATCATTTGCTTTTGTGATGTCGGATGTCAGTAAACTTATGAAGTCGCCTCTTTCCATTACATCACGGGCAAGACGTGTTTTCACGGAATAATGTTGTACAATCTCTTTAAGTACAGGATCATCCACCACATTACCTTTGAAAAGCATCTCTAGAATGAATTGTGTTTTCTCACGACTTCCGTCTAAAGATCTTAAAATAGCGTTTTGAATTTCTCGATAAGTGCTTCTAGTTATGGGTAGAGCAAAAATTCTTGTAAGTGATTGATCAATAAGCGTTGTTTGTTCTTTGTTTAACATTTAACTCTCCAATGCAAAGTAAATTTTGATAATGATTCTTTAATTTATAAATAATCTAAATCAATATATGTTTATACGATTTTTAAAGGGGGAAACCTATGAGTTTTATATCTAATCCTTCAGATTCAGCTACTAAAGCTATTGGTGTTTCGAAATCAGAAATGGGTGAAAATAAAAGACAATCCGATAAACGCCAAAGCAGAAAGTATGATAGGGAGCTTATTTTCAGTGCTTTAAAGGATCATGCGGAAGAGGCAAAAGCTCGTCCTGTGCCCCCCTTATTAAGAAAAAAATCGGTTTTTGACATAGATCAATCCAGTACGTCTCGTGGGGGTTCAAATGAGAGTAGTCCCTTAAAAGGGAGAATAACGCCTTCACACAGCTCTCCTTCTGTAAGTGAAAAAGGTCGGACGCCCCCGCCGACTCCAGAGGGTCGCTTAACGCCCCCATTAGCTAGAAGAGTATCTCCTGAAAATCAGTTACCTCAGATGGAAAGACGATCTTCGGGAGAACGTCATCACTCGCCCCGAATAAAAGAATTAGATTTAACAAAAATCGTAGGCATCAATGATCGAAATCCAAGTAACGAAACATCATTTGAAAAAAGGAAAATTACTAGGGGAATTAGTGAGGGAAAGGTAGCCGTTATTAATTCTTCCGCGAATCCCGCTATCATCAGGAATTTTACTCCTTTAGGATCGGATTTTGAACCATTAAAAACCAATGGGTCCAAAAATGAACTTTTAGAAAGTAGAAAAGGGCACATTCCTAAGACGATAAGTGATTCTGCCCCTACCGTTCTCCAAAATCGTTCTACGATGAAAGATTCTAAAAGTGAAAATTCACCCCGACCTAAAGTTAAAACAGTAAAATCTAAAAGCCTCTATAAAAAGTTTAAAAAGAAAATGAAAGATTTTTCTGAAGTTTCCAGATGTCAATTAAATCAAAATCAAATTAATCAAATAGCCATTCTCTTTTTTAGACGATGTGTTGATGCAATGTATTTAGATGATAATGGAATTGTTCGACTACCTGCTTATAAACTTACGCAAACATCTTTAGATACAGCAAAAAGAATATGGACTGAATTGGTGACCTGTAATGTGCTATTCCATTCCTTTACGGAGATTTTAGCTAATATGAATGAAGGAGCAAAATCCTTCATTAATAAAGAAGAAAAACAAACGGTAGAAATGGAAGAAGTGATTGTTCAGTTAGATGCTTTGGGCCAAATGACTCGTTTAGATGCGCTTTTAAAGCACATTGAAAAGCTTAAACAGTTGAAATTGTATAAGTACATTTTTGGAAAAGTATTGGGAGAGAATTTTCAAGGTTGTTTGGATGCATGGAATCGTTGGAATATGTTTAAAGATGATGTTCATCCCAAAATGGTAGAAGAATATTGCTTGAATAATGAATATTTACAAAAACTGCCCGGTAAAAAGCTCTCGTTTCCTCCTACCATTTCGATCGTCAATTTATTTAAAAATGTGACCTTATATGAGATAGATCGATGCATTTATAATGGAGGCCAACCCTTTACTTTTTTCTTTAAAAACTCAGGTCACGAATTATTTGCCCTAAATTTAAGCGGTTTACCTAAAGATAAAGTGTATGAGCTTTTTTTTGATGCATTAGCCACTATCGGAATTGAATGTGTAGCGAGCGAACATCTTAATTTTGAAAAATTTTGTACACTGCCAAATCCAAAAGAAGTTTGGGATAAAGTGGCTACGTTTTTTTCAAAACATAAAACGGATTACCGTGAACTTGAAAAACTTTTTTCATTGCCATTTATATCTGAAGAAATTCTAAGGATGCTTGATATAGATCATCAGATCACGGGAGAAACGGCTAAAAGTGTCATTATAAGCCACTTTGTTCCCTCTTTTAAGGTGCTTCAGTATTTATCTAATAAATCGGGCGGAATTATGGAGGCTTATTTAAGGGGTAAATTTCCAAAACTTTATAATGAACTTTTCCTTACTAAACTCGCTAACGAGGGGGCAGAGAAAGAGGTTTACTTTGATAAAAAACAAGCCCAAGTCACACACACGCGTTGCTTTTTAGTTCACGAAAAACTTCACCCTGAGGATCCTCTGTCCCTTTTGGTAAAAGAAGATGTTCTAGCTAAACTCTGGATTAAATTAAAAATATCTGACAATGACGTTCAAATTATCATCCATAAGATTGAATTTACCGCTAAATGCAATACGGAACAAAAATGGCACGTCGCTTTAGCATTAATCAAACCTGCGACGGATGATACTTTATTAGTTGAACAATTTAATTTATTAGAAAAAAGCACGAGCTATTCGACTCTGACTTGATTTAGAACGTAGCTTGTAATATCGATTGCCTGCTCTTCAGTGAGTTCTGCCTGTTTGTAGGGCATGTTGTAGTAGATGAAACTGGCAAATATTTTTGGTTCTGCCATGCCGGCTTTTTTATTAAATGACTTCTCTCCCCAAAGGGGAGGGTAGTTTTTTATTTCAGTCAATTGGCCTTGACCGTCGCTTTTATGACAATCGGCGCAGTAAAACTCATAAAGTTTTTTGCCTTTCGAAACATCGCCCTGATAAAGCGTTTTTAAAGGCTTTATTTCTAACCAAGACACGGGGTTGTAAATAGGAATGTCTTTTGATATCCAGGTCAGATAGGTTAAAAAAGATAACATCTCTGGTGAATCTGCCGTTATCGCTTTGCCATTCATGCTTTTTTCAAAACAAGCTTGAATTCTCTCGGCTAAGGTAATGACTTTTCCCATTCTATCTTTATATCGGGGATAAAGGGCCGCAACGCCTACTAAAGATAAGCCCCCGTTTTTTCTTTCAGTGACATTTCCTCCGGCAAAGTGACAATTCGCACAAGTTAGATTACCTCTTACATTATTGGGAAGGCGTATGTCTGTATGAACCATCAAATCAAAGCCGTCTAGAACTAATTTCTTTATGGGATCAGGCGCAAGCGAGGGGTCTTCTAGTTGATAATTAAGGTCTGAAAGAACTTTATCTAGAGGATCATTTGAATTAAGGCCAATGGCGGGCTCGGATGTTTTGTGGAGGAGTTCTTTTTCGACGAAAAAGATGGCAATGAATGTAACAACCAATAGAAGGTAAATTGTTCTATTATTCATAATCATATTTTTTGGAGGTTGTATGAGTCAAACTGTTGAAACCCTTCTTCATGAAAATAGGATTTTCAATCCTCCTTCCTCCTTTCAAAATGCCAACGTTAGAGATCCTCATATTTACGAGCAAGACTTTGAAGGTTTTTGGACAAATGAAGCCAAGAAGATTCACTGGTTCAAGCCTTTTGAAAAGCTCGTTCAATTTGAACCTCCTGAGGTTAAGTGGTTTATTGGAGGAAAGTTAAATATATGTTACAACTGTGTCGATCGACATTTGAAGACCCCTAAACGAAATAAAGCGGCTTTTATCTGGGAAGGGGAGAATGGAGAAAATCGTACATTCACTTATTGGGACGTATATCGAGAGGTAAATAAGTGGGCTGCCTTTTATTTAAGTGCAGGCCTTAAAAAGGGCGATGTAGTAGCCATTTATATGCCGCTTGTTCCTGAAGCGATATTTGCCATGCTAGCCTGCGCGAGATTAGGCCTTATACATACGGTTGTGTTTGGGGGGTTTTCTTCAGATAGTTTAAAAGATCGACTTCTTGATTCCGGCGCAAAATTATTAGTGACGGCCGACGGGGGGTTTAGAAGAGGGACTTGCATCCCACTAAAAACAATGGCGGATATTGCTCTTAAAGGAACGACTGCTGTCAAAAAAGTCATCGTTGTTAAGCGCGCAAATAATGAAGTTGAGATGCAGGAAGGCCGAGATGTTTGGGCCCATGATGTTTTGACAAGTACCGATGAAATTCCATGTGTAGAGCTTGATAGCGAAGATCCCCTTTATATTTTGTATACTTCCGGAACCACAGGAAAACCAAAAGGGCTCTACCATACGACCGGCGGCTACATTACCCAATGCCATAGCACCGTAGAAATGGTCTTTGATTTAAAAGATAACGATGTTTACTGGTGCACAGCGGATATTGGTTGGGTGACCGGGCACTCCTACGTTGTATATGGTCCTTTATCCAATGGGGCGACACAAGTTATCTATGAAGGTGCGCCCGATTGGCCGAAAAGAAATCGATTTTGGAAGATCATAGAGAAATACGGGGTCACCATTTTTTACACTGCACCCACCGCTATTCGCGCGTTTATGAAATGGGGAACCGAATGGCCCGAAAGTGCGAAATTATCGACGCTACGTTTGCTCGGATCCGTGGGAGAGCCTATCAATCCTGAAGCTTGGATGTGGTACTACAAATATATTGGACGTGAAAAATGTCCTATTGTCGATACCTGGTGGCAAACAGAAACAGGTGCGATCATGATTGCTCCTTTACCCGGCATAACACCTTTAAAACCGGGCTCCGCGACTTTTCCCTTACCCGGAATAAAAGTCGAAATTTTGGATCAAGAAGGAAAACCGGTCGAAAGCGGTTATTTAGTGATCAGTCAACCGTGGCCTGCCATGGCAAGAGGGATTTGGGGAGATCCCGAAAGATTTAAACAAACCTATTGGAGTCGCTATCCCGGTAAATATTTTACGGGCGATGGAGCGAGACGCGATGAACAGGGTTATTTATGGTTGATGGGTCGTGTCGATGATGTGATAAATGTGTCCGGTCATCGTTTAGGAACGATGGAAGTCGAATCGGCCTTAGTCGATCATCCATCAGTCGCGGAAGCCGCTGTTGTAGGTGTCAGCGATTCTTTAAAAGGACAAGCTTTAAACGCCTTTGTCATTTTAAAAGAGGGTTTTACTCCAACAAACGATCATGAAGCCGAATTAAAAAACCATGTCGTTAAAAAGATTGGCGCGATCGCTCGTCCTGATCGTATTTTGTTTACCCGCGATCTTCCAAAAACCCGTTCCGGCAAAATTATGAGAAGGCTTTTAAGAGACATCGCAGAAGGAAGATTGTTGGGTGATATCACCACACTCGCTGATTCAAGCGTAGTCGAAGAGCTGAAGTCTCGCTACGCAGATGAGTAAATTTACTCTTGTTCGTGGATGACGATGGATTCGCCGGGATCGAGCGTGAAAAATCGTTCGGTGGTTCTTTCGTTTTTTAGCATTTCGAGAGGTGCTTCACGGCTTTCATCGGCCAATCTAAAAGTTCCAAAATGCATTCCGATTGAATGTTTGGACCCTAGTAGGCGGTGCGCTTCCATCGCGTCGATAGGATCCATATGGGCGACTTCCATAAACCATCTGGGTTCATAAGCACCGATAGGAAGAAAGGAAACAAAGGGAGATCCATATTTTCTTTGTATTTGCGAAAACTGAGGTCCAAATCCCGTGTCGCCTGCAAAATAGAGATACTCATTGTTATGATGAATTAGAAAGCCTCCCCAAAGGGTGCGATTACGATCGTTATACCAACGGGCGGAAAAGTGCTCGGCGGGAACAAATGTGAATCCGTGAGAAGTCTCCCACCAATCAAGCCCAATAACGTTTTGAATGCCTTCTATTTCAAGATATCTATCGTTTCCAAGGCCGGTAATAAAGCGGGGATGGTCTTTCTCGACTAGCTTCTTTAAAGTGGGCACATCCAAATGGTCGTAATGATTATGTGAGACAAGGACATAATCGATAGGGGGAAGATCATCGAATTTTATTCCCGGCTCATGTACTCGTTTAGGGCCGTAGGAACTAAAGGGAGAGGCTCTTTCCGAATAAGTGGGATCGGTTAAAATGTTCAAATTATGCCATTGGATCAAAAAACTGGCATGGTTAATGAATGTAATTCTTAGCTCTTGAGAGCGTTCAGGAGGGATTGATGTAGTGATATCGACCCACTGAGGCCATTTTTCGGGTTGACGCGTCCAAAGCCATTTTATCAAATGAAATATGTTTCTATCTTTTCTTTCCTGATTAGAAAAGGTCTTTCCATTAAAATGATCGCTTTTGGGCCCCTTGTAGTAGATGGGAGCCGGCCAAAAGACGATTAAACAAAGAATGAGCGAGATTATGAGTGTCAGACCCATACCTGAAAATGTAGCATGCCCTTGTTTTAGTGGCGAGCAATATGGAGATTGCTGCCATAAACTTCATTCCGGAGGAGTAGCCCAAAAGCCGGTTGAGCTTATGCGGTCGCGATATTGCGCCTACGCCCTTCACTTAACCGACTATATTATTGAAACGACCGACCCCGAATCGCCCCTTTATGAAAAAGATCTTTCCCGTTTTCGTGATGATATTGATAAATTTTGCCGATCGACAAAGTTCCTTGGATTGACCATCCTTTCGGAAGATGAAAATACCGTTAAATTCTTAGCCAAACTGGAAGATATGGAGGGACATGATATGTCCTTTGTCGAACATAGTCTTTTCAGAAAAGTTAACGGTGTTTGGAAATATACTAAGGCTTGTTCATTAAGCTAGAATGCAATAGAATTTAGCAACCGCGGCCATGGCGGAATTGGTAGACGCGCTAGATTCAGGTTCTAGTCGGGCTTGCCCGGTGGATGTTCGAGTCATCTTGGCCGCATTATCTCCGTGCCCGCTCATGTTCTATTCGTGCCCGCGTGCGTGCCCGTGCCCGATTCCCGTCAAACTTTGGAAGTACCGCCTTGCTTTTCCTCGCCGTGCCCGTGCCCGCGTGCGTGCCCGTGCCCGATTCCCGCTAAACATCGGAAGTACCACTTCTTTTTCCCGTTCTCCCTTATCCCGATCTTTTTGCCATTTTAATTAGCATTGAAACCAATCTTAAAATTAACTCGCGAGCCAATAAATATTTTTCTGAATCTATAAGATTTAACTTTAAACAAATATTTAATATTGCAACGCATTCTGTAGCGGATCGTTTTGCTATTCGATAAAATCTTACTTTTTCTTCAAAAGAAAATTCTCCTGCCCCTTCTGCAATGTTTAAGGATATTGATAATGCAGCCCTTTGAAGTTGATCAATGATATAGCCTTTACCTCTTGGAATTGAGGAAATTAGTTCATCTGCAAGAACAACAAATTCTACAGATATGTTGTAAACGTCTAATTTTTCGTGATCTAGCAAAATGTGAACTGTCATGTAAATATTTTAAGGAGAGGTATAATTTAAAGGTACTTCCAAAGTTTAGCGGGAATCGGGCACGGGCAAGGAGAGGAAAAGCAAAGTGGTTCTTCCAAAGTTTGAATGGAACCGGGCACGGGCACGCACGCGGGCACGGAGAG
>JAGVJG010000184.1 GCA_020051235.1 Parachlamydiales bacterium | reverse complement strand
CTTGCTGACGCAAGCTATCGCTCCGAGTGTGCCTACGCACTACCCATCGCGATTTATGACGATTTTTCCCGACGCCATAAATGGCTCGGTGGCGCCCTGAAGGGGCGCTTGTGACCCGCCCTTGGAGGGGGCGGTTATACATAACTGAACTGATGCTCGCCTTCGGCGAGGGCGGCAGGCCACCTGCCGCAATGTGGCCGCCCTTCAAGGGCGGGTTTATGCGGAGCTTTAGCTCCGCCCCGATTGTAACTCACAAGTTAACCATTCTTTTTATTTTTGAGCGGTACTTCCAAAGTTTGACGGGAATCGGGCACGGGCACGCACGCGGGCACGGGCACGGATTATTTTAAGGAAGCCATATCAATAGCAAATCGATACTTCACGTCTGATTTAACCAATCGTTCGTATGCCTCGTTGACTTTCTGAATGGGGATGACTTCTACGTCGGCGGTGATGTTATGCTTGCCGCAAAAGTCGAGCATCTCTTGGGTCTCGCGAATCCCGCCGATATTGGATCCGGTGAGCTTTCGTCGCCCCATGATAAGGCTGAAGGAAGCAACAGGAAGAGCAGTAGGAGGTGCACCCACTAATGTGAGAGTGCCGTGCGGAGCGAGTAGATTAAGATAAGTGTTGAGATCATGATTTGCTGAAACAGTATCCAAAATAAAATCAAAGGAGTTGAGATGCTTTTTCATCTCTTCCGGATTTTTGGAGACGACAACTTCGTTCGCGCCGAGTTTTAACGCATCGTCTTTTTTGCCTTCTGAGGTTGTGAAGACAACAACATGTGCGCCCATCGCGTGTGCAAATTTCACGCCCATGTGACCGAGACCACCAAGACCTACGATTCCAACTTTCTTTCCTTTCGTTACTCCAAACTCTTTCAAAGGAGAGTAAGTGGTAATACCTGCGCAAAGAAGAGGAGCAACTCCTGCAAGGTCTAAATTGGTGGGGACTTTAAGAACGAATCTTTCTTCAACAACAATACTTTCTGAATAACCACCGTAAGTTACGCCACCGGAGTGCTTGTCAGGGCCGTTATAAGTAAGAACCATTTTGGAACAGAGGTGCTCATCACCGCTTTTGCATTGAGGGCAAGTGCCATCGGAATCGACCATGCAACCTACAGCAACAATTTCTCCCACTTTATATTTTTTAACAGCAGAACCCACTTTAGTGACTTTGCCAACAATTTCGTGTCCAGGAACGCAAGGGTAGGTAGTGGGCATAAAATCTTTCCACTCATTTCTGACTTGATGAAGATCGGAATGACAAATACCGCAGAAGAGAATTTCAATTTGAACGTCGTGTTCTTTGAGGTCTCTTCGTTTGATTTCAGTTTGAGCTAATTTTGAAGTGGGGCTGGATGCTCCAAATGCTTTTGTCATGACGACCTCCGTGAATAATTGCATTTTATCACGTGGATTAGTTTATTTTTTAACCTGTTTCTAAGAGGTTAAGTACCAATATTTTTTTATTTTTTACCACTGAGCACACTGAGACCACAGAGAGAAAATGAGAGCAGTGAGAACCAAGCTTAAATTCTCACTGCTCTCATAAAATCTCAGTGGTCTCAGTGTGCTCAGTGGTAAAAAATAACGGAAATCGGGCACGGGCACCAAAAAAACTACTTATGGATTTCAGAAGTATATTTCAGGATGCCGAAGGGCAGAGCCATCAAAATATAATAGAGAGCACCATATTTACGGTTATAAAGATCGTTACCCACCGCCCAGAGAGAGAATCCTCCCATCGCAATAGGGAGAGCGCCTGAATTTATAAGAATAATAACCACAGGAATAAGCCCTCCTGAAAGAGGGGTGGTTGCAAGGACGATGGCTGTGTGTATCGTTCCCACTAAAAGAACGCTTAAACCAAACACTTGAAAAAAGAGACCGCAAGATTTAAGAATACTGGGCGTGATGATCTGGTTTACAAATTCATATACTTTATCAAAGCCGTTTTTAATTTCTCTCAAAACGGGAGGAAGAGTAAAGCCGCTATTTTCTTTTTCTTGTAAGATGGCAGCTCCATTGGTTGATGGAATAGGATCATCGGGCTCAGGTAAATCGAGCGCTGGATCTTCGTCTTCGTCGAACTCTTCAGGTAATGAAGAAGCTATAGCTGATGTTTCTTTAATAGGAGGTGTAGACATATGACCGTAGTTTTATCTCAAGCGATGTCCGCTGCAAATAATATGGATAATGATTATGCGCGTTTAAAAGAACTCAAGTCAAGTGACAATGCCTCTTTAAAATTCTATGAGTGGCAAAAACCTTCTTTAACTTATGGATATTTCACAAATCCAAATGAATTTTTAATTACGAATAAATTTGATTCAGCCAGACGTCCAACAGGTGGAGGGGTTTTGTTTCATACATTGGATTTAGCGTTTTCTCTTTTGTTGCCTCCTAGATTCGTGCATGCAAATACTTATGAGAACTATAAGTCTGTAAATGAAATGATTAGCAAAGCATTGAAAGAGATAGGTTTAGAGACAGAATTTAAAATTTCAACTTCACCAAATAGTAAGTTTTGCATGGCTACACCAACGATTTATGATTTATTGATAGAAGGTAAAAAATGTGTGGGAGCCGCCCAACGAAAAACAAAAGAAGGGCTTCTCCATCAAGGCACTATCGCTTTAAGAGTCCCCGGAGAAAGTGAAAAAGCTGCCTTAAAAGATATTTCTCTCTACAATGAAATGATAAAAGAAACCTACCCTGTTCAGGTCCCTGTTTTAGAGTTGAAACAGGCGATTGAACGAGCATTTTTGGATAAATATGGCAACAGCTGACATTGGTCTTATTGGTCTTGCCGTGATGGGGCAAAACCTTGCAATGAATATGAATGATAAAGGTTACATCGTCGCGGTTTTCAATCGTACAGCCGCCAAAACCGAAGAATTTATGGATGGCCCTGCAAAAGGTTCTAAAATCGTTCCTACTTATTCAGTAGAAGAGCTTGTTAAAGTTTTAAAACGTCCTCGTAAAATCATGTTAATGGTGAAAGCGGGCGCGCCCGTCGATGAATTTATCGATCATTTAAGTCCTTATTTAGAAGAAGGCGATATTATAATCGATGGCGGCAATAGCCTTTTCACAGATTCAACCAGAAGAACACAAGCCTTAAAGAAAAAGGGCATATTATTTGTTGGAGCGGGAATTTCTGGCGGAGAAGAAGGCGCAAGAAATGGCCCATCGATTATGCCAGGAGGAAATTCGGAAGCCTGGCCGGCCATTAAGCCCATTTTCCAAGCCATTGCCGCTAAAGTCGACAATAATGAGCCCTGCTGTGATTGGGTTGGAGATGAAGGTGCAGGCCATTTTGTTAAAATGGTGCATAACGGCATTGAATATGGCGATATGCAGCTTATTTCTGAAAGCTATCAACTTCTTAGAGACGCTCTTCATTTAACACCGCAAGAGATCAGCGATATTTTTGCAGATTGGAATAAGGGTGAACTTGATTCTTATCTGATTGAAATCACAAGCCATGTTTTAAAAGCGCTTGATTCCGATAACAAACCTTTAATTGATAAAATTTTGGATGTGGCGGGACAAAAGGGTACGGGTAAATGGACCGTTAACGCCGCTCTAGATGTGGGAATGCCCCTTACTTTAATCGGAGAGGCAGTATTTGCAAGATTTTTATCTTCATTGAAAGATGAAAGAATCGCCGCTTCAAAAGTATTAAATCATGCGAGAGCTGAATATAAAGGCGATAAACAAACCCTAATTAATGCCATTAAAGAAGCGCTTTATCTTTCTAAAATCATCAGCTATGCGCAAGGCTTCATGTTGATGAGAGCACAAGCGGAAGAGCTAAAGTGGAATTTAAATTACGGAAAAGTGGCTTTGATGTGGAGAGGGGGATGTATCATCCGTTCCGTATTCCTAGGAAAAATCAAAGAAGCCTACGACAAAAATCCGAATCTTAAAAACTTGCTCTTAGATCCTTTCTTTGCTGATGTTTTAAATAAGAAGGAAGGTTCCTTAAGAAAAACAATTTCTGAAAGTGCGACCCTCGCAGTTCCTACACCTTGTATGTCGACGGCTCTTAGCTTCTATGACGGATATCGTACGGCAAGCCTCCCAGCTAATATGATCCAAGCGTTGAGAGATTATTTCGGGGCGCATACGTACGAGAGAATCGATCAACCCCGCGGGAAGTATTTCCACACCAACTGGACAGGGACAGGCGGCAAGGTAAGCTCCAGCAGTTATAATGCTTAAAATTCAGGCTCTTGCTTGCCCTTTTCGTCTATTTTTTCTCGTTAAGGTGCCCAAATACATTAACTTCGAAAAAATAGTCAAAAATCATCAAGCAATAGCGCTGAATTGTCACTTCAGGCTCTTGCTTGCCTTATGCAACAGCTCTGATTTGTTTGATTTTTTCGATTTTGGGAAGTCGAGCTTCAATCGACTTCTCTAAAATTTTAAGGCGTTCTTCGGTCTCTCTTAATTCTTTGATTTGAGCTTTTAGATTTTCAGAAGTAGTGCCTTTTGCGAGATCGTCAAGACTTGCCTTCTCTTTTCGTATTTCATCAAGAGCCAAGGTTAGCGCTTTCACTTTTGCATCTAGTTGATCAATTAGCGATTTGTCGGTTTTGTTTTGATCCTGCGCTTGAATGCCTTCTTTTTTTAAAGTGTCGACGATGACTTCCAGTTTGACTTCTTCATCTTTTATTTTCTTATTCTCTTCTTGAAGACGTTTTAACTCAGCCTCTTCTTCTTTATTCCGTTCCTTCAACTTGGCATTTGCCTCTTCAGTCTCTTTTTTGGTTTGTTTATAGAGGGTATTTATGGCAACGAACTGTTGTTCAGCATCCCCTAGCTTCTGATTTAAGGCTTCAAATCGAGTCAGTTGCTCATCTCTTTCTTTAGTGGAGGCGGCTCTTTCTTTAGTATTTGATTCTATCAGTTTTTTCTGTTCTTCAATCTGAGCCAAAAGTTTTTGCACTTCTTCTTGATGTTTTTGATCAGCCATTTCTTGCAGTTCTATCACTTTGGTGCTTTGATCAATTCCATCTACAATTTCTTTTGTAGGTTTAAGAACATGAATTCGCCAATAACAAACCCCAAATATGATTAAAGCAACTCCGCATAAAACCGCCGAGGG
Source organism: Parachlamydiales bacterium (assembly GCA_020051235.1). Taxonomy (GTDB): domain Bacteria; phylum Chlamydiota; class Chlamydiia; order Chlamydiales; family Parachlamydiaceae; genus CAZABG01. The sequence continues at coordinate 7,133 of JAGVJG010000184.1, read as the reverse complement.
ATAGGCATGTTTATAAACGGCATAGCCCCCCGCTGCAAAGACGATTGCAGCTCCAATTGCGATAATGATTTGCGACCAATCCTTATATATTTTACAGCTATCGTTAACTGGCGGAGAAGCGAGCGCGGGCGCGACGCCTTTTTCTAAATCAGGACTTGTTGTTGGAGTTGCCATAAAACGCTTCTTCGCCTCTTTTTAATAGATCTTGCAATCGTGCATTAAGGGGACTTGCTTCTTGTAAGGCCGCTTTCCCTTCTTTATCTAACGCTTTTAGCTCTTCAATTTCTTTTTTAATCTCACTCAGACTGGGAAGGGCTTTCACTTGTTCTTGTAGTTGAAAAATTAATTGTTTTTTCTCTTCAATTAACTTTTCAGATTCCTTTAAGGTGTTATCTAATGAGTCTCGAGCCGTGGCAATTTCTTTAACGCTACCTTCTAAATGGGCGACAGTTTCTTTGAGATTGTTTATTTCTTTATCTTTAAGGGTTATCGTTTCCATCAATTTTGAAATTTGCGTTAATGTAGCTTCTTCTTTTGATTTAAGATTTCCATTAACCGTGTCTAGTTCCGATTCAAGTGCATCTAAATGTTGTTTTAATGAGTTATTGTCCGCTTTAAATCGATCGTTTTGCTCTTTGTCTTTTAAAGCTTGTTCAGCGGCTTGCTTTTTAAAATCTTGATTCAACTTTTGAAGTTCACTGTTCAAGGCTTTTTGCTGCTTCAATTCTTCATTATTTTGTTTGATGCGGTCATTTAGAATTTGAACGTAGGTATCAAGATGAGCGTATTCGCTAAATGTACTGTTGTAATAGCCCAGAATAACATGGGTGGCGATAAAAAATATCCCGGGAGCCAAAAGGGCTAAATTACCTAGTGCAACGGCCGCGATCGCAATGATTGCACCGGCGATCCCTCCAGCAATGGCGATATAATAAGACCAATGGGCCACTTTCTTACCGATGAAATCGGTAACGATCTCGCCAATTAATGGGCGCGGTTCTGCGGGTTGTTTTTCTAGATCTGCGGCGGTTACGGAAGCTATCATGCCGTCCAGATATACTTTTTTTTCTAATTATCGAAAAGGAGGCCTGCTATTTCTTTGCCTTTTGCCATCGTTTCTTCCCATTCCAAGTTTGGGTCGGAATCAATCGTTATTCCTCCTCCCAAAGACCAGGACAAAACTTCATTTTCGTAGGTTAAAGTTCGTATGGCAATGTTAAATAGAAAATCTTGGTTAGGGTAGATGATGCCGATCGAGCCCGTGTATATGCCTCTTTTTCTTTGTTCAAGATCATCAATGAAACGCATAGCGGCTTTTTTGGGGCATCCCGTAATCGAGCCTCCCGGGAAAAGGGCTTCTATGCATTTTATGGGATGAAAGTCTGACTTTGCTTCTATGACTGAATGCAGATGATGAACATGCGGATAGTCGGTTTTTGTTCTTTCGGATAATACATTCACAGACCCAACTTCTGAAATCCAGCTTAGATCACTTCGAACCAAATCAGTGATCATATTAAGTTCAGCTTGGTCTTTGAAAGAAACTAAAAGCTCTTCTCCTTTTCCAAAAGGGGCCGTGCCTTTAATCGGGCACGATTCTAGTCGCGAATTTTTTCGTGATAAAAGTTTTTCAGGAGAGCCGGAGATAAATTGTTTTGATCCTGTATCGAAATAGGCTGAATAGGGGTTATGAGCGAGTTTTAGAAAAAAGGCGTAGGGATCAATTTTTCCCTTATATTGACTTTCATGGCTTAAATTGACTTGGTAAACGTCACCATCGAGAATTGACTCTAAAATTTTTTCAACTTTGTCAATGTAGCAATCACGACTGTCAAACGGCTTTACACAAGATAATTTAGGTTTTTGGAAGGGGATTGCGTCTAAGATTTTATGAGATTCTTTCGCTTCAAAGAAGAAAGCTTTATCTGTGCCCATTTCATATGGAATGAAACCGACCCAAGTTTTACCTTTCCCAATTTTTTCTGAAAGTTCAATCCAAGAGCCACTCTCGACAATCTCGCCGACGGCATTATACTCAACTAAATCTGGCCCGTCTCGAATGATCGCTTTCATATAGATTTGTAATCTTTAAACGCAAAGGCGCAAAGACGCAAAGAGATTTGTGAGCTCATAATTGGAGGCAAAAATATTGCTAAAGGAATAAGTCAACTCTTCGCGTCTTTGCGCCTTTGCGTTAAAACAATTTATTCCGGCAAGTTCATGTTGTGGTAGACGGCGTCGACATCGTCGAGCGCTTCTAACCATTCAACGAGTGCAAGGTTCGCTTTTTGAGTTTCGGCGTCACAGTCGATATAATTTTTTGCGATCATATCTTCTTCCGCTTCTTCTACGGTGACATTGCTTTTTTGCAAGACGTCTTTAATTTTTAAAAGGTCGTTTTCACCCGTCGTGATAATAAAGCGATCTTCTGCCACTTCAAAATCTTCGGCTCCTGCTTCGGTAGCGAGGATAAAGAGGTCTTCTTCATTTGCGTGCTTTTTAAGAACTTGAATGATCCCTTTTCGATCGAAGTTGAAGGCTACGGCGCCCGGATTTGCCACAACACCGCCACGCTTATTGGTCGCGATACGCATATCGGAGGAGATTCGGTTTTTGTTGTCGGTCATCACATCGACAATAATTCCTACGCCGCCATGTCCATAAAGCTCATAGGTCATTTCTGTAAAATCGGCCTGGTCAGTAGAAGAAGCTTTTTTAATATTTCTATCAACGATGTCGTTGGGAAGATTGAATTCCTTAGCTCGTTGAATTGCGAGGCGAAGGCGAGGATTGCCTTCTCGATCAGGACCGCCGAGTTTAACGGCGGTAATGATCTCTTTTGCAATTCGGGAAAAAACTTTTCCCTTTTTAGCATCCGCTTTCGCTTTTTGATGCTTAATGTTCGCCCATTTACTGTGACCGGCCATAATAATTACAAATAGGTAAAGAGGTTTGATTGGTTCTCACGAAGCCAGTCGTTTGCTTTATCAAAATCCTTGTACTTGGCTTCCATTTTCTTAAATTCCTTGCTGTGCACATGGTGTCTGCCTTTATCATCAAAATAGGACGGGCAAACGTGGTGCAACATCTCATGATAAACGACAAATTTTATCATGAATTCAGGAAAGGTATCCATCATTCGGTGAATTTTTATCAATCTCAACGAATCATGATAGAGGCCAAATGTAATTTTCGAGCGATTGCGTTTTGCGCAATTTCCAAACCAGGTGATGTTAAGCTTAAGTTTCGAATCAAAGTATTCGCGGTTTAGCTCATCATATAGCGTTTTTAAATTATATTTTTTGCCTTCCACTTGTAATTTACGCGGATCAAGCAGGTGGCTGTAATCGAGTTTTTTTAAATTGTCTTCAATGAACGCTCGCACCAAAGGAGAGATCTCTTCTTTCTCTTGCTTAATGTAGCAAGCGAGATCGTCCATAATGTTGCGAGGCGCATTTAAAAACATGCGATGCAATGAAACCTTTGTGCGATCAGGTTCCCACTTCACCGACACCATGGTTGAACGGTTGTCGTTGACTTTAAGTTCATATTTGCGGGAGCAGGAAAGCCCCAGCTTTTGTTCCAAATCTTGATTGTGCATATAAAAGGAGAGATCTATTAATCTATTACAAGTAACGTTCCATAAAAATACGGCCCGTATAGGAGCCGTCAAGCTCCTTAATCCATCCAGGTTGTCTGCCGAATTCTTTAAATCCTAATCGTTCATACAACTTGATAGCAGGGTTGTCTATGTAGACTTGAAGATGAAGAAGCTCGATTTTGAAGGTCTCTTTTGCAAGAGTCATCAAACTGGTAAGAAGCAAGCTTCCTATTCCGTGCCCTCTTTCTTCAGGTGCTACAATTATTCCAAATTCACATTGATGGGCAATTTTTCGATAAGGTTGTAAGTAAAGTGTCGTAAGTCCAATGGGCTTGCCATCTCTTACGGCAGTCAAACTGCAACGATAACGACTGAAACCGATCCAACGATGGGTTGCATCGTCAACTTCAATTTCATCACACATAGGAAATGCATGCCTTACGCTAGGATCTAAAAGCCATTGTTTTAAATAGCGTCCATCCGAAAGCTCCGTATAACGAATCTCGACTCCTGGAATTTCCTGTGCGTCTGCATTCATTATCCGAACTCCTTCAAAAAGGCGTTTACAAAGTCATCTAAATCGCCATCCATAACGGCTTGAATATTCCCCGTTTCAAACTTGGTTCTTGTGTCTTTCACTAATGTGTAGGGCTGAAATACATAATTACGTATTTGGCTGCCCCACGCAATATCTTTTTTCTCTCCACCGAGTTCCTTAAGTGCCCTTTCTCTCTCTTCAACTTGCTTTTCATAAAGCATTGATTTGAGCATCTTTAAGCAAGCTTCTCGGTTTTGAATCTGACTTCTTTGGCTTTGGCTCGATACAACTAAGCCGGTCGGTAAGTGGGTCATTCTAACAGCGGAGTCCGTTTTATTTACGTGCTGACCGCCTGCGCCCGACGCTCTATAGGTATCTACTTTTAAATCTTCTGGCCTTACTTCAATGATAATATCATCAGTGATTTCAGGCGTTACTTCGACACTTGCAAAGCTCGTATGTCGTTTAGCATTTGCGTCGAAAGGAGAAATTCGTACAAGTCTATGAACTCCTTTTTCGGCTTTTGCATAACCATAGGCAAAAGGGCCACTGAACTTCATCGTAATGTTCTTAAGTCCGGCCACATCTCCATCGAGGGCGTCTATCACCTCGACTTGCCACCCCTTTTTGACAGCCCATCGTTGATACATTCTTGATAGCATTAGAACCCAGTCGCAAGACTCTGTTCCTCCTGCACCCGAATTAATGCTTAGATAGCAGTTTTTGGTGTCCAGTTCGCCCGAAAGCATTTTTCGAACTTCTAGCTCAGACAAACTGTTATCAATTTTTTTTAATTCTTCGTACAGCTCTTCAAGAAAAGCCTCATCGGCTTCAGGAATAAGCGAAACGGCGGCGTCGTATCGGTTTTTTAGCTCGCGATAGGGATCAAGCCATAGCTTAATGCCATTCGCCTCACCAATGACCTTTTGTGCCTTCTCATTGTCGTCCCAGAATGAGGCACTTTCCATTCTATTTTCAAGTTCTCGTAAGCGTTCTTCCTTGACCTTCAGGTCAAAGATACCTCCACATGTGAAGGAGTCGGCTATCGAGAGTCTTTACTAGGTTTTCCATTTCGTTATTCATAGGGCAAATGTTAGTGCGAATAGCTCTTAAAAGTCAAAACAGGAATCGATTTGGCATTAAACTTCATATGCCATTCCCAGCTTGGTTTTGAAATTTTTTTAGTGGTAAATTGAAGTTTATCTTTGACGATCCGGGCGGTCATACGATGCCCTGGGGGAATTTTTATGTGCATGGGCGTAAAAAATGAGATTCCTTCAGCCCAAAATTCACTGTTTTCTCCGCATTCAATTATAAAAGTTTCTAGACACTCGGTTTTTTGCCAAAAGGACATTTTTTTGCGATTATTGAGGCCCCGATTCTTAAAATGGACGTTTTTTAAGAAAACTCGAGCGTCCGTGCCTAAAATCCGCAAACTTCCTTCAAGATCCAAGTTCTCTATTTTTATTTCCGATCCTTCAATGAGAAGTTCGCTATTTTTGCTAATCGTTCCATTTCTTACTTTTTGTACGATTACAGAATAGAGGGGACCAAGCGCAGGATCATATTGAATGACAGCTTCTCTAAAAGGGGGCAGTTTAAATCCACAGCTTTTGAACAACTCATAGTTGGCTTGTTGTTTGTCGAGCCATGCCTGGTAAGGGGTCTCTGAGGTGCTTTCCCCTTTTTTCAATTCCCTTTTCGTAACAGAAATCGTATGTAGACGACTGTTAAACAAAGCGAAGGTTTTAAGGTCTTTTGGGGATACATCGGCTTTTTCGGTTGCAACAGTCAGGTGATCCGCAATATTTTGCATAGTCGACTCGAGTCTTCCGCCAAGTCCTTCTCTTACCCCATTCAAAGTCAAATAAGGCACCTTTGATTTTGGGTTGAAGAGCATGCCTGGAAGGGGATTTGCCGATAATGTTTTCTTGATTTCTTTGATGGATGCGAAAAGGATATTCGTATTAGCCGGATATAATGAATAAGGACAGTCTTTTGAAACGGATTTGTCTTCTATCCCTTTGGAAGCAAATTCGGTGTATTCAATATTCGTTAATGAAGAGTGAAATCCATCTTCGTTATAAGATTGTTGCAATACAATCATGCCCTCAGAGGCTTTTGGAAGTCTTTCGCAAGAAAGGAAGCCAAGGGATTGTTTGTTTTTAATGCCAAGGCCCGCGAGAGCAAGCAGGTTTTTATCTAGGCCGGCTAAAGGATTATTGATTTGCCTGACTATTAGATATTCTCTTTTGTGACTCTTAAACCAGTCAAAAACTTTATATTCTTCCATTAAAAGCCAGAGCACTCCATGGCCTCCCGGCTTTAAAACGGGTTCAAAAGCGGCTGTCGCGGCCCAACTGCCGTCCGTTGTAATTACGGGAACAAGCGGCTGCTCAAAAATGAAGAAGGAATCGCGCGGCCGATTAAACCAGTTATTCTCTTCCAAGATTTCAATGATATGTTTGGTGTTCATCTTCTCAGATGAAGTCATGAGCGCAACAGGCGTTGTTATTTTTTGATCGAAGGTTTCGTAGTAGAGCTCTTCTCTCGCATGTAAATCACGAATCAAACCTTCTAGAAGATTTTTTCCTTCGAATATCAATTTAGCCTGGGGAAGCGGCTCTTTCGTTTCCTTATCTATTAGATTGAGTCTTTCTCCTGCGCCGCCGACGGGATAAACTTCTCCAAAATGGGGAAAACTTTTTAGTCCTTCACGAACGTAGCTATCGATGGAAGGATCGGTCATCTTATAGAGGGGAGGAATAGAGTAACTGACTAGGGAAGTATGGGCCGTTTTTTTCTGTAAGATTTTTAGGATTACGTAGTAATAACCAATTATTCCCCCTACGGGCTCATAAAACATCTCTATTTTTAAAAGTTTTTGAGCCAGGGTCTTTAAATCTTGAACCGGATCGCCTCTTTTTTGCCATCCGGTAAAAAGAGCTTCGGCTTGGTCAAGGGCGATCACCGTCAAAATAACCACTTTTTCTT
>JAGVJG010000160.1 GCA_020051235.1 Parachlamydiales bacterium | reverse complement strand
TTGGAGTCGGGGGGACATTCGTTCCGGTTGGTAATGGGGCAGTTGCCATAACACCTCCTATTTAAAAATTTAATGTTAAATTTAATAGGACTTGAAATGGTTGTCTACTCTTTTTGTCCACCAGTTGAAATTAAATGTTGCCAATAGATTTTAATGGGATGACTTAAATAATGAGTCATACGGTCGTAACTAATAGGCCATCGATGAAAGGCTTCTGTGTCGATAAAGGCCACTCTTCCATCATGGCAAAAGGGTATATTGTCTACGAAGTTAGAATCGGCAGCCCCTGTATCGGTTATAATATTGTATAAGTGCCAGTATAAACTTTTATCCCCAAAGTTTTTCCACTTCTCACGGTTCTTTTTTCGATCGTAAGTATCCATAAGCTCAACGATTAACAGATAATGTTGTTCATTATAACCTGCTGGAGCTCTATGTCCTTCTGGGATGGGATAGATCCACTTCTTAGGGGTTTTAAAATATTTCTGGCAGCCTCGGTCTTCAATCGCTTGTTCAATAAAGTTTCTACCTCTGATTCTCGCGATCCAATATTGCCAATCTTCTTTATAGAAATCGTCGCAATAACATTTAATGGCTAAATGCTTTAATTGTTTGTGGACAAGAACATGGATTCCACTAGTGTGATGTTCTCCAAAAGAAACAAACCCGGCTTTTTCTAGCGACTCTTTATTTTGTACCACACGGAAATCTGCATGAGAAAAAATGGCATCTAATGCTTTTTTAGCTGGATGATCTTTAGGTATTAAATAGGGAGCGACTTCAGCCCTTATTCCATCGGTTAATTCATAGGCACTAAGTTGAAAGAGAAGAAGAAGAAGAAGGACGAGTTTAAGGAAACGCATCGTATAGCCACCTAAGTACAATCACAGTAAAAGTAACGAGAAGAGTCGTGATTATAGCAGCAGCAAAACTTGCAAAGAAGAAAAATGTATCCTTAAAAAAGAAAATGAAACTAAAAACGAGAGTTGATATTGCAATAATTAAGGTTACATTATCGAAGTACCTTTTAAAGTCCACGCCGGGTCCTTTGTAAAAAACTCACTTTTTTCGTAAGTTAGCTTAAAAGAATGATTATACCAAGGATTTATCGATGAAATTTTTACAGGCTTTAGTAAGCCCCTTTCAAAAATTAGGCATCTGGCTTCAAGATTTTCTTCTTCTCGCGGTTCGTCTTATCTGGGGCGGACTATTTCTTATACCCGGTTGGTCTAAACTTTCTAACATTGCGGCCACCCAAGCGAGCTTTGCAAAATTAAACATCCCTTATCCAGAAATATCCGCTTATCTAGCCGGTGGCGCTGAGTTCTTCGGAGGCCTTCTCCTTATTATCGGCCTTTTCTCAAGAATCGCAGCCCTCCCATTAATTATTACTATGGTTGTTGCGTATGCAACGGCTCACGCTGCCGCCTTTAGTCAACTCGGTCAAAACCCTGAAGCCGTCTTCCAAGAACATCCATTTAACTACCTAATGGCCGGCCTTCTCGTTCTTTGCTTCGGCCCAGGGAAATTCTCACTAGACTCTGCCTTCGGCATCGAGAGAAAATAAACTTTTCGTGCCCGGCAACGAACGCGTGCACGGGCACGTTACTTCTAAAATAATGTGAACCAGTAGGCGGCCATTCTTTTAGTTAGGAAGTTTGCGACTTTTTGTAAGGGGACGGGCCATTCGTGATAGTGCTCGGTATCAAGAAAAACAATCTTGCCTTTCTTATTAAACGGAACGTTGTCGATATAGATGCTATCGTACAGGCCGACTTCATTTAGAAGAGTGTGAAACTGTTGAAGCTTGGTTTGGTCGACAAGTTTCGAGTGCCACATGAGGGAGTTGTGAAAGAAATCGTAGGGTTCACTATCTTCCACTAACATGACGAAATCTTTTGCTTGGATGGCATTAGAAGGATAGGTCGAGTAGGGGAGGGGATAGACCCATTTTTGAGGTACATCAAATGAATTTTGATAACCGTGAGCATCGATGGCTTGGCGGATCGCTTGCGCGCCTTTTGCTCTTTTAACCCACATGCACCAATCACAAACACCCGCCCAATCATCGGTATATAATTTGATTACATAGCCCTTCAATTTAGAATGACGCATTACGTACATTCCGGTCTTTTCGTTAAAGCTGACTTTCTTAAATCCGGCGTCATAAAGAGCTTCGATCGAAGCGGTGGGTCTATCTTTTGAGAAAAGCTTATCTAAGATGGGCTTTGCTGAATGATTTTCGGGCAAGAAATAGGGAGCTGTAAAATCCCACTGAGCTTCTCCGACGGAGGGAGGTCGTTCATAGGCAGTGAGGGACGCAGTTAAAACAAGCAGACATAATATAAATTTCATTTGAACCTACGGAATCAGTTATTCATCAGACATAGCATAAGTATGTCCGAGAATCGCTTCAATCCGTTTTTGAATAGGGGGGTGGGTAGCAAATATATTCGTGAAAGTACGATGATCAAAATAAAGGTGATTATAAGCCATGCCCGCAACCGGCATTTCTCTTACATGAGCTTCCTTTTCAATTTTTTTCAAAGCTGCAACAAGACCATCCGGATTTCGAGTAAATTGAACAGAGGATGCGTCGGCTAAATACTCTCTTTCACGACTTACCATTGAGCTTAAAATAGTGCCGGCAAAATAAGATAAAATGCCTGAACCCACCATAATTAATGCGACAAGTAGAATAGGATTAGCTCTTCTTTCTCCTCGTCCATAAGCTGAGAATTGAAGCATTCTAAGCGCAATATAAAAGACAAAGAAGAATCCCATCAACATAGCTGCAAGACGCATGCTTAGTTTTGAGTCGTGATTGTAAATATGACCAAACTCGTGTCCGATCACACCTTGCAATTCATCGCGACTTAACTTACTAAGCGCGCCCGTTGTCACGCAAACACATGCATTTTCAGGGGTTGTTCCTGCTGCAAATGCGTTTATTTGCTCCGTTTGTAAAATATAAACTTCAGGAATAGGCAATGAAGTGGCAATCGACATTTCTTCGACGATGTTCAGTAATTGTCTATCTCTTGGATCACTCGATCGAGGATTAACTAATCGAGCGCCAAGCGCTTCAGCGACGTAACTTCCACCCTTACTTTGATAAATTGAGTAATTGAAGACGGCGACAATAAACGTAATAAGTACGAAGAAAAAAGCAGCATAGGGAAAATCGGTGTAAGCATAATTCTCAAAAAATGAGCGGAGAATATACTCGCCGATCGCAGCTACGCCTAAAGTCAAAGCGATAAAAGCGACGACGAGTATCCTTGTATTCTTTTTCGCCCGTTCTTGGGCGAGCCAGAAATTCATTGCCATTTTTAGAACGCAACTTTAACGGGTTTTTTTGCTTCCGGTTCTTCAACTACGTAGAGATCTGCGGGATGATGTCCGAAGAATCCAGCGAAAAGTACATTAGGGAATTCTTGTTGATAGGTGTTATAAAGCATCACTTGATCGTTATAAGCTTGTCTTGAGAAGGCGACTTTATTTTCTGTGCTCGAAAGCTCTTCCTGCAAAACGCGCATATTATCAGACGCTTTTAATTGCGGATAATTTTCTGCGAGCGCAAAAATATTTCCTAATGCGCCTTTTAAAGTCGATTCCGCTGCTAATAAATCTTTAATGGAGGCTTCTGTAGGGCCGCCGGCTTTGTCAATTTTTTCTCTAGCTTGAACGGCGGCGGTTCTGGCTTGTACGACCGCTTCTAAAGTTCCTTTTTCATACTCCATGTAACCTTTTACGGTTTCAATCAGGTTCGGAATTAAATCATATCGTCTTTGAAGTTGGACGTCGATTTGGCTCCAAGCATTCTTCACTTGATTGCCTAGCCTTACCAAAGAGTTGTAAATTCCAACGCCCCACAAGGCAAAAACAGCCAAAACGGCCAAAATAATTAGGGTAACGGTCATAATATCCTCCTATATACATATTACTACTCCTTGACCTTCAAGCAAAGCCTGCGATATAATACTCTATTTTATAAGAAGTTATGACTTTGGAAACCGAAATTAATAAGCGTAGAACCTTTGCCATCATCAGTCACCCTGACGCGGGTAAGACGACATTGACGGAAAAATTACTCCTATATTCAGGCATGTTACAAACCGCCGGAATGGTTAAAGGACGTAAAAATGCCCGTATGGCAGCGTCTGACTGGATGTCAATGGAGCAAGAGAGGGGGATTTCTATCACCGCTTCCGCTATGCAGTTTGAATATAAAGGCTGTGTAATCAACGTTCTTGATACTCCGGGTCACCAAGACTTCTCGGAAGACACCTACAGAACCTTGACGGCTGCTGACTGCGCTATCATGGTAATTGACTCCGCAAAAGGGGTGGAAAAACAAACTCGAAAGCTCTTTGAAGTGTGCCGTCTTCGAAATATCCCTGTTCTGACCTTTATCAACAAGATGGATATGCCCGGTAAAGAGCCTCTTGATCTTATGCAAGAAGTTGAAGAGGTGCTTCAGATCGAATCAAGCCCCCTCAATTGGCCGATAGGTACAGGTAAAGAATTCATCGGTGTATACGACCTAAGGGCACATGAATCGCTTATTTTTGTTAAAACGGCAGCTAGAGGTTCTCAAAAAGCGATAATTGAAAGAAAAAGTTTACAAGAAGCCATTAGCCTTTTAAATCCGATTGATGCTGAAAAACTAAAGCACGACCTCGAGTTAGTCGGCGGAGCCGGCAATCCCTTTGATTTAAATAAATTTTTGAAAGGCAATCAAACCCCTGTCTTTTTTGCTTCAGCCTTAACGAACTTCGGGGTTGAGCCCTTCTTTGATGCGTTTATTGAACTTGCACCCTCTCCTTATGAAAGACCTGCCGACACCCCGACAGGCGAAAAGTTAATTAATCCGTTTACTACTCCTTTTTCTGCCTATGTTTTCAAGATACAGGCGAACATGGACCCAAGACACCGCGATTCGATGGCCTTTTTAAGAATTTGTTCGGGACAGTTTGAAAAAGACCAATCCGTTAAACATCATCGTTTAAATCGTGAAATTCGATTAAATAGACCCCATAGCATGCTCGCCGGCGAAAGAACGACGGTTGAAACGGGCGTAGCGGGGGATGTTATTGGCGTTATTAACCCGGGTGTTTTTGCAATCGGTGATACGATTTCTCTTACCGGTGGATTTAATTTTAAACCTCTTCCTAAGTTTCAGCCTGAAATCTTTGCGCGTGTTTATCCAAAAGATGTCAGCAAAAGAAAAGCATTTGATAAAGGCTTGAATCAGTTAACTCAAGAGGGAGCGGTACAGCTTCTTAAGCCATTAGAACAATCAGGAGATTTCATCATTGCCGCCTGCGGACAGCTTCAGTTTGAAGTAATGCAGTATCGCCTTAAAGATGAATATAATTGCGAAACAAAGCTTGAAAAGCTTCCCTACAGTTCTTCTGCTTGGATAAAGGGCGATATTTCAAAGTTTCAAAAGACCACTCAATCTTTAATCGTTTTAGATAAAGACAATCGGCCCATGATCCTTTTTGGAGATAGTTACGAAAGACGCTACGTTGAATCACTTAACCCCGATCATGAGCTGAAGGAATTGAGTGACTAACGAAATCCTTTTTTTCCTATACATCATTCTTGTGACTACTTTGACGATTTTCTTTAGTCGTCAAGGCAAGCTCCATCTCTTTGGCTGGATGGCCCTGCAAATTATTTTGGCAAATCTGTTTGTGATAAAACAAATCGATTTATTTGCATTGACGGTTACGGCGAGTGATATTTATGCAGTAGGTGCTTTTTTAACATTAAATATTATTCAAGAAAGGTTTGGAAAAGAAGAGGCGAATAAAGCGATATTTTACGCACTGAGTTTGCAGGTTGCATTTGTTATTTTATCCCTCGCCCATCTTAGTTATGCGCCTTCGTCGGTAGACGATACCGATAGCAGCTTTAAAACAATTCTTTCCCCCTCACTGAGTATAGTCTTTGCTTCGATCCTTTCATTCTTGCTTTCTCAAAAACTCGATGTGTGGCTTTTTCAGTTTATCAAAGAAAGATTGAATTATCCTTTTGCCGTTCGCTCGATGATGTCGATGCTTGTTTCTCAACTCTTTGACACCTGTTTTTTCGCTGTGATTGCTCTTTCAGGTCGAGTCGAATCTCTTACTGACATTATTATTTTTAGCTACGTTGTTAAAGCTTTATTAGTTGTAACCTTAAACCCCAGTTTTGTTTTTGCAAAACGCCTATACGCATGACATTTAAATTTGAAGTTATCCATCAGTCTAAGAAAAGTCGTGCAAGAGTGGGTATTATTCATACTCCTCATGGCATCATTGAAACGCCAAGCTTTGTTGCCGTAGGGACTAATGGAACTTTAAAAGCGATCGACAACGTTCCAGTTGAAGAAGCGGGACTTCAGCTCATGTTTTGCAATACCTATCATATGATGTTGCAACCGGGGACCGCAGTTGTTCGAAAAGCGGGTGGATTGCATAACTATATTGGAAGAAAAGGGCCTATTATAACCGATTCCGGTGGATTTCAAGTTTTTTCCCTCGCATATGGGGGAGTGGCAAACGAATTAAAAAGCCGGGGTCAAAAAAAGACCGATGGCCATGTCCTTAAAATCAATGAAGAAGGCGTTCTATTTAGATCTTACCGTGATGGAAAAAAGATATTATTGACCGCGGAAACTTCCGTCGATGCGCAGAAAGATTTAGGCGCGGATATCATTATCCCTTTTGACGAACTTCCTCCTTACCACATCGATCGGAAAGTATTAATTGATTCCTTTGAAAGAACGCATCGATGGGAAAAAAGATCGCTAGATCATCACTTAAAGAATCCTCAACAACAAGCGATGTTTTCGGTTGTTCATGGAGGTGTCGATCCCGATCTCAGAAAAAAAAGTTGCCATTTTGCTAACGACCTTCCCTTTGATGGATTTGCGATTGGAGGAAGTCTTGGTAAAACGAAACAAGAACTCTTTGCTCTTCTGGATTATACACCACCACATCTAGACCCTGCCCGTCCGATTCACTTACTAGGAATAGGGGATTTGGAATCGATAAACTACGGTGTCAATTCCGGAATCGATACGTTTGATAGCTCTTATCCCACTCGCGCCGCTCGTCATGGAATTGTCATTACGGCTCAAGGCCCGCTTGATCTTAGAAAAAGCATTAACCACGACAATTTCGGACCTCTTGATCCCACTTGTTCCTGCACAACCTGCCAAAAATATTCCCGCGCATTTCTTCACCACCTCTTCAAAGCAAGTGAGCTAACCGCTCAATGTCTCGCTTCCATTCACAACATTAAGCAGATGGTTACTATCATGGCTAACTATCGTAATAAGATCGCTGCTGGGGAAATTTAAAGATTTTATTAATATTATTATAATTTTATCCTCTTTCTCCGTACATAATTTATAATAAAATTATGTGAGGGAAATATGAGCTATAACTATTCTTGGGTTCAACAAGGTTATAAAGATTATTACTTGCCTTCAGACGTAATTCAAAAAGATCCAACGATTCTTTATCATTTGAATGAGATATGTACAGCTGTCATTACGCAGGATCGACGAAAAATTTATATTTTAAAAGATACTCCCTTACCTGATTATATTAAGCCAACTTTTGAACATGCGAACGAATATGATTTTGAAATTTTTAAGAGAGTCGTAGAGAAAATTAATATAGACAATAATTTTCCAATTATAAATTTACCGGCAAATATTTTTAAACAAAGTGCGAATTTTGCAGAAAAGAAATTCAATGCCGCAGCATTAGTTAATGCTGCAAGAAAAGGCGATTTGAAACTTCTTAAACAAGCAAAAGATTATTCTGAGAGTTGGGATACTAATGATATTGCTAAGGAAGCCGCCCGTTCAGGTCAATTAGAAGTTATTCAATGGTTAGCAGAAAATGACACTGCAGTTTTTGAGAATAATACCTTTAAATTAAAACTTGCTGAACTTGCAGCTGGGAATAATCATGTTGAGTTATTTAATTGGCTAGTCGATCGTATTCCGCATCGAATGGGTTCTGAGAGCGAGGAAGGATCTTTGAATTCAATTTGTAATATTGCTTTAGAGAGCAAAAACTTCCAATTAGTTGATAACTTGATACTTAAGCTTGCTGATGAAGTTTACAATTTGCATCATTCTCAGAAATCTGAAGTGACACGGAATATGGTGAAAGAATCTGTGAGTGATTTTATGCTTGATCAAGCAGCCTCAAATGGCAAAGTTGAAGTGATAAAGCATTTAATCGATGCGGGAGTTCCATGGAATATCAACTATTCTACAAGTGCTGCATCGAATGGGCATATAAACGTTCTTGATTGGGCTTATAAAGTAAATTCAAATTATATAAGCTTGCCCGATGTATTTAAATCAGTTATGAAGGGTGGAGACATTAAAAATACCCTTCAAATTCTCAATTGGCTTCGGAATTATAATTATCCCATTGATCCAATTCTTTTTTATTCGAAATCAATTATCTCTGTTGAATTACTACAATGGGGAAAACAGAATAACATCCCATTTCCAACTAAAGACGATATGACAAAGTTTGTATATGAAGCCCACCTCTTGCAGTCCCCTAAAGCAGTTGAGGTTTTGGAATGGTTACGCCAAAATAATCTTTTAAATTTTAAATCCTTGGTTCTCTCCTTAATTTCTGTTGAACTTTTAGATTGGGCTTTACTCCATGGAATTATTGATAAGAATGAAGAATTAGATGGAATTAACCAATTAGCTTTAGCGAGTGGAAATCATAAAGTCTTGGAATGGATTGCAAACTTCAAGAGAACTTACTCGAAAGAGAAGGCTTTATAAATTTCTTTAAATTGGGTATGAGATTAAAGGTCGTTCATCGGCGGGTACATGTTCTAGCATTTTTCTTTTAATTTCGTGATCACTAATTGAATTTATTAGCATTAAATATTGAGAGGGACTCGCTTGAGAAATGAATTTTTCAAAGCGATCTAGTCGATTTTTTACCGTTATTAATTTCTGTGTTTCAGGAGAGTTGCAAGGGGTGAGCGTTTCAAAACTCCAATCAATTCCTTCATGAAAAGCTTTTGTAATCATCAGGGAACAAGCAACGGTATTCATGATAGTTAATAACTGATTGGGGATGCGAGATTGGACATAAAGATTTACTAGCGTTTGTTGTTCATAGTATTGGAATATAGAAAAAGCAAAAGCGACTATCTTTAGGGTTTTTGCGGAATAAGGGTAAATATATTCTGAAAAAGTTCTTCTTTGACCCGTTACCACATCGTATGTTTCTCCCATTCCCTCAATAGTCCATTTGAAAGATCCATAGATCATAGGAACAATGGCACAAATAACACCTAATGCTAAAAGAACTTTTAAAGATGTAAAATAATGTACAGCCGATTCAGCTAGATATCCATCTAAGATAAAAAGAAAAATGCATGAAGTGGCGGCGAAAGTCATTAGACTGAGTCTTAAGGATTGCCGAGCTCTTTCTACACAAGAGGTTCTTCGTAAAAGAGAGACAGCATAAACCTCTTTCAAAAAGAAATCTAAAGCTACGGGTGTATGGCCTGAAATCATTGGATAGTTTTCTAAAGATTGTAGAGCGGCGTGTTTTGTACGTTCAACATGCTCAAGCAATATATCTCTTGATTTGAGAAGTCCGGGGGAATAAAGGCGCCGATTGAAATACGAATCAATACTCAGTTTGATCGAATAGGCCGGAACGCCCGCTTCTAAAATAAAAGTAATGCCTGCAGTGATATAGCCCTGAACTTTGTTAACTTTAAAAGTGAGGGCTTCTTTAAGACCGGGAAGTCGTTGGAGTATTCCCCCTAAAATGCTTATTGCAATAATGGCGGCTTTTGTTTTCTTTCCATAGGGTTCAGAAAATAAAGCTCTTTCCTCAGCAGTTTTTATATTCCAGGAATCTAGGATAAATTTAACTCCGCCATATACGGTTAAAGCCGTCCAGTCAACATAAACGATAATGGCAGATCCATTAACGCTAAAATTTTTTAAAGCGGAATGGTTTCGATTTTTGAGTGTAGCAATAACGCCTGGAATTCCTATAGAAAAGCTAGGAATTATCCAAATGGCTATCGCACCCACTCGGCTTAGTTGTTGAGCACACGAAAGAGGGGGTTTTTCATCATAGGTATAAACAAGGACGTCATGAATCATGACATGCGCTTATACTTAAAACGCTCAATTTTTTTACATGATTTAACGCACGCATCCGTTAAGAGTCTTTGTATTAGAAAGACTATTGATAAAACAAATGCAAGTTAGCAGCTTTTTGGCAAATAGTTTGAACTGCACTAAATGAATCAAGTTTTGTAAGTTTATCATCATTACATTTGAACCAATCATTGTCTTTTTTTCTGATCACGAAACAATGATAACCTGACCTAGTTGCAACCGTGCATTGAATGAGATTTAATTTATAAAAAACTCTATTTGATTTAAGAATTTCTTGGGGAATATGAGATTGATTCATATTAATCTGAACAATTCTTGGGCGATACTCTCCAATATCACTGATAGGTTGTGATGTATGAAGCGTCGCACCTGCACAGAACAGGGCGGGTGCAAAAAACTCGCACTCTTCTAACGAACAATCAATTTCCTCGAAGGCATTTTTTAACTGATTATAAAGTTTAAACACATCGCCCGACTCGTAATTAAATAAGCAGGGAAATAGGAACATAAGGATCTGCTGAATGCAGTTTAGTCTTGGAATGAAATTTAGTTTAGTTAGGGTATTACGTAGATCGGAAATTTTATTTTTACCAATCTTTTTCCCTTCATTTAATTGATCGACTATGTCTTTGACTTGTAGTTGTAGCACCTTTCGATGTTTAAACTGTTTAACGGTTTCATCTTGTTGTTGAGTTAAGGTCCTACTCAATAATTCAGGAAAAAGGGTAAACGCTTGCAAGTTGACATTGATAAAGCAATCTTGCCGGTTGTTTTGAATGATCCCTATTCCGGAAGACATTTTAGTGAGCTATTCCAAAAATTAAGAAGAAAATCGCACCAACAGCCAGCAACGCCAATAGAGCACCACCTAAAAAGAGAGCGGCGCATCCATCCACGTCTTTATTTCCGGAATTTGGACAACAATCCGCTTGTCCGGTTCTTCCCGCATAGGCTGCATTAAAACAACCGTCTGCGCCTGCTAGCTTGCCGTCTGTGGCAAGTTTGATTTTTCGGTAGCTTAGGTCAATGCTTTTTTCATCACCTAACCTGGTTTGTCCTGTGAATTGTGAAGTGATTGCTTCAATACCCATTATAGTCCGCCTTTTGTAGATTGTGTGCCTGACATTCCGTCCCAACAGCAATGAGATTTACCGCCAGTAAAAATAACTTCGAATAAGCCTGCAATGGCTGCAACGATATATACGGGGATTAAAAATAGCATCACACAACCATCTACATCTTTATTTTGAGATCCTGTTTTGATGCTATCTTTTGGAAATAATTTAACTTTTCGTCCCTGAAGACTGCCTTTGGCGATATGAGGGATAGAATCTCTTTGTTCGCTCATTCCTAAATTGTCTATTGTGACCGACACTTGTAAAACTCCTATTACTTGTAATTAGTATTAATTAATTTATTAAAGATTTCTTAAAGATATTAAAAAAACTATATTAAGATTTTCTCTTGTTCATAATAACCTCCACACCTATACTAGACCTCATTTTGGAGAATATATGCAACCCGTTCAATCCAGTTCGCCGGAAGTTAGATTATTACCTTGTACTTCGTTAAAATATAAAGTACTCAATTTACCAAATTTTGATCCTATTAGCGTGATCGTTGAGGGGCCTTTAAATCAAATTAATGATTTACTATCAAAACAGACCTCAGGTAGTTATTTGTTAAGTCAAAGAAGAGACGGCCTTACCCTGTGCGTACAAAATAATTCTCCCCAAAATCTTTTTACTCAACCAGGTGATCCTGCAGGCAATGATTATGGAGTACAGTGGAAAAAACTAGAATACACAGAACAAAATCTAGCTGAAAATTTTGAAAGACTATCGAAAGATTGTAGTTTAAAGACTCCGGTAGATTTAGATGCGCAAAGATTGAGTATTCTAAAACCTTTTTCCGCAGCTCAAGATTGTCCCGATGAGTTACTTAACATAGCCGCTTCAATTAAACACTGCATTGTACGCATAGAAAAAACCGCTTTTCACACATTTATTATTCTTTCTAACGATGGATCATGGAAAGATACCATATTTGCCGAAAGGGTATATCCCATTACAATTTGTATTAAATCAAAACTCAATCCAGCCCAACTAGATGAGTTATTTGCTAAAAGATCTCGAGTAGGGGATTGTTATATCCGATTTTCTTCACAAAAAG
>JAGVJG010000143.1 GCA_020051235.1 Parachlamydiales bacterium | reverse complement strand
GAAAACCCCTCGTCTTGTTTAACGATACTTATACTGAATATAATAACCCTCAAATAGGTCTTAGTGCAGTTCGAATTTTAAATTATTTAGGATATGAAGTCATCGTACCTCCCCATCAATGTTGTGGAAGACCGGCCTATTCTAAAGGGGTTTTAGAATATGCGAAATCACAAGCTGAAAAACTGGTCGAAAGACTGAAGCCCTATAGTCATCTTCCTATATTAGTACTCGAACCTAGCTGTTTTTCTGCGCTTACGGATGAACTCAATGATCTTCACCTCTCACTTCCCTCCTTTGACTTTCGCTATTTTGATGATTTTATTGCCGAACACGCCAAAAACGGTAATCTACCCCTTCCTTTTCTTCCTTTCAAAAGAAAGGTTTGGGTACATGGTCATTGTCATCAAAAAGCCCTGATTGGGATGCAAGGAACTTTAAGAGCATTAAAAGCTTGTCCCAATTTAACGGTGGAAGAAATTCATTCAGGTTGCTGCGGCATGGCGGGATCTTTTGGATATGAAACCGAGCATGTTGAATTTTCGAAAAAGATCGGGGAACTTAAGTTACTTCCCGCTGTAAGATCTGCCAAACAAGAAGATCTTATTTCAGCCAATGGCTTTTCATGCCGAACTCAAATTGAAGATGGGGCAAATAGAAAATCTCTACATACCGCAGAAATCATCGCTTCATTAATCGCTTAAATTAAATTACTGTATCCGGGAATCAACTCCTTAACTTCTTTTTTGAATGCGTACACAGTATTACGAGGAATAAAACCGATAACTTCAGTGCATAAAGCTACATCCTTCGAACGGATTGATTTTTCAAAAATTTCTTCGGCTTTTTGATTTCTAACATCGAAGTCATACACTTGCTGAAGCAGAGTTCTAATAAATTTGGGATCTGCGTCCACATACAAAAGTTTTAAGAGTTCATCATCAAAATCACTATGCATATGATAGACATTTGAAAGGATTTCACACGCTTTTATCCAGTCTTTCACCTCTATCAATTCCTGCAAATACTTCAATATATAGGGATTAAATGATTGAAGCACTTTTTTAAAATCCTGCAATCCGGGACTTTCCCAACCGTCATAAACAATTGAGTGGCTAAATCTAAAAACATTTGAAATCCAAGCCGGATGATTATCAGAAAGCATCCATTCATACGTATGTTTCTGGATGAAACTTCCTATATTAGCATTCACTTCTGCTGAAAAATCAGAAAAGGTTTGCTGAGCTTTGGCATCAACTTGTTTAATACACCCAAACTTAATGAATATGACTTTGATGTAATGAATGCCTAATCGTCCGGCTTTAACAATATCCGTACAAACCAAGTGAGCCACATTTGAAATGGCTTCAAACATAATTTAATTTTTTAAGAATTCTTTGAATCTTGGGATCATTTATTTCACCTAAAAGACCATAAATTTCTGATTGAACGTCTTTTAAATCATCATAAGGAACAAAAGGGATTACAACGATTGCAAGAGCAGAATCTCTTGTTTCAAATGCTTTAGTTAAAGCTTTTTTTGCTTCTTTTACTTGAAGTTCGTCATCGCGAATATGCTCTAATACTTCATGATAAAAAGAGGGGGGTGCATTTGCATCCAAATTCAAAAGTTTAATGAGATCTTCATCCAAACTCGTATCAGCTACGATAAGATTGGTAATAATCTCGTTGGCTTGGGTCCATTTTTTTGCTTCTACCAGTTCTTTAACGTAGGGAAGAGTTAATTTACTCAGTGATTTTTGAATAATTTCAAATTCATCAATCTCAAGACGGGTCCAATTTTGAGGAATACTACGAGCAAATCTAAATATATCAAACACCCAAGACGGATGATCGATCGAAAGAGGCCATTCAAACACCTTTCTATCAACAAAAGGTTTAATTATATCGTTTACTTCATGAGATATATTGAGGGCTTTTTGAGCGGTTTTATCTACACGCCCAATACAGCCCATTTTCATCAAAATCCACTTAACAAAACGAGCCCCATAGTAACCGCCAATAGCAATGCCCGTTACCGCAAGAACTCGTTTTGTATTATCGCTAAGCGAGTGAATCATTTTTTCTCAAGTGTAGCAATGTAGTCCAAAAGGGATTGACGATCAGCTTCATCAACGGGAGTTTTAGCTAATGCAGATTTTAAAAACAACACCTTATTTTCTGGTGAATCTTCCACTTGTTTAACCCAGGCCAAAAAGGGCGCATAATTAACAACATCTAATTGCAATATGGAACGAATCACATCTTTTGCCAATGTCATATCCTTCAACGCTTTATCAACCAAATTACCTAAATATTGATCTATCACCGTCTCTAGGTCCTCAGATTTAACCGGGGATAAATAAGATTTCAATTTTAGAGCTTCATCTAATTTTCCTTGCTCGATATAAATTCTGGAAGCGGAACTAAGATATAATTCTTTAGATGCACCATCCATTAAAGAACTTGTAGTTGTAAAATAAACGACAGCGGCTGGCATTTTCGAATCTATAAATAAATTCAGGGCTTTCAAAAGTTGAACTTTATTAAACCCATTTGTCTTCGACATTAATGCATAAACATTGTGAGCGTCAAAATCATCGAGCGCTTCATTTAGAAACTCTAATAAAACTGACTCTTCAAGGCCTTCAAAGTTAAGATTGTTGGCTTGATAATATTTTTGCTTTAATTCTTCAACAAAAGCTTCATCAGAATTTTCGTTAGCAACCTTTACAACTTCAATTATTAATGCTTTAAAATCGAGAATTGATTGATTAACCAGTAGTAATTTAAAAGCTTCCTTGTGATTTCTTTCTTTAATTAAAACTTTGAATTCTTCTTTAATCACTTCAAGAATCTCTTGTTGAACGTCTGTTTCCTTACACGATTTTAAGAGCAATAAGGCATCTTCACATTGAAGGTGGTACGATAGTTCAATTTTAACAGCATCCGGAGCATTTTCAAGCAATTCTCTTAAAGATTCATGGGTTTTATTTTCTCCATAAAAATAAAGATGAATCACATCGATTACTGAATCCCATCTATTTTCTTGAACGAGGGTAGAAAAATAACCCATTAACTTTTCATTCAAATTTCTTCTAACAGGAGAAAGTGAGGATTGATCTAATTGAATAACTTTTTGAGGATCTCTCGTTCTAATTGTTTCACTTAAATTATGAACCCACTCAGGATGAGATTGCGATAAAGGAGTAATAAATGGTTCTTTCACAGCACCGGAAGTTAATGTTCCATATTCTGCGACTTGTTTTTTAATTGCTTCGTTTAATCTTAAAGCTTCATCTGCAATTTTCTTAGCTTTTTCGGCTTCTTCGTTTTCTAAACCGTCCGATATCTTAGGCTTATCCCCTTTCAAAGGCTTCTCAGGCTTTTCTTTTAACTTGTCTTTTGCGAGCGCATCCGTTTTCCCAATACATCCTCCTTTTTCAAGAAGAACTCTAACAAGCTTATAGCCTAAGTATCCAACGAGTGCGATGCCCCCTGTTGCTGCGGCCGCTATCCAAATATTTCGTGATATGTTGTGAATCATGTTTTATCCTTAAAAAGTAAATATAATAACAAGTCGGCCCAATTTATGGGCATTAAGATATTCCAAGAGTTTAATTTTAATGTTTAATTGCAATTTCAGTTTTCCTAGCATTAGTCTCTTTGGCTTTAGTAAAATAGTCATTTCGCTCTTAGTCAATTAACTTTGAGAATGACGTCGCGAAATTTTATGTAGCATTGTGATCCTATATTTAAAACCAGAGCACTAGATTCAGACCTGTTTTCTTAGAGATTGCATCTATTCTTTGATGAATAGGAATAGAAAACGTTTGATCATCTGGATGATCTAAATATTTCCAACACTCGCTAATAGCTATGTAGTGTGTGGCATCAGGTTCTGCAGCTAGAATTTTTTTTAGAAGCTCAACCGCCAATCCCCTTCTTAACACTGGAGAGTTAATGTCCTTAATTACCATAGCCGCTAAATCAAAAGTTTTTTTACTCTTTATGATAATTTTATAAATTTCAATGACTTTGGGAGTTTGCTCTAAATCGGCCAAAACAATCTGCGCACGATTGCACATTTCATTCGCACAACCTTTTTGAGCGAGACCGATCAAATAATCAACATCATTATATTCTCTCAAATATGCGCATACTTCCTTTAACTGAGCATCCTCTATTGAATCCGTCTCAGCTAGCGTATGAAGGATATTAAGCCGATCTTCTGTACTTAGTGCTGCGATTAGTTGATTTCTTTGGTCTAAATCCCATATGTAATTAAGCAATTTTTCAGTTACAGAATGGATATTTATGACATCTGCAGCTCTTTGTAAAAAACCACCGTCAACACAGGTCTGAAAGTAGAGGAAAACATCCGATTGGAGACACGCTCTTAAAGCTTCATTTCCCTTAATTTGGGCCGATAGCTTCTGAAACCATATATGGTGATCGACCAAATAATCGGCATCGATCGTCACGCCACGCTCAGCTAAAGAGATTTTAATCCCTTCAATATGTGTAAAAGCATTTGTTACGAGGTTAAAATTAGCTAACTCATCTTCAAAAAGATCACCATTTGTTTCTAAAACAACTTGAGCTTCTTCATGATTATTCTCTTGAAGATGTTTTCTAATGACGTTTACAGCTGTTTGTTTACGAACAGGCGCCGCAAAGCCATCCGGATCTTCCCATTGTGCTAAAAATTCAAGTTTATCCTCATTAGTGAGATTTTCAGACACTTCGATCATTACATCAATGTCCGCACCTTCTAAGGCATCTACTAGAGTATTTAATGAAGTTTCATTTGCGTAGTAGGCATATAAATGAAGCACATCCTTTAGAGCATCCCATTTAGATTCATTTATTAATTCAGAGTAATAAGAAATCAAATACGCATTAAGCTCTCGATTTTCAGAAACAGGGATAGAGATATCTTTATTATAATTCGCGATAATCTCGGCCATTTCTTGAATCCACTTAGGATGTTCGAATTTTAATTCGGCTTTATTTTTAATAGGCTCTTTGAGCTTTTTTCTAAAAGTTGAAACAAGCGTCTCTTCGGCTGTTACTTCCTTTAAAATTTCTTTTGGATCGTTTTCTTTGACTAATGGTGTAACAGGTTTATCTTCGGGGGTGTCTATCTTTAAAGATTCTTTGACGACCCTATCCATCTTATCGTCATCTTTGACTTCCGTTATAACTGGAATCGTTGTAGGAGATTTTTCAACTTTTTTGTCTTTCAAGTTCTCAGTCGCAACAGCATTTGCTTTCTGAATACATCCTCCACGCTCAAGTAAAATCTTTACTAAACGGAATCCCAAGTATCCGACTAAAGCAATGCCGGCAGTTGAGATCGTCAAGGCGATTAACGGTTTTGAGACTTTATTTAACATAGCTGTTCCAAGTATTTTGTGAGGGCATTTTAAATCAGCTACTCTTTTAAAGCATTCTTTATTAACTTTCCTGATTTTCTATTTTCTAAACACACTTCAAACTGTTTTCTTTGATTTTCATCTAAAAATTGAAAGAGAATTCCGCAGGTTAAGGTGCATGAAAACTCCTCGTTACTAAACAAATTTTCTAAAATCTTTATGGCAAATAATGTTTTGTGACTGGGTGATTGAATATAATCCACCCACTTCGAAGCGATAAGATGCTCTTTATTCTCAATATATTTATCAATAACACGGCCATAGGCTTCAATAACCGCATCCGTTTGCTCTAAATTTACAAGCAGGTCTTTTGTTCGATTTAAAATATAAGGATGATACTCTCTTGAAGTTACTCCTAAAGCCAATCCCACCAAATAATCTACGTCTTTAAATTCTTTCAATTTCTGACAGATTTCTTTAAAGCGTCCATAAGTTGAGGTGGAAATATTCACGATGGCGTCTTCAACTAATTTATGAAGAAGGAACAAACTCTCTTCTCGATTCAAAGATTGAATGAGCTCAGTGAAGGACGAGTCTGGAATTTCAAAGAGATAATCTCTTAATTTGGGCCAATATGTTTTACTGTTTAAGATACTGATAACATCGTTGGCATGGAGCCACTTTTTTTCATCTATGTAAGTTTTGAAATAAGTAAATACCCCTGCAAGAACTTCTTCTCTGATACTCATCCAAAGTCGGTTTGAAACTTTTGAATACTGACTACGATCAATTGAATCCCAAACCTCCATTAAAGGTTTTAGTCTCTTTATCCATACGGGATGATCTCTTTCAAGTTCAGGGCCAATAGGGGTATTTGGGGATATTTTTTTAAGAATCCATCTAATTTTTTTAAAACTTGTAAAAGCTTTATCTGTGTAATAGAGGGAATCTCTGAGGGCTTTTTTTTCTTCAGGTCCAAATTTTTTATCAGCCTGAAGGGATAATTCTTCTAGTTGCGTCTTAGCTGCGTTATCGGTTCGTACAATACAGCCTGTTTTAACTAGGATATGTTTAACAATTCTATAGCCAAGATATCCTACAAGAGCAAGCCCCGCTGTTGCAAAGGTAGCGCACAGTAGTTTAGAGTGTCGTGAAATATTTATAGTCATGGTTCCATTCATTAAAGCGAGTACCCTCGCACTTAGCAGAAATAGTCTATCAGATGGTATCTACCGCTTCAAACGAAAGATGAGCCTACAAGTGACTTGTAGGCTCAAATAAAAGTTTTAAATACTAGTCAGTTTGGCTAGCAGAGAATTAGAGTCTTCTATAGGCAAGAAAGTTAGGGCCTTACCTAAATCAACCAGTTTTTGGTCGTCGGAAAGGTGAGAAAACGCTTTCTTTGCTACATCAAAATTAGTCCGAATACTATTTATAAAGACATAGGATGCCCAATTTGATCTAATATGCAAAGGAAGTTTATCTAAATAAGAACATGAACGGGCAATGTCAGTCTTAAAGTAGTGATTTAAAAGAGTAGAATAGACTCTTTCTTTATATTCATCCCCTTCTATCAAAGATAAAAGCCATTCAGCTTTTGGATGGGTTTTTTCATCTTCAAGAGCAATATTTATAAATAATTTTCGTAATGCGAGGGAGCCGTTAGTTGCAAAATATTCAAATTCATCAGGATCTTGATCTTTTAACGTTTCCGCCGCACAATCTTCTTTAACAGCTTCCTGCATACCTTCAAGCAGAATTAATGCCACTGACTTAGGGTTTTTTGGATCTCTAAACCATTCAGCAAATTTGGTGTTGGACGCTAAAAGGGGTAAAACAGCCGGATTGTGTTTTTCATCAAAATACTCTTCTATGGTAGTTGAAAGATCATTCCAAATCTTGATCCAATTATATCCATTTACATGTTCAGTTTGTTTAACGGCTAAAATTCTTGCTGACGCAAATCTTAACCAATGCTGATCTACATTTATAGGTTGTACAGGAGAGATTTTGTGTCTATCGCAATAATCATCTGCTTCAACAAGTAAATTAAATAACGCTCTATCCGCTATAAGCGCTTCTTTTTCATTTGCATCCAGTTCTTTCTTTTCTAATACCCTATTATAGGCAGATACCACTTCCACAGGCTGGAAATCAAAGCTCGAAAATACCGTGGCTAAAAGTTCTAGCGTTGACCCGGGCAGAAGATAGATTAACTCAAGCCATTCTTTCGCTTTATCTTTGCCTTCTACAGGATCTCCTTTTGCTGCGCTGATAAGTTTCACTTTTAGATATTTTTCAATTGGACTTAAACTTACGGTTTTTAATGAAGACGCAAGCGAAATAGCTATTATTATATTTTCTTGAGATTCACTTTCAAGGGCTTTAGTTATAAGTGCATTTCCTAAATTTTCAACCGCTCCAGGAAAGATGTTTTTATATTCAACGAGAAGTTTGCTAGCTTTATCTAGATCGCCATTTAATAATCCATTGTAGTGCTGGACAAAGTCTTGAATATCTATATCTTTGTAAACCCCTAGTTTAGGAAGCAATCGATTCATCTCGATTAAAAACTCGATAGGAGCAACATTACTTAAATTGTCTCTGACGCCATCATAGAGACTTGGATCTAAAATCATTTGAAGCAAGTCTTTTACGGCTTCAAATTTTTCATCATTGATATTTAGAAGAAGAGTAATCACTAAACGTTTCGAATAGTGCTTTTTTAATTCATCAATTTCAGCAATATCTGGACTGAGCTCATCAACAATAAGTGCAGCCAAAGCTAAGTAAGCGGCATGCAATTCACTAACATCATTCGATACGGGAGGAGTTAATTTAATAGCTTCCACATGTCTTTTATTATGTGAGATTTGAATTTTAGCTATTCTATCGATAATGTTTTGAACTGAAAGTATCGACAATGACGATTGCGCGATAGCATCGGTCTTGACTTCCACTTCAGAGGGTGCAATTACTTCTGAGGGCATTTGTCTTAAAAGAGATTCTAATTCTGCAGAAGAGAGGGGTACAAGATCTGGCATTGACGAAGGTGTTGAAGCTCTCGAGCCATCATTTGCAACAATAACATCAAGGAGTGAAATCACATTCGCTTCAGAGACCTCTTGTCTCCTTAGAGGCTTATCGGGTTGATCAACTCCTTCAGGAATAATAAGCTCAATTTCCTCTAAGTCATCTTTCGCTTCCTTCTTAACTTCTTTCACCGGAGAAGGATCTCTCTTTGCTTCTTCCTTCTTAACTTCTCTCACTGGAGAAGGATCTCTCTTTGCTTCTTCCTTCTTAACTTCTTTCACCGGAGAAGGATCTCTCTTTGCTTCTTCCTTCTTAACTTCTTTCACAGGAGAAGGATCTCTCTTCTCTTCCTTTTTTTTAGAGGACAGTTCATTTTCTCCTTCCGATGTACTTTCAGAATGAGGAGGCGCATCATTTAAAACTTTTTCAAATTTAGGAGGAATAAAGGGTCTAATCTTTGGATCAATTTGCGGGGGGGTCTTTTTAAGTTCTTTTCCGTTCTTTTTCTCATTGGATGATCCATTTAGCTTTTCATTTTTGACTTCATCGGTTTTCTTGATGCAGCCCAGTTTTTGAAGGACTACTTTTATATATCGTCCACCTAAAATACCCGCTAAAACTACACCTGCAATAGTAACTGCAGCTATTGCAATTTTTGTATTTCTTCCAATGAAATTGACCATACGTCCCTTTGGATAATTTTTGAGCTGAATCTTATCAAAAGGGGTATTTTAGATATATGTTAACAACTTACTTAGCGATTAATCGAGGATCAGTTTCTTTTATGATGAAACTGACATTTTTTTGATTAAAGCCTTTATAACCTTCACGTCTTTGAAGATTTTCCATATGGCTTCCAACAGCGCCTTCTTTCGTAAATTTATCTTTTTCTGAAACGTTAATTTTTCCTTCTTTAAACAAACGATCGAGTCGAGCGGGATCGACAGGCCACTGTTCTCCTTTTGTAAACGCTTGTTTGAGATAGCTATAATCGGAAAAAGGATTCATGATATCGACATCATAGCCTTTTAAATCTTCTTTAAGTAAATCAAATTCGAATTGTGCTTCGAGGTGATGCATGCCCGATTCAAGTATAGAATCCCCATGTAGGGCACACCAAAGACCAATCGTTCCAAGTTCTTTTCTCTCGGGTAATTCCTTATGAGCAAAATCGATCACGATCTCTTCCGCACCTAAATCAACATCGAGAAATAATACTAATCTTACTTTTGGATGTTCCATGACTTGAGCGCCCCATCCGGCCTCTTCGCCTGCGTAAAATCTTTCTCTACATCTAAAGCCTAATATTTCGAACAATCTGACTAGGTCTTTAAAATGTTTTCGTGAAGATCTAAACGTATGATGATCGTGATTGGCCCAACCGAGACCTAATCGATCTTGTCTGCTTTTTTGAATTTGTCCGGCGTGATTTTTATTTTGCCAATACTTCCTTTCGATTTCACATACAATGGAAGCGGCAATTGCCTCACCTAAACGCTCGACCATATTTTCAGCTATTTCTTGTGCAATCAAAATCCCTTCATTTATTCTTCTGGGTCGGCTGGACCATTTATCAACCGCTTCAAAATAGTCTTCCAAATAATCTTCTTCGTAATAAGTCGGCTCAACGGAACTTAAACTTCTTCTTTCGACCACCCAAAATGAAACATTTTCCTTTTTAGAGATTAAACAGCGTCTTAATGGAGAATAGGGAGTGCCTTCAATCAAACCGTTGATGCCATTTGCGGATAGAAAATCGGCTACTGAATCCACTTGTACGGCAATCCCCTGTTCCGAGTCATCATTCACTTCAATAAGGGGAAATTGAGCGCCAAAATGACGATAAATCTTTGAAGTGGGAGTGGCATGAAATAAAGTAAAACCGGCTTCCTGGACTTTTTGTTCGAATTCTTGACCTACTTGAACGGTGTCTACCCAATCAAATAGCCGGGTCGAAATGCCTCCTAATCTATCGGAAAAAGATTGAATATCCGGGTTTTTAAAAGTGGCATCTAATGCTTCTTCCACTACTTTTTCCCCTAGGGGCTGTCTTTGCCAATCGAATGCTTTATTCATAATTTTATCATATAACTCTAAGTACTTAATTTCCTCTTATCTACGGGATTTTATGTTAATTTTTTATTAATTCATTAAGAATTAATCATCTAATTACCTTCCTCCACTTAAAATAAATGTAGGTAAGGTAACAATGTGCCTAGAGGAAGTTGTCTCAAAAATCGTTGAAGAGCGCTACGATACGAAGCGGGATAATGCTATTGTTCTGCTTCCCCCCTCTGTTCAACACAGCAAAATTGAAGCTGAAGTAGAGGCAGAAGTCCTTTTACTTGCTCAAAGAATACAGCATGCCGTTTCTCTTCTTGAACCGCTTGATTTAAAACCTTTCAAAAATTTGGGCATTATTAATTGGGGTCTTTCTAATTGGGATGAGACAAAAACTTATAAAGAAATTGCAGGCATTCCTGAAACTTCAATGAGGCAAGTTAGAACACTTGCCGTTAAGAACTATAATGACGGAAATTATAAAGATGCCGCAGACATTTTCTTTCTCTTAAGTCTTATCGACTGGAAACTCCCCTATCATTGGAACTCCCTAGGACACGCTGAATACTACTCAAACAATTACCGCGATGCCTTAAAAGCTTATAAAGCAGCTAGTCTTCTTGATATCAACGATCCTAAACCGCTACTTCACTCGGCTCACTGCTATGAAAAGCTTGGAGACACTAAAATCGCCATAGATCTATTACTAGAAGCACTTCCCCTCACCTCCGATCCCTTCTATCACGATTATGAAGTGCCTATTAAAAATTTACTAAATCAGTTAAGGAGCGAATATGACAAGGATTAATCCGGTAGGAGGCCCACCCTCATTTGAAGGCCCTTCCCCTATCCGCTCCACCGAGCCTCCAAAAAAATTAGAATTGCCTGATCAAGATAAGCCCGTAGAAAACGCTGAAGCAGGTCCCCTTTTGGGTGAATTAACTAACTTCCCTTCCGTAAACGGACAAAAATTAATCGGCCAGCTCTTATCAGACGCCTTCGAAAAAGCCCCCGACAAACCCTCTACAGAGTAAAGTCAAAACAGAAAAAACAAAACAGGAACAGGATCACTTTCAGCTAAAGCTTCAAGTGATATAGGATCCGCCTATCGGCGGGCAAAATCGGCCCTACGGCCGGCAGGATACATAAATATTCATCAATATATTGTCGGACTAAGTCTACCCTTTGCGTCTTTGCGCCTTTGCGTTTAATTATT
>JAGVJG010000030.1 GCA_020051235.1 Parachlamydiales bacterium | reverse complement strand
TTTATCGGCAATGATGATCCTCCAGTTTTGAGCTAAAAGCGATCGAGAGATCTCTCCCCCTATCCCATGAGCTCCCCCTGTTACGATTGCGACTTTAGAATCACCCATAGAACCTCTTTTTCCCTTGATTGATTTTTAACAAGAGCAAATAATGCCTCAGGAAATACCAAAACAGGGATAAGGATGAAAGCATTATTTATAGCTTTTATGATGACATTAACCACCATTTGCTACGCGAATGATTTAGACTTAATCATTTCCAAAGAAGAAATTGCCTCAAAAATTGATGAGGTCGCAACCCAAATTAACCAAGAATATCAAGATAAAGAACTGACAGTGATCATGGTAATGAAAGGCGCTGTTTGCGTTACTGCCGATCTAATCCGTCAGATTAATGTTCCCCTTACTATCGAATATGTTAGCGCATCTAGCTATGGACATAGAGGGACGACGGGTGGCGAACTCACCATTAGAAACCTCAAGCGTTTGGATTTAAAAGGAAAGGACGTCCTTTTGATCGATGACATTTTTGATACAGGTAAAACGCTCGTTACCTTAGTCAAAGAAATTCAAAAGAAACAACCCAATAGTATTAAAACATTAACGCTTCTTGTGAAAGACGTGCCTAGAAAAACAAACTATCTTCCAGACTACGTGCTTTTCACCATCCCGAATCGATTTGTTATTGGATATGGGCTAGATTACAAAGAACTCTATAGAAACCTTCCGGCCGTCTATGCGTTCCCGAACGACACTCCCCCATTCTGAAAATCGAGCTTTATATACTTAGATACGGGTAGAGGGTTGTCGAATTGTGCTGTATAAGAAAGACTCACATAATAATCCTCTACCTTACCTAGTTCAAGGACATCATCAACATCAAACTCTTCTAAAGCTATCACATCGTCCTTATGAATAGTGGTTAGACCATGGCATAGCTCTGACTTTGCCTTTCTAATCGCATCGGGCGCATCATCGGATACATAGAAAGCACACTCATGATATTCGGTAAATTTAGTGGGTTTATAGGCCCCTAAATTAATGAAATAAAGTTTTTTATCGGATTTCGTCTTTTCTTTTGTCAAAGTTATTTTATACCCTTCAACCTGGTGAAGTTCCCAGTAAGAGTCGATATGGAAGCGATTCACATCCCCAAACCATTTTTTTGCGAGCTGAGGATAGGTCGCCTCAATAGTCTCCCCGACAACGAAAACAACGTCGTGAAGCTCAATGTTGCAACGATCAGCCTTGCCCCCTAAATAGACAGCAAATAGTTTCATGAAATTCTTCTCAACAATTAGATTTTTAGAAATAATAATACCCTATGATTAAGTTTTTAAGTCTATTTCTTCCTTTTTTTATGTTTGCTGAAGTTTCTAAGGCCGGAATCTATTACGAAACATTCGGTAAAAAAGAAGACCCCGCTTATTTATTAATTATGGGAGCGGCCGGACAGTGCCTTCTTTGGCCAAAAGATTTTTGTGAAAAACTATCGGCTCAAGGTTTTTTTGTTATTCGATTCGACCAAAGAGACTCAGGAAAATCTTTTTATGTAGATTATAAACTAAATCCTTACCATCTTTCTGATTTAGCAGCAGATGCTATATCCGTCCTGGATGACTTAGAAATCGAAAAAGCCCATTTCTTCGGACTTTCAATGGGTGGCCCGATCTCTGAATTTGCAGCCGTAAAATATCCTGAAAGAGTCTTAAGCCTTGCAACTTTTGGCTCTCATTTTGATTACCAACCCATGATAAACTCTTTTAGCCCTTTGCAAAAAGAAACATCATTTTCAGCACCTACAAAAGAGTATCAGAGACTTAGAAATGAGATAATGCAAAAACCTGCATTATCCTTTGAAGAACAAGTGGAACAACGTCTTCAAATTTGGCAACTTATCAACGGTTTTGATCATCCCCTTGATTATGCTTTTATCAAACCGATAGCTGAAGAATACTCTTTAAGAACTGAAAATTTTATAAATTTAGATAATTATCGTTTAGCCATCATAAATTCAAACGCAGAATTAGTTGAGATCCATCATAAGGTGGGAGTTCCGGCACTCATTTTTCAAGGGACCTCTGATCCTATTCTGGGAATTGACCATGCAGAAGCTTTATCCCGGACTATTCCCCAATCAAGCTTACATATTGTTAAGGGAATGGGTCATTTAATAAACCCTCATTTTTACTCATTTATAATCGAAAAGCTGAATGAGCATGCAAAAGACCTAAACTAAGAAGTATTCTCCTTTTTTTTCGAGCTCTTTTAGCTTGGCAGCTTTAGCATATCTATTATTTATATCGCCTTTGCTTTTATAAGGAATGTCTTGGTTATTTCTAAAAATATTCACTTTATTAATCTCAGCTGTAGCTAAGGCAAAGAAATCAAAATTTCTGAAATCTCTTTCAGGAAAATCTATGGGCAAAGCTCTTTCAAGGGCATCTGCAAATGATTTAATATACTTTTTCTTATAGTCATCATGTTTGCTATCGGTAACAATTTGTTGAAGGTACGTTTTTCGATGTATGTATCTGTAATGAACATATAATCCTAATGCGGATCTGTGCAGATATGTTTTATAAGCATGATTATGAATGTCTTCCCGAGATACCCCTTCAACTGGCTTTATTTTCTCGTCTATCAATTGGGTGAGCGTTTTTCGAATAGGAGATTCTTTTACCTGTTGAGTTATATAAGGATGCAAAAAGATATCTACTTCATCTTCAATCGATTCAAACAATTGTTCTTTTTTTACTTTTTGTGGGGCTTTCCATAGACATTTAAAACCTTTGATTAGCTCATCCTTTCTTAATTTGAATTCTTTTTCGTGCATTAACGCCAAACTGGAATAAGTATGTCCTTCATAAATAGCTCTAACACAAAATTGATCAAAAACTTCTCTAACTACATCTTTGACCTCATCTTTAGTGATATCGATATCATTGTATAAAAGATCGAATAGCTTTATACGGTCCGTTCTTAAGATATAATCGGTATCAAAACAGGCATTCACAAACTCAGAAAGAATCGATTTTAAGTCAAAGTTAGGAAATTCATTTCTTGCTTTATGTACCAAATGTTCATGATTGCGTCTCATCCCTTCTGCAAAAAACATTTGAATCGCCATCATTGGAAAATCACTTTTATCCAATGGATAATCTATTAATTCATCGTTGATAAGATCAATTAAGGGTTTCTCATTTGTGTTTGAATCAAAGCAGTCTTGAATCTGATCTTTCATTAAGGATTTTGCATTTGCTTTCAGTTTACGAACAAAATCTTGCGGGTTCCAATTAGATTCTGGAAACTCTTTTGAAATATCGATCTCCTCAAGTGTTACTCCCTTTTTAAGTTGAAGAATAACGAAATCTTCAATGGAAACTTCATCAACAATGGGGGAAGGCTCTAAGGAGATTGTTTTGGGAGGAGGAGTTAATGGGAGGGGTTTATTTTCTTTTTTTTCTTTAGGTAAAGAAGAAGGGGTTTGACTAAGGAGCGTTAAAGACAATCCTAAGATAAAAAGAATGACTCCCCCAATAAATATTGTAGCTCCCGTCAAAGCTACAGGCAGTGTTATGGGATTGGAAACGAAACAAATACCAAACCCCAAAGCCGCCAAAGCTATCGCCGAAACGATAGCTACCGTTTTTGCTTGTGATAAGGTATTACTTAAAATGTTCTGGGCAAAAGACTTTACAGGTTGCATATAGCCTTAAAAATTATAGGTATAATACCTATAATTTGTTAAGGCTTTGTTAAGTTATAATATTTGTGCAGCTAAAGCAGCCAGTTCAGAACGTTCTGTTTTCTCTAGGAAGACGTGCCCATAGAGCTTGTGATCCTGAAACTTCCAAATAGTGTAGGTTAAACCATTCGACTCTTTATCAAGATAGGGGTTATCAATCTGACTAGGATCGCCTGTTAGAACCACTTTTGTGCCTTCACCCGCTCTTGAAACAATCGTTTTTACTTCGTGAGGAGTTAAGTTTTGCGCTTCGTCAACAATTATATATGAGTTTGGTAGTGAACGACCTCTAATATAGGTGACCGCTTCCATTTCGAGTTTTTTACTCTCCATAACCCATTTAAGCGTTTCTGAAGGCTCATTTCCGTGAGAGTCACAAAGGTATTCCAAGTTATCATAGATGGGCTGCATCCAGGGGAATAACTTTTCTTCTTTTGTACCGGGTAAATAACCAATATCTCGTCCAAGAGGAACAACGGGCCGACTAACTAAAATTCTTTTGTAAATATTTTCATCAAATACCTTTCTCAAACCACACGCCAACGCGATTAGGGTCTTACCCGTACCTGCTTGGCCAATAAGCGTAACTAGTTTAATATCGTCACGCAAAAGCAAATCGATGGCACATCTTTGTTCAACGTTTTTTGGCTTTATTCCCCAAATATTTGGTACTTTTAAAAGAGGTTCAATCTGTTGTTTGTAAGAATCGTATTTACCAACTGCAGAAGAGTGTTCTGGGGAATTCATGACAAAGTATTCATTGGGCTTGGGCTCTAAGCCGTCCGCCTTCATCGTTGAATCTTTGTAGAAGTGATCAATTGCCTCTTTAGAGGTTTCGATCCTTCTGACCCCCCTATAGATATTATCAAAAGAGAATTTGAGGTTTTCGTAATCTTCCGCTTCGATCCCTAAAGCTTCTGCCTTAATTCTAGCGGCAAAATCCTTAGACACAAAAATTACTTTACCCCCCTTTTCAGAGAGCATCAAAGCGGCTAAAATAATTTTATTGTCGTTTGAACTGGGAGATATATCAAAATAGGAGTTGGAAGGCTTGTGCTCTAGAGTGATACGGATATTTGCCCCATTCGGCAAATTGACCCCTTTATGAAGATCTCCCTCTCCCATTTCCCTTAAACTATCTAAAAAACGGAAAACCGCTCTTGCGTTGCGTCCGAGATCGTTCGGAAGTCGCTTCATTTTATCTAGTTCTTCCAAGACGGTTACAGGGATGATAATCTCGTTTTTTCCAAATTTCAAAATCGATTCTGGATCATATAAGAGAACGTTAGTATCTATGACGAACGTTTTACGGGTCATGTTCGCTCCGGCAGTTAAATTGATTGCAAGTTAAAGAATTCCTTGATTTTACGCAATTTAGCAATCTATTGTGTGATTTGCTAATTATGGTCGATTTTGGTATTATAAAAGATAATGGGAGGAAAAGAGAAATGAATAGGATAACTGATAAATTTATTAGTATACCCCCCTATCTTTCTGTTAGCTGGAAAGAAGTAGCTTCAATTAAAGCCGATAATAATGATCTCATTATTACTTTAAAAAATGGGGAGATGTCAAGAATCCCAAATCTTACACCTGAAGAAAAAGATCTAATCTTCAAATGCCACATGAAGTTTTTGGAAGAAGAACCTAAATATGTTGAGAGAATGCCCGAGAATATGCCTATCGGTTTTAAAATCGGAACCCCCGATGGCATTGTTCAAGCTTTCGAACACAATCCCGAGTTAAGCGATTCCCCTCCGATCCCAAGTGAAATTTTGGAAAAGATAATCGAATCGACACAGAACATTCCAATGATCAATGTTGAGGCTTTGCCGCAAGGCGAGCCCGGATGTAATTGCTTCTTTTGCCAAATTATGAACTCCCTTCATGGCGTTAAGAATGAAATGCAAATCGGTGAGGAAGAAGAAGTTAAAGACGATGAACTCTCTTTTCGCGATTGGGACGTTAAAACAATTGGAGAAAAGCTCTACACAGTTAGTAACCCACTGGACGAAACAGAGAAATATACCGTTTTCCTAGGGGAGCCTATTGGATGTACCTGCGGCCAATCAAATTGCGAACACATTGTCTCTGTCCTAAAAAGTTAGATTGCTATTTTCCCAAAGTTTGCCATACAATCCGCTCTTAATTGGAGTATTGTATGCGCAAACTTTTACTTATCCCCATTTTAATTACAGCCCCTCTTTTGATTGCTGAAGATAGTAATGCATCAAAAGAAACTGTTAAGAATTTTACATCATACACCGGACGTCTTACGAAAAATAAAGTGAGAATGCGTGCTCAGCCCTCGCTTGAATCTCCGGTCATAAAAGAACTTAACAAAAGTGATCTTCTGATTGTTACGGGTGAGACGGATGATTTTTACAGTGTACTTCCTCCACAAGGATTAAAAGCTTATATTTTTAGAACTTTTGTGCTCGACAATACCGTAGAAGGGCAAAGAGTTAACGTACGAATTGAACCCTCTGTCGATGGTCCGATTGTAGCTCAATTAAATACTGGCGATAAAGTTGATGGAGTTGTTAGCCCTTTAAATAGCAAATGGCTTGAAATTTCAATGCCCGAATCAGCTCGCTTTTTTGTGGCTAAAGAATATTTAGAAAAAGTCGGTGATGCTTCCCTACTTCAGCAAATTACAAAAAAGAGAAATGATGTTAACTCACTCTTGGAATCGACCTACACAAATGGTCAACAAGAGATGTCAAAACCCTATCCGGATATTAAACTGGATACCATCATTAAAAATTACAACCGCATCATTGAACAACAAGCCGAATTCCCTGATCAAGCGGTAAGAGCAAAAGAGCTTTTAAAAGTACTTCAAGAAAACTATCTGCAAAAGAAAATTGCCTACTTAGAAGCAAAAGCGGAAACGAAAACTGAAACCTACATCATTCAAACGATTCCTCAAGCGGGTTCTAATGAACAACTCGCAACTTCCAAACCCGTGACCACTGCTAAAATGGCAGCTTGGAATGATGTAGAAGATGCGCTCTATCGTTCATGGGAAAAAGGAAGACCCGGCGAAACGCTTGATCGTTTCTACGAAGATCAACTCCTCGAAGCAAAAGAATTAAAAGGCGTTGTCGAAGTGTACACAAAACCTGTTAAAAATAAGCCCGGCGATTATGTACTCGTCAACAAAATGACAAATGGCATCATTGCTTATCTTTACAGCAATAAAGTGAATCTAGCTGACAAAGTAGATCAAGAAGTAACTGTTAAAGTCTCCGCGAGACCCAACAATAACTTCGCTTTCCCTGCCTATTTCGTCATAGAAGCCTACTAAAATTCCTAGCAGCCCATAGTGATATGGGCTGCTTAACTAAACATATAAATAATCTTAATCTGTTGTTAATCTTGCGAGATTATAATTATTTCTATGAGTACGTTAGATTGCACACAATCTTCAAATTTAGGCCCAAGATTAGTTAACCGTAATGGCAGAACTTGCCTTGCTGCCTCTAAATCGGACAAGGGCATTAACTCTTATCATTGGTTGACTGCTTTCATACTTAGAATATTTTGTGTTCAAATTCACGAAATTCGAGATACCTATGGAAATAGTTATCTATTTAACAAGAAAAGTCTGTTGAACTGGATTAAATTGAATACCGAGTTAGGACTTAAGATGATTTCTGATTATCCCCGTTCTTTCCTTTTATCAAATCCTGCTGATAATGCGATCAATCAAGAGTTTTTCTATATTGTGATGCGGATGACCAATCTGCATATAGAGCATGATTTCGAAGCTCTTCGCGCTTCTATGTATAAATAACCGCAAGCTTCGAAGAAGCCCCCTGCCCGTTCCCGCTATACTTGGAAGTACCTTTATTTTTTTTACCACAGAGGCACGAGAGAACACAGAGATAGCAAGAGGACAGTGAGAATTTTCTGAATTCACATACTCTCACCGGCCTCTTGCTATCTCTGTGTGCTCTGTGTCTCTGTGGTTTTTTTGTCGGGCACGAATGAATCGTGCCCTTGTATAGATTATTCTTTATCGACGAGGTCGAACTCGATACCGCCGAAATATTTCGCAACGATATTATAGATAAATCCCATCAGTAACCAAGCAAGATAGCCGAAAATCAAATAAGCAAATGGGAGTAAGAAGAACATAATTGCGGCTTCATGTTCTTTAGTAAATAAAGTTAGTATTCCGAGTGGAATAAGAAAAATTAAACTTAGTATAAAATATACAAATGCAAAAACCTTGGCGGTTTGATGCACGCCAAAATGGCTTAGTTGCTTTTTCATAAGATCCTCGTTAGGGAAGTTATTTAATTCCCTATTCTTATTTTAACCAAAACTAAACCTATTTATCAAAAACGGGGATCTTAGGAATTTGATCAATTGTCGTAGGTGCCTCAATCTCATCCTCTTGCGTTGCACCGTGTTCTTTGAATTTTCTCGCCGTAATGAAGACTCGAGACTCTAAAGAGGCAGAAAGGCGATTAAAATGATCAACCGAGTTATGAAGCGAACCTCTCAATTTATCAAAATGTTCGGAAAGTGTAAGCAATCTTTTATAGAGTTCCCTTCCCAAATTTGAAATTTCATCCGCATTTTTCGCGACTTTTTCTTGTCTCCAACCGTAAGCCACAGAACGAAGGAGCGCAATTAAAGTAGTAGGCGTAGCAATAAGAACTTTTTGCTCCACACCCAGCTCAATTAAAGTAGGATCTTGTTCAAGGGCGGCACTAAAAAATGTTTCGCCAGGCAAAAACAACACCACAAATTCGGGTGTTGGAGAAAACTGGTCCCAATAAGATTTTTGAGAAAGCTGCTGGATATGAGTTTTAATATGTTTGGCAAAAGATTTTAGCTGTTCAAGCTTTTCTTCCTCCGTTCCTCTTTCAAGCGCCTCAAGATAGGCAAACAAAGGCGCTTTGGAATCAACGATAATTTGACGATCGTTAGGAAGCCGAACAATCATATCGGGACGGAGCCGGCTTTGCGATGAAGTTTCTTGTGTGGCAAAATCGCAATACTCAACCATGCCCGCCATTTCAACAACCCTCTTAAGTTGGATCTCTCCCCAACGTCCCCTAACATGTGGCTGTCTCAAGGCTTTGCTTAAATTGTGCGTTTCTTGCTTAAGCTGCCCTTGGCTTACGACCAAATTTTTTAAATGTTGATCGAGGCCTATCGCTTTTTCGTTAAAATCTTTTGAAAATTCTTGGATTTTCTTTTCATAACGATCAAGCGTATCTTTTATCGTTTTCTCTCGATTGGCGAGATCACTCTTTGCCCCTTCCTGCCATTTCTCTAAGCGAGCCGATGCCAATTCTAAAAATGTATGGCTGTTACGTTGGAAGATATCAGCGGATAAGTTTTTAAAACTTTCAGATAGATAAGTCTCTTTAGTTTTAAGGGTGATAAGTTCTTTTTCTAATTCGTTATTGACATTGCACTTTTTTAAATAAAGATACCCTAAAAGGATAGAAACAACTAAAGATAAAATTAAAGCAAATTCCATATTGATTTTTCTTCTATTAAATGATGATAATAGCCGAATGGGATTCATACAGAAACATAAAAGATGGCTCTACCCGACATTTCTCCTTTTACTCATTACGCCTTTCACACCTTGGCTTGACCTCTCAATTGAAAATCACTTTTACGAACAAGGCAATGACCCTGTCACGCATTTCGTAAACTCCCCTTTCAATAACTTTGTTTATAATTACCTATCCTATCTTGCTTTTGCAGCCGTCGGGATTGCAGGACTTGCTTTTCTTATTTCTTTTATTCGAAATCCGCACTGGAGAAATCATTCATTAGCCATCATGCTAACCATGATTATTGGAGCGGGTTTAATCGTTCACGTAGTACTTAAAGAATATTGGGGAAG
This sequence comes from Parachlamydiales bacterium, assembly GCA_020051235.1. Lineage (GTDB taxonomy): Bacteria > Chlamydiota > Chlamydiia > Chlamydiales > Parachlamydiaceae > CAZABG01. Next base: position 3,524 of record JAGVJG010000030.1, on the reverse strand, counting down.
ACCACGTCCGCGGCAAATAGAAAATTATGGGGGCAATCAAGTTTATCATCCCGTATGGAAACCTCAACTTAATCCTCCTGAACCCTCAAAATCGTTTACCTGCGGCCATTGCACAATGGGTTTTTTCTTTTTTGCCCTTTATTTCGTGGGTTTGCGTACAGGCAATCGATATTTAAAATGGGGTGGATTGGCTGCCGCCATCATTCTAGGTGCGATGCTTGGATGGGCGCGTATGGCCCAAGGCGGTCATTTCTTTTCCGATGTGATATACTCGGCTTACTTCATGTGGATCGCCGCTCTCATGATGGATTGGCTAGTCTATTCTAAGGAGGAAGTTGAAGCAGCTCACTAAAAGGCAGAAAGAAATTGTCGATTACTTAGAAAAGTTTATCGATCAAAAAGGCTACTCCCCTACTTTTCGTGAAATCATGCAGGAGTTTAATTTTTCTTCCCTTGGCTCTGTGGTTAATCACATGAAAGCCCTGAAAGACAAAGGAATTGTCAAATCAGAGAAATCCAAAAAAAGATCGATCGAACTTAATCATAAAAGCACGCCGATAAAGACTTCACAAGAAGTGGATCTTCCTTTTGTTGGAATGGTACAAGCGAATTTCCCTATCGAAATGTATTCGGAAACCAAAACGGTTAAAGTCCCCTCTTCATTTGTCCGCTTCCCCGATATCACCTATATCCTGCAAGTTCAAGGGATGAGTCTTCAAAAAGATCACTTTTTGGATGGCGATCTTCTCATTGTCGAAGCCCGTCAAGAAGCTGAAAATGGCGAATGGGTGATCGCTTTACAGTCCAATCGCACTCTTATCAAAAAATACTATCCGGAAGGCGAATATGCCCGCCTTGAAGGCTACGCCGAATCAGAGTCGGCCGAACTCTACCGTGAAGATGAATTGATGATCCAAGGCGTGATAGTGGGCCTAATCAGACAGTTATAGTTCAAATTTTACCACAGAGCCTCGAGAGAACACAGAGGAAGCAAGAGAACAGTGAGCGAGGTTCTATTTCTTAAAAATAAATATCGAGGATAAGTGTTTTTCTCATTGTCCTCTTGCTTCCTCTGTGTTCTCTCGAGTCTCTGTGGTAATTTTTTTTACTTTTTCACGATTTCGAGGATGGCGTACTCGAGGGCTTCCTCGATATCGGGGATGAGGGTCTCGAGGGGGATTTGGACTTTCTTCAGAAGGGAAGAGAGCGACTTTTTCCCATCAATCTCTTTAAGGAAATTAATGTAGGGCTTTTTGGTTTTATTGCAGATTTCTTGTTCGAGTGTGAAATCGCGCGATAAATAATATTGATCGTCTTTAGGCTTGTGAACGAGGAAAACGTCTTTTGCAAATCGAAGGACGGTATTCTTTTTTAGGCACGATTTCGATTCACTCATTTGAGTATCTATGGCCTTCTTTTCTTTCTTCCAATCCTTGATAGGCATCCAATCGATATCAACTTCAACAGATTCAGGTGGTTTTTCTTTCAGCCATTTTGACCAAAGGCCAAGGCTTGTTAATTCGATTAGAAACTCGGTTCCGCTAAAAGAAGGGTTATCAGGCATCGCTTTGAAGTGCGACCGTATGGCTTCTATATCTAAAATCGAAGAGACATGTGAATTTTCTAAAAGCGCTTCTTTCAATAAAGCCTGTTTATTGGAAGCCAATAAGTCGTACATCATTCTTAAAGCATATTTTTCAGCGCTTCCCATATAGAAGGGGATCTTTTCTCTATCGACATGCTTCTTAGGAAGAAGATCTTTGACCGCTTTTCTTAGGATTTTCTTTTCCCAGAACAATTTTTCATGAAGCTTTAACGGCACTTTTGCACAAAATTCCACTAAACGATGATCTAAAAAGGGAACGCGGTTTTCAAGTTGATTGGCCGAGGCGGTCCGATCTTCATGCCATAAGTTATAGTCTTCGATGCTTCTTGCATAAAAGCTTTGGTAGTAGTTCCAGGGGCTAATATCAGGAAACGAGGCAAACTTAGAAACAAATTCATCATTTAAAAAGGGAGCATCGACAATCAAGTAAGGATCTTTTTGATTAAGCCTCGCTTCTCTCTTCATTTTAGACATCGTATTAATAAAGAGAGGCCAATCGTGTGACTCTTCCTTTAGCTCAGGATATTGCTCTTGTAGATAGACGTGGCAATAACCCCCGTTAAATTCATCACTCCCTTGTCCAAGCAATATGGTTTTAACTTGCGGGAAGTCTTGACGTATTTTTCTATAAAGCAAGAATTTAAAAACCTGTTCTGGGTTTGTAGGCATTTCGCAAGCCCAATTAATCTCTTTAAAAAGATCGGCTGTTAAAATCTCTTTTTGCCAAGGAAAGTAAAGCTGATGATTCTCAAGGCCCAAATGTTTGGCTGCATAAAAAGCCGATTCACAGTCTCCTGTCAGATAGGTGCTTTGGCTTAAGACGGTAAAAGTTTTAATTGGTTTATGTTTCGATGCAAAAGCGGCAATCGCAACAGAATCAATTCCCCCACTTAAAGCAAGGCCCACTTCCACATCAGACATCAACTGCAATTCGATAGAGTCGGCGAGGAGATCGCGATATTTTTGTATCGCCTCTTTTTCAGTTAGATCATTTTTCTGTTTGAAATCGAGTGTCCACCATTTCTTTTGAGTTAAGGTTTCTTTTTTTAAATCGATTAAAAGATAGGATGCTGCGGGCAACATCTCAATTCCCTTAAAACCTGACATTAAAGGCTGGGATAAATCTTGAACTTTCATCCGCCTTGTTAAATGAGCTTCCCAATCTAACTCTCGAGGGCAATCCGGATGGGCTAAAAGACCTTTTATCTCGGAAGCAAATATCAAATGTCCCTTTTTAGTAATCGCATAATAAAGGGGCTTGATTCCCATTCGATCGCGCGCGAGAAGAACTTGTTTCTTCTTTTTATCATAAATCGCCATCGCAAACATGCCGTTTAACGACTCGAGAAAAGACTCTCCTTTCTCTTCCCATAAGGGGAGAATGACTTCTCCATCGGAATCACTTTTAAAATTGTAAGAAATTTTCTTTTTAAGACTTTTATAGTTGTAGATTTCGCCATTAACCATTCCAACCGCTCTTGCATCATGAAAAGGTTGGCGCCCTCCTTCTAAATCGATAATGGATAAGCGACGAAATAAGAAGGCCACATCATCATCTGCAAAAGTGGCTTCATCATCGGGACCGCGATTTTTTAAACGATCTCCAATATTTTTTAAAATTGAGAAATCGCGTTTATTTAATTTAGAACCTTTAAAACGAATAATTCCGCTTATCCCACACATAAATTCGGAATTAACAGAAAACTAATTAACAATCTATAATTATATAAATCTCTTCAAATCACCGCTGACTCGTGATGCATAATGATTTGCTTCCGCCGTTAAACCTAATTCATCACATTTATTAGCTAATTCAACATAAAACGCATTTATTTCTACTAAACCTTTAATTTGTTCGATATCAATCAAATCTTTTCTATTTTCTAATATTAAAGTTGTACACCAGCTTAATAAAGGG
>JAGVJG010000018.1 GCA_020051235.1 Parachlamydiales bacterium | reverse complement strand
GAAGAGCTTAGGTTGCACCTACTCGAGCGAGAGCTGCGTAAGCAGCGGTTATACGCGATTTTAACCCCGCAAGAAATGGCCGTGGGGTGCGGGGGCGGAGCCCCGACAAGAACATTTGTTAGGGAAAAAGCTTTGCTTTTTTCCTAACGACTCTCGAGTAGAAAACTAATGAATTCGGTGACGAAGAAAAAGAATTAACCTGTATTATTCCCAAGAAAATATCTTCTTCCAATCGTCCTTCATGCTAACGACAATCCACTTCTTCTCCCGTGCTTCTTGCATCAAACTCTCTGAAAACGTGCCAATTTTAGAATCTGGACCATAAGCATACTCACGGTCGGCATCATCATGATGGACGAGTAATTCCAATCTTTTTCCCTCTCCGCTCTGTGTCCACTCAAGCATCTGTCGATCGCCGTCGGAATTCCCAAAAGCGGCAACGGGTTTTTTCCCAATGATAAGATTGATGGCCTCGGGCTTCCCCTCTTTGTCGTCAATGTAGAGAACTGCGGGAAGCTTTTCGAGATACGGCTTACCGTCGTTATAATGGTACTTGGTCTTGCCGGCCGATCCTATAATCTGTTCGTGAGGAATGTTGTAAACCCTTTTGGCATAAACTCGCATAAACTCTTGTCCCCCACCTGAGACGATATAGGTTTTAAATTGGTTATCTTGGAGATAGGAGATCAATTCGATCATCGGTTGATAAACAAGTTCTGTAAAAGGCCGTTTGAATCGGGGATGCTCGGCCGTTTTTAAAAATTGTCCCACTAATTCGTAAAATTGGTGTACTGATAAGCCTGCATGAGTAACGGCTATAATTTTGGCGATGTCTTGTTCGGTTATTGTTTTGAATTTTTCGACATTGTTTTCTATCACCCATTTATAGGGCTCTTGATCCTTCCATTCCGGATGTTCGCTTGCTTTCTTTTTGATTTGGTTTAAGGCAAAAATGAATTGAGTGTAGAGGGGCTGCTCAACCCATAAGGTTCCATCTTGATCGAAAGTGGCGATGCGATCTTCTACGGGAATGAAATTAGGATTTTGGCTATCGGTTATTACTCGAACAAACTCAATTATTCGATTTTTTGTTTCTCCTTCATTCCAGGATGGGAGGGGATCGGCAAAAAGAACATTTACGAATAGAAATAGAAAAATTCTCATTTTACATCCTTTGCACAACGAAAGCCTAAATGATTTAAACTGGTATCGGGACACGTTTTCATCCGGGCTGTTATTCGATAGCCCGTGCAGTAACTTTTATGACATAAAAAGGAGCCTCCGCGATGAACGTGTTTTATCGCATAAGGCTCGTCTGGATCAAAACTCTTTAATGGGCCTTGAGGGTTATCGGAAATGTCTTTTTTAGATTCTTCTTTAAAATAATTTGAGTTGTAAAGATCAGAACACCACTGCCAAATATTGCCGGCCATGTCATAGAGGCCATTGGGAGTTGGTTTAAATGCTTTAACGGGGGTGGTGCCGTAATAGCCGCCCGGTTTATCACTTTTATAGGGAAAAGTGCCCTGCCAAATATTTGCTTGAGGAGCCTCTTCCGAAAAAGGTTCATTTCCCCATACATAGGTAATATCTTTTCTGCCGGCGAGTGCGGCATATTCCCACTCGGCTTCGGTGGGTAAGCGTTTACCGGCCCATTTTGCATAAGCATTGGCGTCGTACCACGATATTTGCACAACAGGATGATCTTCTTTTCCATCTAAGTTGCTTTCAGGACCTAATGGATGTTTCCAATCGGCTCCTTTTTTCCACTCCCACCAATTTCTGATGGTGTTTAAGCGAACGGCTTTTTCAGGTTTTTTAAATACTAAAGAAGCGGCTACTAACATTTCAGGAGAAGGGGGAGGAGTGCCGGGGGGAACTTGACTCATGATTTCTTCAAGTGTGGGCGCTTTTTCAGCTGTCGTTATATAACCGGTTGCGTCTACAAACGCTTTAAACTGACGGTTAGTGACAGGCGTTTCATCGAGCCAAAAGCTATTAACTCTTACTTGATGAGGAGGCTTTTCATCTTTCTTTGCTTCCTTGCTATTTGAGCCCATAATGAACTCTCCGCCCTGGATAAAGACCATGCCTTCATTAGAGGCACTTAGATTAAGAAAAAGCAAAAGACAAAAAAAGATATTTAACATGTTATGGAGATAACACATTAAATATCTTAAAATAAAGAGCGGTTATTGACCTGGACCCGTTTGACTTTTAATTTTTTTCAAAACTTCTTCTTTGATTCCTTCCATATTGAAACTCGCTCCTTTTTGAAGAGGAGGAAATTCAACGAAGGATTTAGCTAACTCTTCCACTTTTCTTTGTGCAAATACGAAGCGCCAAAATTCATGCCCATAAAATTGATACATGGAGGGAGGAGCGAAATTAGCGGTAGCTCTTTCAAAGGGATCAAGTCTTAGATTAATAATGAGAGGCCAATCTAAGGATACAGTTTGGCCAAACCAGCCATTCGGTTGTGCGATGAAAATGTATTTATAATCATCGATCCTAACTGCACCAAAACGTTCTTCTGCAAAATAATAGATTTCATGTCTTTTAGAAGGGCCTTTACCGGTGAGCAAGTCGAGTTGATTATAACCATCAAGGTGAACCTTATATTTTTCATCATTAAGGGTTTTGCCTTGTTTGAATTCTTCTACAATGTCGGGATTACCAGCGGCCGCTACAAAAGTAGGGAACCAATCCAGCCCTGACATCAATTGATTTTCCACTTTATTAGCAGGCACTTTACCCGGCCAACGAATGATTGCAGGCACTCTCATGCCCCCTTCTTGAACCGTCCCTTTTGCTCCTGCAAAAGGAGTCATGCCTCCATCAGGCCAAGTAAATACTTCAGCTCCGTTATCGGTGGTAAATACAATGATTGTATTGTCATCAAGGCCCAAATCTTTCACTTTTTTAACGACAGATCCTACGATGTCATCGAGTTGAGCCATGCCCGCTTCTTCGATATACCAACCGTTCTCCGGAGTCATTTTCTTATTATATTCATCTGACAAGTGAGTATAGACGTGCATTCTGGTTGGATTGTGCCAAATGAAGAAAGGTTTATTTTCTTCTTTTGATTTATCCATGAAGGTAAACATTTTATCGAGAATTTCATTATCGACGGTTTTCATTCTTTCTGGGGGAAGGGTGCCCGCATCCTCTATCTTTTGCTTACCAATTTTTCCCCATCTTTTTTGTTCCGTCGTATCATCAGTGGTTGTAGCCCAGGTATGAAGCATATTTCGTGGGCCGATTTCTTCTACTAAATTTTGTGGATAAGAATGCCAAAAAGGATCTTCCATGGCATCTAAGTGATACAGGTAACCATAAAATTCGTCGAAGCCGTGCAGCGTTGGCAAATATTCATTTAAATCACCCAAATGGTTTTTGCCGAATTGACCAGTTTTATATCCCATCGATTTTAAAACGGTGGCAATAGTGGGCGCTTCTTTAGGTATACCAACTTTTGCACCTGCCTGTCCCACGGTTGTTAAACCGGTTCTAATCGGAAGTTCGCCCGTGATGAAGTTCGCTCTTCCGGCAGTACAACTCGGTTCCGCATAATAATCTGTAAATAAGAGACCTTCTGCCGCTAATTTATCTATATTGGGAGTTTTCCCTCCCATGATGCCTCGATGATAGGCTCCAATATTAAACCAGCCCATATCATCTGCCATAATCACAATGATATTTGGTTTTTTGTCTGTGTTAGTTGGAGGTGGGTTATCTGCTGCCGATAATTGTATGACAGCTAGAAAAAGAAAAATTTTATGCTTCATGACATACTCTTGTTGCTAAGAATATGTATCACTAAAATTAATTATTAAGAAAAGGAGCTATAAAGTGCTAATAGGGAAAGAGATATTAAAATCTCTTTCCCGATAAAGAATTTAGTCTTTAATTTGAAGTAGGAACTCAATGTTGTTTTTCGTCTTCTTCATTTTACCTAAAAGAAGATTCATTGCATCGAGAGGAGAGAGGTCGGAAAGTAGACGTCTGAGTTTATAAACTTGATCCAATTCATCCGGATGGAAGAGAAGCTCTTCTTTACGAGTACCGGATTTAATGAGGTCAATAGAAGGATAAACGCGGCGGTCTGCCAATCTGCGATCTAGAACAAGCTCCATGTTACCTGTTCCTTTAAACTCTTCAAAGATAACCTCATCCATTCTCGAACCGGTATCAATAAGAGCGGTCGCAATAATGGTAAGAGATCCCCCTTGCTCAATGTTACGAGCAGCACCAAAGAAACGCTTAGGTTTATGTAAAGCGTTTGCGTCGATACCCCCAGTAAGAATCTTACCGGAATGAGGTTGAATCGTGTTATAAGCTCTTGCTAAACGGGTAATCGAGTCTAGGAGGATAACTACATCGTGTCCATGCTCAACTAAACGTCTCGACTTTTCAATCACCATCTCAGCGACTTGAACGTGTCTTTCCGGCGGCTCATCGAAGGTCGAGGCGATAACTTCGCCTTGAACCATTCTCTGCATATCGGTGACTTCTTCAGGACGCTCGTCGATAAGAAGAACAATTAAAGTGATTTCTGGATTATTTTTAGCAATCGAATTAGCGATGCTTTGAAGTAAGATTGTTTTACCCGTTCTTGGAGGCGCAACAATCAAGCCCCGTTGACCTTTACCGATAGGAGAGGCGAGGTCAAGAACACGAGGTCCCAGCTTCTCAGTCGATGTCTCCATAACGATACGCTCGTCTGGATAAAGGGGAGTCAAGTTTTCAAATAGAATTCTCTCACGTGCTTTTTCAGGTGTAGTTCCGTTGATTACATCGACTTTCAGAAGGGCAAAATATTTTTCTTTATCTTTCGGAGGTCTAATCGCTCCGGAAATCGTATCCCCTTTTTTGAGATCGAACCGTCTTATTTGAGCGGGGGAAATATAGATATCTTCAGGAGAGGGAAGGTAGTTGTAGTTAGGTGATCTTAGAAACCCGAAGCCGTCCGGCAGAATTTCTAATACGCCTTCTCCGTAGAGAATCTCATTTGGGTTTTCAGCGAGAGCTTTGACAATTTCAAATACCATCTGGGAACGAGTGAGGGAGCCGAGGTGCTTTAGACCGATCTTTCGGCCGAAGGCATTCAACTCGTCAATATTCATTCGCTGAATTTCAGCAATTTTGATGATTTCACCGCTTAATTGCAGCTCTTCACTCCCTTCTCCATTTTCATATTCCCCGTTTTTTGGGTTTTTTGACTCATCGCCTGAAGGCGAGGTGTCAGAGAGGGTGTCTTCCGGATTCATTTTAGAGGATGTCCTCATATTAATTGATTATATAATTTTTCTATTTCGGTTTTTAATTGCGCTAACGTGCCTTCATTACGAATCACGTAGTTGGCTTTATCAATCTTTTCTTCCAACTTCATTTGTTGGTCAGATCGGAGTTTGAACTCATAGGGTGAGCGGTCAAAGCGCTTTTCGGCGGTGGTTCTATCGCAGGCTACGACTATAACGTCGTCAAAATCGCTGTCCATTTTGGCTTCATAAAGCAAAGGAACTTCTACGATGAAAAGTTTGTCTAGTCCGTTTGCTTTATCTCTCTCCTCTTCTATGCGACGCTTAACGGCGGGATGGATAATAGCTTCGAGCTTTTTTAACATTTCAGGCTCTCTAAAGACTCGTAAAGCAATTTTGTTACGGTCAATCTTGATGCCGTTCGTCACTTTCTCTCCAAACAACTGGATGACTTCTTTGCCAACTTCTGTTTTGGGAGTTAAAAGCTCGTGTACGATCTCATCGGCATTCACTACGTGAGCGCCTAGGTCGCGAAACATTTGACATACCGTTGTTTTGCCACAGGCAAGCCCACCGGTAACTGCTATTCTTCTTTTCACTTTAACACTCCTTCCAATTTTTTCCAACGTGGATATCAACCACAAGAGGAACTTTCAATTGAAAAATATTTTGCATATAATGGGGGACAAGCTCTTGAAATTGAGAGATTTCATCTTCAGGTATTTCAAATAAGAGCTCATCATGAATTTGTAATACCATAAACCCTTTCAGATTTTTCTCCAAAATAGCTTTATCAATTTGGATCATTGCCATCTTAATAAGGTCAGCCTGAGTGCCTTGTAAAGGGGTGTTAACGGCTAGGCGTTCGGCAGCCAGGCGTATTTGGATGTTTTTACTATCAATCTCGGGTAGAAGGCGTTCACGCCCTGTTAGGGTTTTGGCCCTGCCGGTCTTATGGGCGAGTTCCTTCTGCTCTTTTAAATATTCGTAAACACGGGTGTATCTTTTAAAGTACTTTTGGATAATCTCAGACGCTTCAAGCCTTGAGATTCCGAGCTGCTGAGCAAGGCCAAAGTCGCCTTGTCCATAGATGATGCCAAAGTTAACCGCTTTTGCGCTCTGACGAAGCTCGGGGGAGACGTCTTTTGTGTCTAAACCATAAATTTGAGCTGCCGTATGGGTGTGAATATCTTCGTTATTTCTGAATGCCTCAAGGAGGATTTCGTCTTCGCTTAAGTGGGCCAGGAGGCGAAGCTCGATTTGGGAATAGTCGGCAGATAGGTAGCAGCAGTTAGGAAGCTCGGGTTTAAAGGCTTCTCTAATTTTTTTGCCTAAAGGGGTTCTAACGGGGATGTTTTGCAAATTCGGGTCTTGGCTAGATAGACGCCCCGTGGCTGCCACCGTTTGATTAAAAGTGCAATGGATACGGCCGTCTTTAAGGGAGACTTGTGTAGGCAATTTTTCTACATAGGTCCCTCGAAGCTTCTCGAGAATTCTATAATCGATGACTTTGGCGCAAATAGGATTTGCCCATTTCAATTCTTCTAAGACTTCAGCATCAGTAGAAAGGCCGCTTTTAGTTTTTCTTGGAGGTTTAATGCAGAGTTTTTCGTATAAGATCTGACTTAGCTGTTTGGGAGAATTAATATTAAAGTTCTCTCCCGCTAAAGAGTAAATATCTTGAGTAAGTCCCTCTAAATCCTTTTGAATATGATCCGCAAGATCTTTTAAAAAGGGGCGATCAATCCACATGCCCTTTCTTTCCATTCGCAAAAGAACTTTAATCAGGGGAAGTTCGACTTTGAAGTAGAGATCTTCAAGCCCACGTTCTTTCAAATTCTTTTCAAAAACATTTTTAAGGCGGAAAGTATAATCGGCATCTTCGCAGGCATACTCGGAAATTTTATCAAGCGGAACCTGGGCCATTGAAATTTGATTTTTTCCCTTACCGATCAAGCTGTCGATAGGGATTTTGGTCTTATCAAAGAGATTTAAAACCAAAAGGTCTAAATTATGACGACGCTCATGGGCATGAAGAATGTAGGAGGCGAGCATCGTATCAAACGCAACATTTGTAATATCAATGTCGTTATTTTGAAAAATATGAAGGTCATATTTGATGTTATGGCCGAAAAACTTCTTTGTGGGATCTTCTAAAATCGGCTTAAGCTTTTCTAAAACGTTTTTTAAGTCTCCATTTACGGGGACATAATACGCTTCATTTTCTTGGAAAGCAAAACTGATGCCCACGAGATTGGCGTCGAATGGATATTCAGAGTCCGTCTCCGTGTCAATCGCGATCCAATCGGAAATTCTAAGCCTTTCTAATAATGCTTCAAAGGCATTTTCATCATTGACTAAGTGATAAGAAACAGGTGTTTCAGGCGCCTTCGTTTGCATCTCCTTTAAAAGAGAGGAGAAGTTCATTTCATGATAAAAAGCGTTTAGATCTTCCGGCTTGCCTTCATTAAGTTGATAAAAGAGAGGATCGTGAGGAATTTTTACGTTTAGATTAATTTTAACAAGCTCACGGCTTAATAAGGCGCGATCTTTTTCGGCGACAAGCGTTTCTTGCTTTTTCTTTCCGGAGACTTTTTCAGGATTTGCGAGAATCTCGTCTAATGATCCGAATTGTTTTAATAAATCGGCTGCGGTTTTAGGGCCAAATCCGGAGATCCCGGGAACGTTATCGGATGCATCGCCCGTAATGGAGAGAAAGTCAACCATTTGATCGGGTCGAACACCGAATTGCTCTTCAACGCCCGCTTCATTAAGAATGAGATTTTCTTTAAAGGTGTTGAGAATGAAAATGCCCGGCTTTACAAGCTGGCACATATCTTTGTCGCTTGTAGCTAGATAAATTTCAAAATCATTTTGGCTTGCCCATACAGAAACAGTTCCCATGACATCATCGGCTTCAACTTCGGGAATACTTAAGGAAGGAATGCCTGCTAAATCACACCAATGGCGAGCCCATTCAATTTGATAATGAAGATCGGGGGGCATTTGGGAACGGTGAGCTTTATAATCAGCATAGATGGCTTCGCGGCTTTTAGCATTATGGGGACCGTCAAAGACGGCAATAAGATTATGGACTTCAAAATCATTCCTGAGTTTTAAAAGCGAACGGATGAATCCATATAGGGCATTCGTAGATTGCCCTTTTGAATTCGTCATGTTACGGATTGCAAAATAGGAACGATAAAGGTATCCCGAAGCGTCTACAATATAAAGTTTATTGTTCAATGTTATAAATTCAAGGTTTGTAAAGGTAAAGATATTGGTTCATGAGTTTTGAACTTATCCCATTATAATCAATGGAATGTTTGATTTCACCCGTAAAAATCGCTGATTTGGTAGTAAACAACGATTTTAGCCAGTTTTCATGGCCTAATTCGATGACTTGATAGTAGTCGTCATCAATGCCAATTTCGCTTAAAAGGGCCGTCAAAGCATCACTATAGGAGCTATTTGCCTTATCGATAAATCCATACTCAGCAGCTTGGGTGGCAGGAAAAACATGGGCTCCATAGACTTCCAGCAAATCTTTTTTTGATATTTTGGGTCTTGCTTCGGTAACTATATTAATGAAGTATTGATAGTAGTAGTCTACTAGCTGTTCGATATCTTTTCCTTCGGTATCATTCCAAGGTCTTACAGGGTTTAAATCGTCTTTACCTTTACCGGCGCTGATCGAAAGCGTCTTTACACCAATTTTTGAAAGAAGCTCTACAACGTTAAAGTAGGAGGGTATTAATACCCCAACAGAGCCAATTAAGCTTACATTCGTAGAATAAATTTTATCGGCTGCGCAAGCAACATACATCCCGCCTGACGCACACATCCCGTCGACAAAGGCATATACGGGAACATGGAATTGAGCTTTATATCTCTTAAGAGCTCGATATATTCCATCGGCATCGATCACCGTTCCACCTGGAGTATTTATATTGAGAAGAATGGCTTTTACTCGATCATTTTTTAAAGTCCCTTCTCTAGATTCGATAAGGAGGGTTTCGATCATGTCGGTGGTAAGGTTTTCGTCTCCAATATTGCCAACAATGTCGACCTTTAGGATTACAGGGGCACTTTTTGAAAGGATTTTTCTTTCACCTGCAGCATTTGGAGCAATAGATTCTGTAAAGGTGAGAGCTGGGGTCGTTTCCGTGGTCTCAGCGAGTCCAAACAGTAAGGCAATCAAAAAAAGAGCGACTGCAATCCCTAAAATCCAGCCTAGCGCAACAAAGAACGAACGAAGTGTTGCGTGTACAATCGACTCTCGCATAAATCCTCAAAAAAATTACTGTAAATGGTAAACATAGCTGAACTTAGAATTATTATATGAATTTTATTTTATATTCTAATGGAAGAATTGCAAGTCCTTATGGCTTAAATCTCACTTCCTCTAGATATGATAACGCTCCTACAGAAGAGTTGATAAATGATTTAATTGCGCGAAGATATCTTTCTTACTTTGTTCAAAGTTGGCTTTATCATCGTGAAAGATGTCTGATTTGGCGTGAAAGGACAGAAATTCAACACGGTTATTCGCAAATAAAAGGAAAAGCGGCGGCTCATTGGTGCCTGCTTCCCAATTTAGGAGATAATTGGAGATTGATTCATCCCAGTAAGCCCTTAATTATGGAAGGGGAGCCCTACTTAATTTCAAAAAAAAGTAAGTTCTACCATGAAATGAACAGTACCATCCTCGTAGATGTTGAAGTTAATTATTACGACTGTGAATTAGAGCATAAAATTAGGCCCATCGCCGTAGAATGGTTAAATCGTTCCGCGCACGATGCCCATCCCTACAACGCATTAAAAATTTTACACCAAGCGATGCATAAATATTATGAAACTAAAAATACCCATTCACTAACCCCGCATTATAAAAAAGCCAGTATTCTGCCCCCTTTTGCGGATGTCCGTAAATATATGGAGAAGAAAAGAGAGATTATTAGGCGTCCCTGGCAGGGAAATCGGGTAGATCGGTATAATATCCCTAATGTCGTATTCAAGAGAACATCCCTACCTCAGCACGCTAATTCAGCGAGAGCGCCTATCCCCCACCAAAAAAACATCCCACGTCAGCCTCTCCATAAAAGGGTCCGGGTTATCGTACGAGGTCGGTGATTGCGTAGGGGTTTATCCGATTAACCCTCCTGAGTTGGTTGAAAAGACATTATCTGCTACGAATTTTTCTGCTGATCAACAGATAGTAGATAAACGGACAGGCAAAACGTTTTCGTTAAATGAATTTTTATCTCGCAAAGCAAGCATCTCACAATTTAGTCGAAAATTTCTTCTTGAAGTAGCCGGAGAGCTTGCCGATCCAAAACAAGCAAGTGAAGATTTTGAAGTATGGGATCTTATTAAAACTTATGGCAATCCCTATGACGTGCAAACTTTTTGTGATCGTTTGATGCCGCTGCTTCCAAGACTTTATTCAATCGCTTCATCCCCAAAAATGTTTCCCGATGAGATTCACCTTGTTGTTGCTGAATTTGAATATGAAACACTTGGAGAAGCGCGTTCCGGAATCTGTACAAGATACCTTTGTGAAATCGCCCCCCTAAATGAACCTGCTATACCGATTTACGTTCATCCTCATAAGGGTTTTACAACCCCAAAAGAGCCTTCCACCCCCATCATTCTTGTAGGCCCGGGTACCGGCGTTGCTCCCTTCCGTGGTTTTATGCAAGAGCGCTATTTACAAAACGCAAAAAATAATTGGCTCTTCTTTGGCGAGTGGACGCACACCAAGGAATTTTTCTATCAAAAAGAATGGGAAAATTACGTTCAACAAGGCTTCTTAAAACTTGACACCGCATTTTCCAGAGATCAGCCCGAAAAGGTTTATGTTCAAAATAGACTCATCGAAAAAGGCGCTGAAGTTATGACCTGGCTTGAAAACGGCGCCATATTCTACGTCTGCGGCGATGCCAAACATATGGCGAGAGATGTCGACGATGCTCTCCACCAAATCATCCAAGATCATTCCACCCATCATCCCGGCGAGTATGTTAAAGCGATGAAATCCGCTGGAAGATACCTCAAAGATGTTTATTAGCCCCATTTCCGTGCCCGTGCCCGCGTGCGTGCCCGTGCCCGATTCCCGTCAAACTTTG
>JAGVJG010000157.1 GCA_020051235.1 Parachlamydiales bacterium | reverse complement strand
TTGTCTAAGACGTCATGTAGAAGGACAAGTCACTACCTTTCCTATTTTAAAAAAACTGCCACTTGATCTTGTCCTCAAACCCCTTCAAGGAAATTATCAAAAGCATCCGACTCTTGAAAAACTTCGCAAATATTTAAAAATTGATAAATGGCCTGAAAATGCGAAAACAATTGATGAACTACTTCAAATGTCTGAAAAACTAGTTCCGGGCTCGTTAAGTAAAGGGCGCTTTTATATAGAGTCTCAAACCAAAAATCCGCTAGTAGGAATTTGGAGTAATATTTTGGCTTCCATGGCGGAAGGTGGGTCTAACACGCTTCTTAAAACAGCGCTTGTCAGCTCGGTATTAAAAATTGCGGAAGAAGTGAACAACAATGAAGAAATTTTAAAAGAGTTACAAGATTCCATTTTATCGAGGATCCACATGCACTATGATCCTGAAATCATCGCAGAAGGTGAAATGAATGGCGGATTTGTCCTTTATGACAAAATGCATAAATTTAAGCGGATCGACACACCCACTCGCTTTCATAGGTTTTTAATTAGAAGCATTAATAATCCCAAACTTAAAGAAGAATTCCGTAAGAAAAAAGTGATGCTCGACTTACTTCAAGTTTATCACCCCGATAATAAAGTAAACGATCGATCGTTTGGCAAAATTAATGACCTTGCTTATACGCCCTGGATCAACAAGATTGGGAACGATCCTAAACAACTATTAAAAATTTATAGAGGAGTTTCCCAAACCGATTTATGGCACACTGTTCATCCAAAAGATGCAATTGATCTATTAAAGCAAGTCATCTTGACAAGTCGGCAGTTTTTCAAGGAATCTAAAATAAGAAGACGATCTAGCTCATTTTTAGTTCCTGTTAGAATCATAGGCAAACATACATTCAACCTGATTGTGAACCATCCCTCCCTAACAAGATGGCTCATTGAAGATTCAAAAATGCTTGAAACGCTTCTTGTTCCTGCGAAAGAGATCTCTCAAAGTCCCTTTCAAAGTGAGGCTATCTTAAAATACCTTAAGGATAAATACGATTATACCTTGGTCAGTCCTCCTAAAAATTTAGGTGAATTGAGGAACAAATTAGTAGAAACATTTGAAGATCAATTCATTGATCGATTGCTCTTCTCCTATATTCCTCCAAAAGATCGGAAGAAATTGGAAACTACTGCGATTCACTTCGCAAATAACAATAACCAACAAATGGGCCGCGATATTCACTTCGCGTTTGCCTATAACCCCGCTTCGATGAAACTCGAAATCTTTGAAACGCTGGAAGAGGTGTTGAATAAACCGCTCGACCAAGATTCGCATATTAAAAATGCTCTCTGGGAATTCTACGAAAACCCTGAGATAAGTTAGACCTCAAAGAGCACACCCCGTGCCCGTGCCCGCGTAAAGTGCCCGTGCCCGATTCCCGTCAAACTCTGGAAGTACTAATTTTTTTTCACCACTGAGCACACTGAGACCACTGAGAGAGAATGAGAGCATTGAGAATTTATGCATAACACTCACTGCTCTCATAAATTCTCAGTGGTCTCAGTGTGCTCAGTGGTGAAAAAAAAGGTGAAACCAATGTATATCGGGAATCGGGCACGGGCAGGCGTTAAAAACATAGCCCTACGAGGCTATTGCTTGTCGTCGAGGACGGTGCGGAAGCCGGTTTGAGGACTGACAAAGGTCGGTGCCACAGGTTCCCCACCCACCAAAACAATCTTAGAATCTTGCGATCCTGGATTTTCCTTGGTATCGGTCCATTCCATTAAAGGAGAGGCAAGGCGGATAATAGGTGCATACTCGAGGGCTTTATCAAATTCTTCTTTAGTAGGAAGACGATGACCGATCCACTCGGCGTAAGCACGAGCATCATTATAAGTTACGTTAACTACAGGCAGATCTTTCAAAGAATTCGTTACATCGCCATCCGGCCAGTGAGAAGGAGGTGCAAATCCGGTTGCCTGGACAAAACGTCGATACTCCCTATTAGTGACAGGTCTTCTATCGATATAAAAGCCTTCATCTTTTACGAATTGTTGAGGACTGTTTGCCGTGGGAACATTATTTCTTCTTTCTGTTCTACTTGGAATAACGGGCCCGGTCGAAATTATTTTTGAAATAGGGATGGGTTTATCAATTTGCGCTATTTTACGGTAGGAAGAAGGTTTTGCAGGGATATATTCCATTTCATCCGTTTCATAGTCGGAATCGGGGTCTAAAAGATGCTTCTCGGTATAAGCAATAGGGTTTTCACTCGAGGAATATAGAAGCTTAGAAAGGAAGTTGATTGTAGCGAAATCCGCACTTTTTTCGTCCTCATCCGGCTTAAAATCAAAGGCTTTAGGGTCGATATCGCTCATTGCGTAGAATTCTGACTTCAGCTCGTCATTTATATAGGTAACTAAAGAGGGAGATAGCTTTTCGATCGTAGGAGCGACCGCGCCTACACGATTTTCAACAACTCCTGTATTTAACCCGGCTTGCGCTATCAAAAATATGGCAATCAGATCCATCTTGCTAACCCTATTCGTTCGATATATAATACCCTTATACGTTCTAAATTTTTTTAATGAAAGAAATCGTTCTAAATAAAGTTCGGGTTCACAACCTAAAAGATATTACTGTTCGCCTGCCGACCAATCAGCTAATCGTATTTACTGGGGTTTCAGGTTCAGGCAAGTCTTCGCTTGCCTTCGATACTCTCTATATGGAGGGGCAAAGACGGTATGTCGAATCGCTCTCGATTTTTGCGAGACGACAGATGGGCGATATGACCAAGCCCGACATCGAATCGGCCGAGAACATCTCTCCTACAATCTCAATCGAACAGAAGACAGCTGGAAGAAATCCTCGCTCGACCGTCGGTACCCTTACGGAAATATACGACTACCTAAGAGTTCTTTATGCTCGAGTCGGGACCCCCTATTGCCCCGTTTCGGGAGAAAGGGTATCACCTCAAAGCCGTGAAAGAATCATCAAGATGATTCAAATCATACCGGCTGGGCAAAAGATAGTGATCCTCTCCCCTTTCGCACGAGGAAAAAAAGGGGAATACAAGGAAGATTTCGCCGATTTTCTTAGGAAAGGATTTACCAAAGCTCGAATTGATGGAAAAATCGAGTCGCTTGAAAAAGAGATCGAACTCGATAAGAACGTCGCCCACGATATCGATATCGTCATCGACCGAATCGTAACGGGTCCAACCGAGAATTCAAGAATTGCTGAGGCGGTAACACAATCATTAAACTTAAGCCAAGGGCTTATCTCTGTACTCAATATTGATACGAATGAAGAGACGCTCTTTTCAATGCATGCCTACTCCCCTAAATCGGGACTCTCTTATCCTTCTCTAGAACCCAATGATTTTTCATTTAATAGTCCGGCTGGGATGTGCCCTACTTGTCATGGCTTAGGTGTCATTCAAGAATTTGATCTCGATTTAATAATCGATCCCGATCTTTCTATCGCCGAAGATTGTTGTATGGTCGGCAGCTCCTATCAAACCGTTCGCTACGGAAATATTTATGACAATCTGGCCCGTCTTTATAATTTTTCGGTAGATACGCCCTGGAAGAAACTTACCGATAAGGCCAAAAAAGTCTTCTTACACGGAACTGATAAAAAATGGACAAAGATGAACTTTGTTCATCCCGATACTCTTCAGCAATGGACCGATCATGTCATGTGGAAAGGAGTTCTACACGAAGCGCGCCAACGTCTGCATGAAGCTAAGAGCGATAGTTATAAAACCCGCATGTCAAAGCTCATGCATGAAGAGATCTGTCCGGATTGTAAGGGTGAAAGACTAAAGCCTTATCCCGCCGCTTGTTTATTTCAAGGTAAGAGAATTTCAGAAGTTAGCGGCATGACGATTGCTGAAGCCGCTAGATTTTTTAACCATTTAAAACTCACTCCCCAAGACGAGCAAATTGCAGCCGAGCTTTTAAAAGAAATCCGTGAACGATTGAAGTTTTTAAACGATGTCGGCCTTCATTACCTAACTTTGGATCGTACAGCTCCCACCCTTTCCGGTGGAGAAGCTCAACGTGTGAGACTGGCTTCACAAATTGGCTCCGGCCTTGTTGGGATTACCTATGTATTAGATGAGCCTTCGATTGGATTACACCCTCGAGATAATAAGAGGCTTATCAACACGTTGAAACATTTACGTGATATGGGCAACACCGTTGTAGTTGTCGAACATGATGAAGATACCATCTGGGAAGCGGATCGGGTTGTCGATTTTGGCCCCGGCCCCGGCAAATTCGGAGGAGAAATTGTCGTTAACGGCTCTTTGAAAGATCTTCTTTCTTCTTCCCAATCTTTAACAGGTGGTTACTTATCAGGCCGGTTAACCCTTCCCGTTCCTAAGAAAAGACGCAAAGCGGGCAAAGAGAAAATCAAGATAATAGGCGCCTCTCACCATAACTTAAAAAATGTCGATGTTGAGATTCCTCTCGGTATTTTTGTAGCCGTAACTGGTGTATCAGGCTCGGGTAAATCATCTCTTATTACCGATATCCTTTATCCCGCTTTAGATAATGAGCTCCATGGCGCTGAACTAAAAGTAGGCAAACATAAAGAAATTACGGGGATCGATCTTATTGATAAGATCATCACGATTGATCAAACACCGATTGGAAGAAATCCCCGCTCGAATCCATCCACCTACATTAAATTATTCGACGAAATCCGCGATCTTTTTGCAAAACTACCTGAAGCCGAAGCTAGAGGCTTTAAGCCGGGACGCTTCAGCTTTAACGTGAAAGAAGGATCGTGCCCTGAATGTCAGGGAATGGGAATGATTAAAGTCGACATGGACTTTTTAGAAGATGCTTGGATTGACTGTCCGACCTGTTTAGGCCAACGGTTTGATTCAGAGACGCTATCCATCTTATATAAAGGAAAAAACATCCACGATATTTTAGAGATGGATGTAGAAACGGCTTACGAATTTTTCCAATCGATTCCTCCTATTAAGACAAAACTTGATACTTTACGAAAAGTTGGACTCAATTATATTAAGCTGGGTCAATCCTCGACGACATTATCCGGTGGCGAAGCCCAAAGAGTCAAACTTGCAAAAGAGCTTACACGCCCCTCAACCGGTAAAACCCTCTACATATTAGATGAGCCCACGACGGGGCTTCATTTCCATGACATCAAACACCTTGTTGAAGTTCTCCAAGATTTAGTTGATCGCGGCAATACGGTGATCGTGATTGAACATAATATGGACGTCGTCAAAATGGCCGATTGGATTATTGATCTCGGCCCTGAAGGCGGAAGTGAAGGAGGCCAAATTGTCGCAACAGGCACCCCTGAGAAAATTGCCGCTCTAGATAGCCCTACAGGCCACTCGGTCAAAGAGATTTTATCGGATCTTTTAATAACACGAGCAAAGGAAGCCCTTAAAAAGGAACCGAAAAAATTGCAGGCAGCAACTCCCGTTACGTCGATCAAAGTGACCGATGCCGAGCAAAACAATTTAAAAGCCATCAACATCGAAATCCCACGAGAAGAGACCATCGTTTTAACAGGCCCTTCCGGATCAGGTAAATCTTCGCTCGCCTTTGATACCATCTATGCCGAAGGGCAAAGGCGCTATATCGAATCGATGTCCCCTTATGCAAGGCAGTTTGTAAAACAGATGCCCAAGCCGATTGTCGGACATGTCGAAGGACTCTCCCCTGCCATTGCCATTGAACAAAAAGCTCACGCCGGAAACCCACGGTCGACGGTCGGAACAATGACCGAAATCTATGACTATTTAAGATTATTATATGCAAGGCTGGGCATTCCTCACGATCCCGATACCGGAGAAGAAATTCGCTCGATCAGCCGAGAATATGTCATTGATCAAATCATGAGCTTCGATAAAGGGACAAAGATTCAAGTCTTAGCTCCTATTGAGATCAAAAAAAATGAAAAGTTTGAAGACGTAACTAACCGATTAAGTAGACAAGGCTATGTACGCATTCGCTTAAATGGCGAAGACTTTGAACTGGATCAAACTATTCCCTTTGACCGCAAAAGAAAAAATGATCTTTCTTTGGTAATTGATCGCCTTGTATTAAATGCCACAGTGAAAGGCCGTCTAGCTGAGGCCGTCGAAAACGCGGCAAAAATCGGTAATAACAAACTTATCGTTATCAAAGGTGATGAAGAAGTTTCCTTTAACTTAAGTTTTACAGCGGTAAAAACTGGAAAATCTTATCCGGAAATCACTCCTCATACTTTTGCTTTCAATAAAGCCGAAGGAATGTGTCTAGAATGCCTGGGTCTTGGATATCAATATGGCGCAAATCTATCTTCGAAGGGATTCATATTAGAACTTTCTCCTTTAACGCTTGCAAGAATCCTTTGGGAGCAAGATGAGAGCGGAGATGCCATTCACTTTTTTGAAAAGATGTTATCAAAACAAGGCATCGATTTTATAGCCCCTATGAGAGAACTTAGTTCTAAGAAACTTCATTGGTTATTAAATGGAGGACCGGAGCTTTTTGAACATGAAGGGGTTTTCTTAAGATGGATCGGATTTAATACGACCCTTGCAAAAGCCGGCAGAAGAGCCAAAACAGAAATCAAACAAGGCATTCTCCCCTTGTTGGAAGAAAGACTATGTGAAGCTTGTAATGGAACACGATTAAATCCGTATGCACGCTCCGTTACTATCGATGATGAGTCTATCGCTGACTTATGCCGAATGGCGGTAATAGAAACGCATACTTTCATAAAAAAATTGAAAATTGAGCAAAAGAATAAAGTCTTACTAGAAGTAAAAAAGAATCTTTTAGGACGACTGGACTTTTTGATTGAAGTAGGCCTTCACTATTTACAGCTCGAAAGAAAAGCCCCCAGTCTTTCCGGTGGAGAAGCTCAACGGATTCGTTTAGCAAGACAGCTCGGCTCCGGGCTCACAGGCGTTCTTTATGTTTTAGATGAACCCACCGTAGGACTACACCCTCACGACAACGAAAAGCTTAATCAGGCGTTAGATAAACTTAAGAAATTAGGTAATAGTCTTATTTTAGTGGAGCACGATCCTCTAACCGTTAAATCTGCCGACTATATTTTTGATTTTGGCCCGGCATCAGGCGAACATGGGGGTCACGTTACCGCTCAAGGCACCTACTCACAATTATTGAAGAATCCAAAATCCCTAACAGGCGCATATCTTTCCGGCAAAAAGACCATTCCTCTTCCGAGCAAAAGAAGGCCTTTTAAAGAGGGTTTGAAAATCACGAATGCAAAAGCTAACAACTTAAAAGATTTTGATGTAACCATTCCTCACCAGGCTCTAACCGTTTTAACCGGGGTGTCAGGTTCAGGGAAATCAACTTTACTACATCAAATTATAGAAACGGCTGTTGCAAAAGGGCTCCTTAGACATGAATCGGTAACTCTTCCGGGTGGAACAGTGGAAGGGATTGATCATTTTGAAAAACTAATAGTGATCGATCAAAATCCTATTGGCACTACTAATCGTTCCGACGTTTCAACTTATGTCGATATTTTGACTCCCCTTCGTGACTTTTTTGCTCAACTTCCAGATGCAAGAGCGAAAGGCCTTCAACCCAAACATTTCAGCTATAACCATCGTCGAGGTATGTGTACGGCTTGTTGGGGACTGGGATTTAAGAAAGTTGAAATGCATTTCTTACCTCCTGTAAAAGTTGTTTGTGAAGAGTGTCAGGGCCTACGGTTAAACCCTATTAGCCTTGAAGTAAAATATGGTGGAAAAAGCCTCGGTGAATATTTAAGATATACCGTTGAAGAAGCGCGCCAAATTTTTGAGAACTTTCCACGTTTAGTGCGTATTTTAGACACACTTATTAATGTCGGTCTCGGCTATCTACGTTTAGGTCAAGAGACGGCTTCATTGTCGGGTGGAGAAGCCCAAAGAATAAAATTATCACGTGAATTATCAAAACGCTCACACGGCAAAACGCTATATTTATTGGATGAACCCACAACAGGTTTACATCCTGACGATATTGCTAAACTAATGTTGGTTTTGAATAAGTTAGTCGATAAAGGCAACACGATGATCATAATTGAGCACAATCTTGATGTCATCAAATTGGCCGATTTTGTGATCGATTTAGGTCCCGAAGCAGGAAACAAAGGGGGCGAGATCATAGCGCAGGGTACCCCAGAAGAAATAGTTAAAAATCCAAAATCCATAACTGGAAAATACCTTAAACCGTTCGTATGAATATTTTTGAAATTCCGCCTGTCGGCTTTCGAGCAAAAGTTGAAGTTTCTGGCACTTACTGCACTTGGGAAGAACATCTTCTTCTTCTAAAAAGACATGAATCCAGATCCGAACCATTTACTTGGTGTGTGCCTGCCGGTAAATTTGAAAATAAGGAAAATGCGATTCAAGCCGCCATTAGAGAATTAAAAGAAGAGACATCGATTAAGACGAATGCCTCCGATTTAATTCCAATTAAAACGCTTTATATTCGCACCCCTTTTGATTTTACCTTTCACATGTTCCATTTAAAATTAAAAAATAGACCATTAATACACCTTCCCGAGGGTGAAATTATTCAATTTGATTGGGTGCCCTTCGCTAAAGTGACAAATTTAAATTTGATTACACACGGTCCTGAAGCATTTCAACACTTTAACTCTTATTATAATAAGAATTAATTAACTTTTTCTAACAACTAATATAAAATAGTTACATGCAAGCAATTAATCCATGGACTATTCAAGGTTCTCAAAATCAAGCTGAGGGTCAGGTAAATAAAAATAAAGCTCATGACTATGTCATGATTTTACAGCTTTTGTTAATGTCCGACCCTAGAATTAAAGGCATCTCATTTAATTTTGACGCTCTACCAACAACTGTGAAAGATACACATTCGGCAATGGCACTTACTGTTGCAAAAAAAATCCTAAAGAATACCGACTATTGTTCTTTAGGAGTTAAGATCGTAAAAATTGCACCTAAATTTTTTATTTCTTCTCAAAAATTTAGGGATAAAGAGGCGGCTGTTTCAACCATCGCTTGTAGTGACGACATTAGAGATGAATCGCTTTATAAAATGGCAAGCATAGGCCATTTATTCAGATTAAGAATTGTGGATTTTCCAGATCCCTTTTTAATTGAGAGTTATAATGGAGAATATCTTCAAGACCTAAAAGACGGCGTGTATGTTATTCGATTAACCGCTCCTGTTGATAACGTTCCTTCGCTTGAAGCAGAAACCCACACCCTTGTTTTAATGAAGGAGGGCACTGAAGAATATCTTTATGATCCTAACAACGGTTTTCAGCCGATTTCTAATAGAATCAATCAAGTTATGGGCCATCTAAATCAAATCGATCAACTTTACGACGTTCCCTGTGGACGAATTTATAAGGTTGTCATATAACCTATACAAACTTTTGTATAGGTTATGCTCAAATATCTCTTAATACTCCCCTTGACCCTGTATGGCTTTTACGGTGTCTATATCGGCAACTACAATACCAACATAACAGATCCCTATTCAGTTAGTAATCCGCTGGGTCTTTTTGGAAACCCCAAAAATGTTTTAAGTGTCAATAATCCTCAAGGCAAATACGGCAGCAAAATTAGTAACGAATCGGCTCAAAACCCGTTTGCAACCAATGCGCCTAAACTTTTTAATCAGGCCGGAAAGTATCGAGGACGTCTCAGTGCAAACATTCAAGACAGCGATTCAATTAGAAATAAAAAAGGGAAGTATGGCAATCGGAACTCGTCCGACAGCCTCTACTTCCCTGCGAATAAACAGGAACGAATTTTTATTTTCGGTCAGTGATTACGTAGGTATAACACGCGGATTACTAACAGACCAGGGTCCGGTAATAACTGAAAGCTTATGATCAACAAACTCAAAAATGGCATTCGAAGTTCTAGATACAACCTTTCCTTTATAACTAGAAATACCGATCATTCTTGCATCTAATAGAGTTAGACCCATCTCCTTTGCTTTTCCTTTTGCAAATTCAATCATGGCTTTTTTAATTTCTAAACTGTTTCCGACAATGTTTGGATTTTCTAATAAAATTACAGGCACCTTATTGCTTTCATCCCACAAAAGAACGATTTGACACTCAGCAATCACTTCGCCCTTATCTCCATGTACCGCGATGGTATGGTATTTTCCATCTATTAGAAAACCTTGCAAACACTTAACTCTAGATAATCTACCGTCAAGGTGCATACACGTATTTAAACTTGTACCTAATGTGAGTAAATCAATTAGATTTTCAGTTTCGGAGATAGTGTAATTAGCATATTTAGCTGCTTTAGGAACCAATTCATGAATCTTATACGAATGATTTACTTTCCATTTGTCTACTACTGCCTTATCCAAGGCGTTAAGATGAGGTGTATTATGCCTAAATTCCGAAAACTGATCATTGATAACAGCTAGAAGAGCGTCTTTATACTTTTCTTGCATTCTTACTCGAACACCGTGTGGGAGCTCTTCAAGACGTTTACCGTATAAAAGAATGGACTTACTACCCGGAATTTCTACTAATTTTTTGCACTGCTCAGCAGTAATATTTGGAATAATCTTTTCAAAGTAAGGTTTAAATATAGAAGGATCGTTCAGTGGCTTACCTGATTGCAAAAATGTATCTATCTCATTTTTGTTAGATATCGAAACAAGCGTACTTATATAATTGATATCTGTAGTTAAATTTTCAGACTCTTTAAGTCTTTGGATTAAGAGATCTTTTTGCTCGGTAGAAAATTCTGACTTATTCAATTTATATAAAAGAGTTAAATAGGCTTTTTGAGTTTCAAAATCCAAGCCCTTACCTAAATCAGCATACTTTTGAAAAGTACTTGCACTTGCCATTTTAGCAAAATAAACGAGTAAAGTTTCATAAGCGTTCTCTTTTTTGTCGATTTGCGAAACATCACTTTTTTTAATTAAGTCCCATACCGCTTCTTTTACGAAAGGAGATCTAATTTCAAGAGCCGCGCTGAGTAATTTTATGTTATCCGCATTCATACAAGAGTCAGGAGCTCTTTTAAATACGAGATCCACTAAAATCTGAGTCATAAATTCAATTGATTCACGTCGATTGTGTGCATGTAGTCTATAAAAATCAAAATACTTCAACCGATCCATCAACTGACGTCGATCTTGAGCGTATTCTTCATCATTAATATCTAAGTTAGATCCTTCGTCAACTATTTGGGATATAATCTCTTTATCAGTATTGGGATTGAGTCGAAGGTCAGTGATTATTTGTTTAACAAATTTAGCATTTCTATTTTGAAGAGCATGGTTTGCATTAACTTCTTTTTCAATAAAGGAAGTTAAAATTTGTTTTGTTTTTTCGGTAGGATTATTGGCTATTTTTAAAAGTTCGCTTACTAACCTTTTCTGATTATTTTTCCCTTCGATCAAAGTCAAAAATTTTGCTGCAATTTGATCACGAACTTTTTGATCGTTTGGATTGAGTCCCAATATTTTTGCAATACTATATGCTTTCTTTAAGCTAAATCCGATTTTCTTACCGTTTTGAAAATCTGTTTTATTCTTTGCATTGATATAGAATGGATATTTTTCGCTTAAGTATTTATTGATTAAATTTTTAGCCTTTCTCCATTGAACCGTGTTTACACCCTCGGGTCTTAATTGATCGACTTTATCAAAAGTAAAACCGTTTTGTCTTGGATCAATTTTTTCAACCGATTCCAATAGTTCAATGAATTTAACATTATCCCTTTCTAATCCAATTCGAGTAGATAATAGATCCTTTAATCTATTGCCGATTCTCTGTTTAGGTATTTTATCTACAATCTTATTAAGTGCTTTCTCTCTTTTTTCGAATACATCATCGTTCAGTCTTAAAAGTTTATCAATAAAGGGTCTTACTAATCTCGGATCAACCTTAGCATCACTAAACAATGTTTGAAGGCAAGCACTCGGATTTGACTCAAAATTTTCATCTATATAATTTGCAATTACTTGTTTTAATTCCTCTTCTGATTTGAGGGAGTTACCATATATGAGACTAGGTTTAGCTAGTGCGAGAGGCCAAGTTATAATGGTTAAAAACACCATTTTAATCGCCATCGCAAGATTTAAAAGGTACCCCCCAAAATCAGCTTTGGATCCATTAATTAAGGAGCGCCCTACATCTGCTATTGCCGATAAAGGCATAATGGCCGCATGAAGTCGAGCCCCTGCGATTACGGCAGGAGGTGAATAACGTACGTAGATGTTTTTATAGTAATGATCGACTTTATTCTTGTTTCTTTCAACGAAACCTCCTTCTGGGGAGGACAAGATAGTTTTGCGTAAATTGAAGCCATTAATGAAGTTTTGCATATACCTATTATAAAATCGAATTTTTAAAGAATTATTAAGATTCAATAAAAGTTTAACTAAGAGGCTTATTGGTAAATATAGGTATTTCTCACAGAATAAGGACTTTTAAAGTTGCCTAACTTATGCTCTATATACTCTATAGGTGAGTTTGAGCTGTGTGATTCAATCGTTTCAGCTAATTTAGGAGTATTTACTCCCGCTACAACCCTAACTAAATCTGCATTCATTAGAGCCGCCTTTTTCTTAGCAAGCTCTAGAATGGCCACTCTTAACTCTTCATTTTGGTTTGTTGAAATCTCTTCGAGAAGAATGATAGGTTTTTTACTTTCTTTTCCTTGAAGAAGTACTATTTGGGCTTCAGCAATTACATCCATTTTAGGATTATGGATAACTATAGTATGGTATTTTCCATCCGCAAGGATACTTATAAGTCCTTTCATCTTACTTACTCTACCTTCAAGGCTTAAGCATTTTTTCAAGTATACATCGCATGTAAGTAAGTCAATCGGATCTTCCGTTTCAAATACCGAAAGCTCTCCTATAGAAGTATCAGGAACTAAATCTTTAATTTTAAAACTAATGGGTTCCATCCATTTTTCAATCACTTTAGAGCCAAATTTCTTTAAGTGATCGGTATCATGTCGATATTCTCTAAATTTACCCTTAATGATCGATTCTAAAACTTCTTCGAAACACTCTTCAATGGCTTCGCGCTCTTTTGCCTGCGCGATTTTCTTTTTAAACATTAAAAATGCTTTAGGATCTCTGAATGAAGCTAAAACCTGCGCTCCTTCTTCATCAATATTAGGAAGAATCTTAGAAAATAAAGTTTTAAGAATATCCGAAGTTCCATTGTGCAAAACAACTTTAATGTCTTCTTCATCTGCAATTGTTAATAGAGTACTAAACACATCCAATTCGTGTTTATCCGAACCCATTAAAACCTTTAATAAACTTGATTTAACAGACGATGAATAATTAGCTTGAGATAACTTATAAAGAATAATCAACCATTTCTTTTGAGTTTCTTTATCTTTTGAGATTTCCTTTGATTTACCAAATTCCAAAAGGGCGATTTTTTCTTCTGCATTATGACTTATAATATCAACAAGGTATCCAAGAACATTCTCATAGGCATCGTTTGAGTAATTTATAGTTGCAGGATGATTTCTCAACAATTTCCATATAGATTCTTTAAGTAAAGGAGATCTAATTTCTAAAAGAGATTGAAGAACACATATAGTAGGCCCGTTAATTTTACTAACATTAATTCTTTTAAATACAATATCCGAAACAACAATCTTGATTAACTCTAAAGCCTCTCTCCTGTTTACAACAGAAGGTTCTTTAAAGTCGTGCTTTGCTAGTTGATCAATCTCTGCATTTTCCTGGTTTTGAAGAATCTTTAAAATGGAGTCATTAAAACTACTGTCTGCAACATGCAATACTTTTTTTACACTATTAACAAAACCATTTTTAGCCTGTTCTAAATCTAGTGAATCAATCTTTCTATATTTTCTTGCACAAACAAACTCATTATGGGTAAGCAATTTTCTAATTCTGACCTTCGACTCTTCATTTAATCCCCCTTCAAAGAGCATAAACAAATCTTCGAACCCATTCTTAGCTGCCTGTTTATATTTCTCAGCATTGTTTAGGGTGGCAGCAGCATATTGGACGACCTTATCCTTTAAAGCCTTATTGGATACATCATAGGGATCCAAGCATACAATAGTCGCAATGTAAAACCACCATTGATCAGGATTTGCAGCACGGTCTAAACGTTTATTCTTAATACGTAAATAGTTTTGATAGGAATTGCCGATATAATCTTGGACAAGGTTTTTAATTTCTTGAGTAAGAGGTTTTATATTGTTTAATTCGACAAGCACTCTTTCAAGTTCGGCATTAAATTGGGCCTGATTGGGGTCAAGAGCCTCAATTTTTTCTAATACCGTTAAGAAGACAGGATTTGACTTTTCAATTTGTAGTTTTTTAGCTAAATATTCCCCAAACTTATTTTTCCTATTAATTTGC
>JAGVJG010000174.1 GCA_020051235.1 Parachlamydiales bacterium | reverse complement strand
CGTTTATCTTCAAAAAAGCGGCTTTTTCCGTTTCCGAACTTTAAAGTTTGCTCTTGTAGAGGACACTCTCCTCCCCTATCACAAATCGGGCAATCAAGAGGGTGATTGATCAGTAAAAATTCGATTATCTCTTCTCGCCCTTCTACAGCTAACTGACTTTGCGTTTTTACAGACATCCCTTCCGTTGCAACCAGTGTACAAGAGGTTTGAAGTTTGGGCATTTTTTCAACTTCGACTAAACATACCCTGCACGCACCAAAAGGAGGCATGCGATCTTGATAGCAAAAAATAGGAACATCAAGGCCCAGCATTTGTGTGGCTTGATAAACAGTCGTGCCTTTTGGAACGCTTATCAATTTATCGTTAATAGTAAGGTTAATCATAAATAGGGGTATGACACCTTCATTTTAGGGTTTTTATCGGCATTCGGATTTCGTTTGATATAATCTTCAAACTCGCTTTTAAATTCTAAAATCGCGCTCATAATCGGAGGAGCCGCTCCCACCGCTAAAGGACAAAAGGAATTGGCTTCCATTCCTTTACAAATATCGTTCACCGTATTCAAATCGCCAAAAGTTCCTCCTCCATTTAGGATACGAGAAAGAATTTGAACAACCCAACGAGTTCCTTCGCGACAAGGAGTACATTTGCCACATGATTCATTTTGATAAAATTCCATCAAACGCTCAGCGACTTTGACCATATCAGCCGAATCATCCATTACAATAATGGATGCGGTGCCAAGCATGGTTTTACGAGCGGCTAAACTATCAAAATCCATGGGTATATCTAGATCTTTTTCCGTAAGAAGGGCGCAAGATGATCCGCCAGGATAACAAGCTTTAAATTTTCTTCCCGGCAACATCCATCCGGCAGCTTCTAATACCATCCTTAAAGAGATTCCAAGGGGAAACTCATAGCAACCGGGCT
Source organism: Parachlamydiales bacterium (assembly GCA_020051235.1). GTDB lineage: Bacteria > Chlamydiota > Chlamydiia > Chlamydiales > Parachlamydiaceae > CAZABG01. Next base: position 3,764 of record JAGVJG010000174.1, on the reverse strand, counting down.
TTGAAATCTGGCCGCTGACTTGAAAAATTTTCGTTCCCGTATTTTTCGGATTGCTTCCAATACTTTGAAACCACTGAACGCCCTTATTTACAATGTGAACCACGTTACATAACGTTTCGACATTGTTTACGATGGTAGGCTTTTGATAAAGACCTGCAACGGCAGGAAAGGGAGGCTTTAATCTAGGGGTGGCTCGATAGCCTTCAAGTGAATTTAATAGAGCGGTCTCTTCACCAGCGATATAAGCTCCCGCGCCCGGGTGAACAACCATTCTTAATGAGAAATTAGATCCCAGGATGTTATCTCCCAAAAAACCCATTTCTTCTGCTTCGCGAACGGCTTCTCTTAAGCGATCTAGCCCTTCAAAATATTCACCTCTACAAAAGATAACCGCAAAGTGCGATTCAATGGCATAACTGGATAAAATCATCCCCTCAATTAACTGATGCGGATCGCTTTCGATGATCAAGCGATCCTTAAAGGTTCCGGGTTCGCTCTCGTCACAGTTGCAAACCAAATAACGAGGGTAAATATCTTTAGGTATAAAACCCCATTTCATACCCGTAGAAAAACCCGCTCCTCCCCTACCTCTTAATCCTGACGCTTTCACTTGTTCCACTAGTTCGGCGGGTTGAACATGACCTAGCGTTTTACGAACGGCTTCATAGCCACCATTTTTAATGTAAGTGGCAATCTTATACTGATCGGGATCATTTGAATGGGCCAGAATGACTCTTGTTTCATCCATGTTGCGCCTCATGGAGAATGTGATCGATATCTTCTATTTTAACGGGTCCCATCGCCTTATCCCCTGCAATTAACATGGGAGCGCGATCACAAGCGCCTAAACATTCTGAAGGAACTACGGTAAATTCTTTATCCGAGGTCGTTTCACCCGGTTTAATATTTAATTTTTTGCAAAGCTCATTTAAAAGCTCATCGCCTCCACGCAACATGCAAGAGATGTTTTTACAAACATGGATATGCGCTTTGCCTTGAGGCTCTTCATAGAACATGTCATAAAAAGTGACAACCGCATTGATTTCGTTTGGGTCTATGTTAAATAATTCTGCAACTTCTTGTTGGATATCTAAAGGAAGGTATCCAATCTCGTTCTGAGCTAAATGTAAAGAAGGAATCAATGCCGAACGTTTTACTGGATATTTTTTTTGCAGATCGAGAATTTTTGTGCGGGTGCTTTCAGATAATTTCATCGGTCGACATCTCCAAGAATGGGATCAATGCTTGCAATAGCCACAATAACGTCAGGAAGAGAGAGTCCTACCATCACTTTTTTAAGAACTTCAACATGTGTAAATGAAGGGGATCGAACACGGATTCTATAGGGGCGGTTACTTGCATCACTTACGAGATAATAGCCCAGTTCTCCACGCGCTGATTCAACTGCGCGATAAAGTTCTCCGGAGGGAGGATGTAGTCCTTCACTAACTAATTTAAATTGATGTATGACCGCTTCCATACTGCGTGGAAGTTCGCTTCTAGGCGGCAATGCGATTTTTCGATCATCAATTAGAACGGGGCCCGGTTTTAATTTATTGAGGGCCTGCTCAATTAGCGATATACTTTCGTGAAATTCGTCCATTCTAACAAGATATCGAGCGTAGCTATCGGCTTCTTTATAAGTCGGAATATCAAATTTATAATCTTGATAATTTAGATACGGATATACCTTTCTAATATCATAAGGAACCCCAGCGCCTCTTATGACAGGTCCTGTGCAACCATATTCATAACAGGTTTTTTCATCGATGATTGCAATGCCTCTAAGACGCTCATTCCAAACATAATTATTTGTTAATAGTGCATCGAGGTCTTTCCAAAGGGAGGGAAACCCTTTTAAAAATTTTCTGACTTGAGTTTCAAAATCATCGGGAACATCACGTAAAAGCCCTCCTATTCTCCAGTAGGTAGGAAACATACGCGCGCCAGACACTTCTTCGAAAATATCGAGAATTTTTTCACGTTCTGCAAATGCATACATGAATACAGACGACATGTTGAGCTCAAGTGCGCTGGTGCCCACCCACACGAGGTGACTTGCAATCCTTGAAAGTTCAAGCAAAATCAATCGAATCACTTGCGCACGTTCGGGCACTTCAATATGCATCAGTTGTTCAACCGCTTGTGCATAGGCTTGTTCTTCTGCCGGCCCTGATAGATAATCAAGACGATTGATGAGTGTAAAATTTTGTAAATAAGTTCGGGTTTCGCATTCTTTTTCTACACCTGTATGTAGATAACCAATCACAGGCTCGGCATCAACGATGATTTCACCGTCCAATTTCAATTTAATGCGCAAAACACCGTGTGTAGAAGGGTGTTGTGGACCTAAATTCAACTCCATAAAATCGCCATGGAGGCCGGTCTTATCCAGAGTAGTGTTATTTTTGTTTGCTTCTGACATACGGTATTATTTTTGAAGGCACTTTCGGTTTAACATCATTCTTAAATTGAACGGGCACTTCGGTTAAGGCATAATCTCTTCTCATTGGATGGCCTATCCAATCATCAGGCATCAAAATGCGTTTTAAATCGGGATGGCCCTCAAAAGAGATGCCAAACATATCGAATAATTCTCGTTCATACCAATCGGCGCCTGGCCATAACGAAATGACAGAAGGCAGGCTCTCTTCTCGATTGATATAAGTAAAAACACGGATTCGATCGTATGTTTTAGGATTTTGCAACTGATAAAACACTTTTGTATGAATATCAGGCTTTAAATAATCAACCGCGGATAAATCGGTTAAAACCCAAAACCCTTCATTCTTTAAATGTTCAAGTGTTCCAACCAATTCGGTTTTCTTTACTTCCAATGTTACATCAAATAGTAACGGGTCTCGTTTAAGCGAATCGCCATACTTTTGTTTAAAATTATCCGGAAAGCTCATTCCCGATCCTTTTTCTTACTTCTTCGAAGCGGTCTTTCAGTTTTGATTTTCTTTTGAAGCATTATTAGGCCATCGAGTAAGGCCTCAGGTCTTGGTGGGCATCCTGCAACATAAACATCGACAGGGACAATCTGATCGGCTCCCTGAACAATTGCATAATTATTATAGACACCCCCGCATGAGGCGCAATCGCCCATGGCGATTACCCACTTGGGCTCGAGCATTTGTTCATATACCGTTCTAAGAACAGGAGCCATTTTTTGACTCACACGTCCTGCAATAATAAGGACATCACTCTGTCTCGGTGACGCACGGAACACTTCCATGCCAAAGCGCGAAATATCGTAGCGGCTTGCGGCAGTGGACATCATTTCGATAGCACAGCAAGCAAGGCCAAATTGGGCCGGCCATAAGGAGCTTTCTCTTGCCCAATTGATTAAATCTTCTAGCGCACCTACCATGAAAGGGGTTTTATCTTTATGGTTCATTCCCAATTTAATCCTCCTTTACGCCAGACGTATATGTATCCAACAAGCAAAGCCACTAAGAAAAAGAGCATTTCATAAAAAGCAAAAGGGCCAATCTCTTTTGCAACCACGGCCCACGGATATAAAAAGATGACTTCGATATCAAATACGAGAAAAATTAAGCCAACGAGATAATGTCTAAGAGGAAATCTTTCTGATAGTAATTCCGTAGAGGTCTGTATCCCCGATTCATACGGCATGTACTTAACTTTTGATCCGTTCTTTCCCTTAAACAAAGCAGAAAAAGCAAGAATCGAAAGGGTGACAATCAGCACCAAACCAAAATATAGATAGACCGGAAAATAATCGCCAGATCGGAAGAGCG
>JAGVJG010000028.1 GCA_020051235.1 Parachlamydiales bacterium | reverse complement strand
CAAGGCAGCAGCAGCTCCTCCCAGTAAATTAGCCACAATGTAAATCCAAATAGTGGACCACGCACTCAAATTTAAGAGCGTGATTCCCAAAGCAACGGCAGGATTAAAAGCCGCACTTGAAATCGTGCCTATCGCATACGCTCCGGCAAGAACCGTAAAACCAATCGCCCATCCAAAATAAGAATTCCCCGCTGTTGCCTTCGCTGTGGCGACATTTAACACCACATAACAAAGAGCGAATGTAAACAGAAATTCTGCTAGCAATGCTTTGAGAGGAACCAGCTCGAGAGAAACAGGGGCACGGCCTCCTTTAAAATAGAGAACGACAAAAGCAGCCACAATCGCAGCCGCAAGCTGAGCGGCCACATAATACCCGAACTCTTCTATTTTCAATTTTTTACGCATAAAAACCGCTAAAGAAACAGCCGGATTGTAATGACCACCGGAAATGTGTCCTCCCGCAAAGATCATGACAGCTAGAATGGAGCCAATAGCCAAAGGTGCCCACAAACCAGCCGTGGAGGGCACAAGGACTGTCATTCCTATAGTAAATACCAAAAAAAATGTTCCAATAAATTCATACAGATAGCGCATCGCAACCTCCTTTAAAATTCGCCTATCACTTATAAGGCAGGAGGCAATCACTGTCAATTTTTAATTTGAAACAGGTCAAATGGCAAAGTGAATTCTTCTCAAATTGAAGAAAGACTATCTTTTATGTCAATTTAAATTATTGACAAAAAAATAAAGATAAACTACAATTGATCTTTCATAACCCCCTTAATTAAGGAAGAAAAACAATGGATTATTCATTTAGAGTATGTTCTTACAATTTAGGTACTGATGATCGAGATTATAATTTACTATGGAGTTACCTTGGTAAAAAAGAGAGAGACAATTCTGCAGAATATGCTCAAGCTGAAAAAAAAGTAGCCGACCTTTTAAAAGAAGAGGCAGATGTTTATCTTTTTCAAGAATTTGATAAAAGCATAGCAGATCCTCAAGGTGGACCACCGGCACATACGACTGACCGTCCTCTTATTCAGGCTTTATTAGATAAAAAATTCGTTTTCATTCAACACAGAACGAAGACCCAATCTTCAGAAATACTTTTAGAAACAGATGCCGTCATTTTTCTTAATCCTAACCGATTTGAAGTTGAGCGCACTCAGACCTACTCAATTAACCGCACCACTGCTGTAGCAATTGCAACTGATCGTGTGACAAAGCAACGTATTGCATTTGTTTCTTTTCATGCCGCTGGATTTAACCTCACTCAAACACCAGAAAAGCTTCAGCAAGAAGTAAAGGACGGGAATGGTCCTGCTTGGGGCGACGAAGAGTGCCAAACACTTGTCGACAAACTACAAGAGCTAGAATCTAAAAGTGATGTGCAAATCTTGGGCGGGGATGTCAATGCAAGTCCTGAAAAATGGCAGAACCGTTTTAATATTTTTACACAACAAAATATCCAAGTCATCAGAACAAATGAACCTACAGCTGTGAATCCCAAAGACAGCACCTATCAAGAGAGAGAAATCGATTATTTCTTTATTAATAAATCAAACGTTGGGAAAGCTGTCAGCTGGATTCAATCCCTTTTCTCTAGAGTGATTGTAGATTACCAAGTCACGATCAGTAAGATCGCAGGTTTTGAGGAGTGGAGTACGGAAAATAATGCATCTGACCATAAGCCCATTCGTATGAAGGTCACCCCTATGTTCCAAGAAACTTGCTTTTCTCGCCTAATAGATCGCATTTCTCATTGTTTATCGTATTTAAGCAGTTTCATTCGCTAATGAGAAAGGGGGCCTTTTGCCCCCTTTTACTTAGCATTAGTTGCCCGTTGTTAGCTCTTTCCAATACGCACGTAACTCTTTAGGGAGGTGTCGTGTCAGCCTGTTATAAGGCACAGGCCAGACATAAACATGTTCTGTGTCAATGAGCGCAATTTTTCCATCTAGTGAAAAAGGAATATTATCAAGATAAATGGACCCCACAAGGCCCTCTTCCGACAATAAAGTATAGAGAGCAAGCAACTTCTCTTGCGTGACCCACTGCGGATTTTTCCATAAAAACGCGTTCATCTCATCCTCAAACACATGCATATCTTCCACGACTAAGACGCATTGACGTTGCTCACAAGAAAACGTCGCGTGAGGAAGTAGATAAATCCATTTTCTGGGGACTTTGAAGTCAGCGTGATAACCTAACCGGTCAATGGCTTCTTGGATAATCTGTGCCCTCGTCACGCGTCTCACAAATGCGGAGCTTTCATCCTCAACCAGTTGATCATTTGTATAAGCTTTCAGAAGATAGTGTTTTAATTTGCGATGCTTTGCCACTTTCACGTGGTTGGCTTGACGTTGGCTTTTACTCAGATCAAAACCCGCTTTTTTTAGCGACTCTTCACTATTCAAAACCTCAGGATCAGCCAAAAGGTGATCTAATTTGTGTTTGATTGGATGATCCTCAGGTAAAAGATAGGGCTCCAACCTTTCTCTTAAGACAGGCAAGCCATCAATCGACGCATAAGCCTTTTCACAGCTTATGGTTAGCAGCGAGAGTATTAACAAGAAAACTTTTAGTATCATAAAAAACAGATGTTTAGAAAATTACTCATTTTCTAAACATCTTATCGTTTTACAACATATCGTTGATAGAAAAATCTCTGCTGTCTAGATATTTTCCCCTCCTAAACAGGCACGATGACAAGTGGCCCTGAAGGCTTCTTGAAAGTATCGAAATAGGTCGGCTCCACGTTAAAGATTGAAGCAAGAACCTCATTCGAATAAGACCCCACCACTTCGCCAATCCCAATATAATTGGGTTCAGCATGGCTAAAGAAAGCAATCACTTCTACGTCTTCCGCCCCCACATTCTCGATATTGTGGAAATAAGAAGCAGGAGCAAAAGCCCCTTCTCCCCCTTTCACCTCTAAGACATCCACATGCCCATCAGGCGAAAGAACTGTAATCCGCGTTTTACCTTTCACAATATAAACAAGCTCACCCGCATTCGTATGCCAATGAGGCTCTACAGTGCCTTTTGGTTTTAATCCAAAGCCTAATATTCCTAGTCCTTGCAGCACAGAGAGGTTTGTTTTTGTTCCTAACTGCACATACCCCCCCTGTGTTAAGATCGCTTTCGCACTCTCTTCGATATTAAATTTATAACGACTGGCAATAAAATCGGGCGCATGCTTCATTTGAGGAAGAGTTTTAATCAGTCCTTCTTTTTTCGATTTTTTCAGTCCATCGACAAAATGAGAAGCAGTCGCAAAGGTACTGTTGAACACGGTATCAGAAATAGAATAAACCGCTTTGGAAAGATACATGGTATCAGGCTTAGTATGGTCCAAAGCAAAGTGGATGACGCTTTCCCGCTCATTATTATTTTCAATATGATGAATAAATCCTTGAGGAACGAAAAAGATCTCCCCTTTTTCTACTGTAAACGTTTCGACCTCAGTTGGAGTCCTTAAAGAGACTAACACTCTTCCCTCTACGCAATACCCGATTTTATTCGCATTCGGATGCCAAATGGGTTCTAAAGACGCTCTTTTTTTAAGCCTTAAATTCCCATAAGAAAGGTTAACCAAACCCGGCATCTCCTTTGAAGTCACATAGGTCAGACTTCCTGCCTCGTTGCTTTCTTGCGGTTTAATAGATTCTAAACTAAAAAAAAATGGACTTCCCATCTTCCACCTCCCCTGTTGCGCATCTTGTTTTTAAAAATTTCTCTATATAATTTTCTGATAGAGGGTTGTCTTATTTTATGCAAGATAATTCCCTCATTCAACTCGATGATATTAATAAATAATTATTCATGTTAAATAATTTCTTAATTTATATATTATATTTAAAATT
>JAGVJG010000167.1 GCA_020051235.1 Parachlamydiales bacterium | reverse complement strand
CTTCCGCAGCAAATAAACCCACTGCTTTAGACTATAAAAGCGACATTATGCTATCTTTTAACACATGCAATTTAAAAAAATCTTTCTTATTTTGAGCCTGCTTCCTTGCTTGTGCTATAGCAACGAAGAGTCTTTAATCAACGCAAAAGACCAATATGTGCAGCTGATTTACTCCCTCAGCCACGGTCTTCCTGTACAAAACAGCGAAATCCTCTCTGAAAATTGTATAAAAAAATTCAACGGGGAAATCGACGCTGTTAATCGTGAAACTTTTATAACACAGCTTAAAAGTGTTTATAATGCCATGGGCTCTTGGACTTTTGATATTGTCGAGGTCATTTACTCCGTAAATACAATCGTATTTCAAATTAAAATTGATCTTCAAGGCCAACATTTTATCTCAACAGTCATTCTTAGATTAAATGCGGATTATCAAATCACTGAAATAAATGAAGTTTTAACAGAACTCGACTCCTGCGAATCTTAATACCGTATTTCCTACGGTGAATTACTTTCACCATCCAAGGGTAGCTTCTTTGCAAAAAAGGAGCACCCATGGTTTCTTCTATTCATACCCACTGGTGGAACGGTGAAGTATATTCAATTAATTCCTCTTCTCAAACTTTTCTTGCCCAATCAATCTTACCCGACATCCCAATAACCCTCTCAAGCAAAGTCTTGGATATTGGTTGCGGAGATGGCCAAATCACTTACCAAATTGCTTTAAAAGCGGCAAATGGGCGCGTTGTGGGGCTGGATGCCTCTTCTTCAATGATTCAAAAATGTAGGGAAAAGCAACTAAATCATCTGCATTATATAAATGATAAAGCAGAGACTTTCTCTTTAACCGAAGAATTTGATTTGATTATCTCTTTCTCTGCTTTTCATTGGATGAAGGACCAAAAGGCAGTCTGGAACAACGTTCGAAAACATTTAAAAGTGGGAGGAAAATCCTACATCCATTTGAACCCGGGACCGCGCAATGAATCCCTGACCCAAGCGTTAAATGAAATTTATCCTTTTAAAGAAGATCATATAATGCCCATCTATAGCCTCTCTGACTATCGTCAAATGGTAGAAAGTGTCGGTTTAAAAGTAACTGAATATAGTGCTTCGATCCCCTCCTTTGAATTCGAATCAAATGAGGCCTTCAAAAATAACCTCCTTGGATGGCTGCCTCATTTAAGTGTAATCCCTGAAAAGGAGCATTCCCTCTTTTTAGATAAAGTGGTTAATCGATACTTAGAGCTTACTAGACAAACAATCCCAATTAAACTCCCCTACAATCACTTTAAAGTAATTGCGGAGAGAATTTAAACTCTTTGCCATGAAAGACGAAAAAGAAGTCGTTAAGCATGCCGTCCTTCAATTTATGGGAAAGGGCAATCTTGATCGTTATGAAGATTACATAGCGGATGAAGTCAAAGTTCACTGTCCATCAAGTTGGAAAGTTGTTCATTCTGTAGAAATTGATAAGGCTGATCAAACTAAAATCATTGATCAGGAGTATGCAAACGCGTTTTCGTTTTCAGAAATGAAAATCGAGGATTTATTAGTCCACGATGAAAAGATAGCTGTAAGATGGAAAGGCAGGGGCCTACAAACGGCCCCTTTCTTTTACCATCATTCTTCAAATCAATCATTTCAGCTTGAAGGATTGACGTTCTATAAACTAAAAGAGTGCAAAATCGTAGAAGTCTGGCAATCCTGGGATATGCTGGGATTGTTAAATCAAATCGGATATTTCAAACCCGGTCTTTCAAATGAGATTAAAAGAAAAAGCACCTATCTATCCACTCGTGAAAAACAATGCCTTTGCCTTTTACTCAAAAATAAGACGGCAAGGGAAACAGCTGATCAACTTCAACTCTCTTTTCGCACCATTGAATACTATTTTGAAAACATTAAAGATAAACTGGGCTGCGAATCAAAAAGAGAGCTTTTTCAAATGGCCCGAGTTTTAAAATCTCATCGACTTCTTGAGTAAAAGCAGCTTACACGCCGGAAATAGGTTGGCTCAATTTCATTTTATCTTAACTCTCAACTTCCTTGGAGGCATCACCTCTGACAGCGATGCCCTGAAGATAAAAGTTGCTTAAGAGAGTTATAAGCCCGCTTCTAGAATGTTTCTTAGAACATTCGAAGCGGTGACCTTTGTTCCGGCACCGGGCCCTTTAATAACAATTGGTGTATTCGAGTACACTTCTGAACGTATGGATACAATGTTATCTGTATCGGATAGTGAATAGAATGGGTGATCTTGACCCACTAGCTGAAGGGATAAAGTCGCCTTTCCATTTTCAAGCACTCCGATAAAACGAAGCACTTTTTGTTCATCTTTTGCCTGTTTAACTAATTTAAGAAAGGCATCGTCTTCTTGAGTCAGCCTTTGATAAAAATCGGCCACATTTGCAGCTGCAAAGCTTTCTTCACTGATGAAGGGCTCTATTGCTATATCGCTCATTTCAAGCTTTAAACCCGATTCTCGAGCCAAAATTAAGAATTTACGAGCCATATCAAGCCCATTTAAATCATCTCTAGGATCAGGTTCGGTATAACCTTTTTGTTGAGCCTCTTTAAGCAATTCGGAAAAGGGCTTAGATCCATCATAAGTGTTAAATAAGTAACTGAGGGTACCCGATAAAATGGCTTCGAGCTTAGTAACCGAATCTCCGGCTCTTTTAATCCCTTTGATCACATGAATTATGGGTAAACCGGCTCCTACGTTCGCATCGTATAAAAAAGGAACTTTTGTCTTTTCGCTAATTGCTTGCAAAGATTGATATTGCAAATAAGATCCCGAGTTGGCCTTCTTATTGGGTGTAACGACCGCGATGTTTGATTCAAGCACTTGAGGGTATAAATTGGCCATCCCTTGATTGGAAGAGCAATCAACAAAAACCGAATGCGGAAGGTGTAAACTAACCATTTTCTCGACAAATTGATCAGAAGCCATTTTTTCTGAGTTGTTTTCTAATGCCCCTTTCCAATGAGTGAGATCAAGCCCCTTTTCTTCAAAAACCATCTGTCTACTGTTCGCAAGCCCAACTAATCTCACTTCGACTTTTTCATCAGCTGAAAAATTATCTCGAACTTGGTTAATTAGCTCACTCCCCACTCCCCCGGGGCCAATCAAAAAAACATTGATGGTGTGGTCAGAAGCAGACAGAGCAGTGCTCAGCAATACAAGAGATGCAAATATTTTTTTCATGTTCCCTCAAATTAAGAGAGACATTAGATCAAAGAGCAAGATTTATATTCAAATCTTATGTATATTATTCATATGCTTTCAAAAGCTTTTAGTTTTGTAATTATTTTTGTTCT
>JAGVJG010000043.1 GCA_020051235.1 Parachlamydiales bacterium | reverse complement strand
TCTAAATTAAAAACTGAAAGCATTTCTTCCTTTGCTCAAAAAAAATGTGAAATTCTTCCTTCAAGCGCCACTGTAAAGCCCCAATTTCAAGCATACCGATCTTTACGATGGGATTTTATAACCCATCTGTTTACAAAAATCGTTTATCAAAATGCCATCCCTCCCAAAAGGGTTTTTCAAATCGAACATTTGAAACATTTTGATATCAATACCTTTCATCAATTGATGTTCTATTTTCATAAGTTTTAGATCCCTTTTTTGAATTTCATAAACAAAAATTTAAAATGGATTAAAAATATTATGACCTTATCACATATAACCGCGTTAAATAGTTGCGTAAGCACATGTCCTCCGACAGTTCCTCTTCCTGAAGAAGAGGATTTCTATTATTTACCTTGTCTTTCCACTTGGCAAAGACGTAACCATGCAAAATTCGCAACCGCAGGGGGATGCACATTTGTAGGCGGCGTTTTAGCCTCTTTAGGTGGATGGAAATGGGTTGTAGTGGGGGCTGCCGCAGGCGCCATTGGCAATCTTGCAAGCTACCTTTGTATGAAAACGACTCAGGAACAGCTAGATCTTGAAGAGACGGTCCGCTATTTGAAACAGCAAGATGAAATAAATCAAAATAAAATAGCTGAATTATCCGCCAAAATTGATCAACTTGCAGCAGCAAAAATGCAATAACAACTCTCACCCCATATAAGGGGTGAGTTACTTTAAGCCCGAGGATATTTCATTCTTAGGAAGGTAGCGAGCTTTTCAGGCGAATTATTTATACTAAAGGAATTGATGCCGATAGAATATTTACTGACACGTCCTTGGCCGTTACGTGCATATTCATCATTTAATGTAGCTTCATGCGTTTTATAGTTTAGCACGCCGCTTTTGAATACTTTTGCTTCAAAAAGATTCCAAGCGATTCTTGCCAATTCATCCATATCTGTAGAGGTATTTGCATAAATGATTATTACCTTAATTCTATCGTTCAGCGCATTGGGATTAGGTCTTCCTGTAGCCGTTTTAACTGTTTCCCCTAATTTTCTTTCTTTTAGAAGAACTCGAACTTTACTCCAGGTTTCATCTAATTCGGATACATCTACGTATACCATAAATTTACCGACACCCTCATAGCCCCCCCTTATGGATTCCTCATACCAATAATTTTCCATATCCTTTGAAGGAGCGGCATATTCATCCGGTTCTACTAATGAAAAAGGAAAAACATATTCTGAGTCTACAGCAGGAAGTTGCATAATTTATCTTGATGGGTTGTGTTATCTAAAATATTATAGGCCGTCATTTGTTAAGGTGCAATGTGATTACAATCCTTCTACTTACACTTTCTAATATTTTTATGACTTTTGCCTGGTATGGGCATTTGAAGTATCGAAACTCACCCTTAATACTCGCGATTTTAGCCAGCTGGGGAATTGCCTTTTTTGAATATTGCTTTCAAGTGCCTGCCAATCGAATCGGAAGTTATGAATTCACCACGGTACAACTAAAAACCATACAAGAAATCATCACGTTAATTGTATTCAGTTTCTTTTGTATTTTTTATTTGAATGAATCGATCAAGTTAAACCATATCATCGGGTTCTGCTTTCTGGTTTTAGCCGCCTTCTTCATCTTTAAAAGTTAAGATGAAGTTGATTGATTACCATCACTATATAAATAAATATTCATTGAGTTATTTTTTTAAGGATTTGATTTCGAGTTTAATTTCTTCTAATTCATCTAAAAGCTTTTGATAATCACCTTTGTCATTTTTGTCTTTTTCAATAAGAAAACTAGCTACAGTTGCTGTAATGTATCCAAAAATAGCAAAAGCATAAATCGCAAGGCCTAAACAAAGAATTCGTCCTTCTACTGTTTGTGGCCAAAAATCAGTTCCCATTGTAGTAATCATCATGGCTGTCCACCATAATGCATCCCCATAATTTTCAAACTTACCTTCAAGGGCTTGAATGCCTGCAGCTCCCAGCAAAATGATAATAACAGTCAGTGCAATAATATAACCGAAACCATGCCTTCCAAAAACTGAACCTAAAATTTGCATTCCGCGACGTATAGAAGCTGCGACTCTCACTAAATAAACACTTCTCGTAGCCTTCAATAGTACAAAACCTCTTAATACTCTAAAGGCGGGTACTATAAGCGCTATTACTGTAATCCATTCCGACCTTAAGTACTTGATTTTATAGGGAGCAAGAGAAAAACGAACAATAAAGTCTAATATAAAAATAATCCAAATTGTGAAACTTAGATTTTCTAATAAAGGGCTCAAACCCATGCTTAGTTCCATAATAATGAGAACTAACCAGCAGAATCCTAAAATGATTAGTGGAATTTCAAACCATTTATCCCAAAGAGATAGAATTTCTGATCTTTCTTCATCTAATTTTTTTTTATCTTGTTTATTATTCATAACTAAATAAATCCCCTAGATGAAGAAACTTTTCAAGTGTTAGACACAGAGCCAATTATCAACGGAGATTAAACATGCTGTAACGTAAAGTTCAAAAAATGTAAAGGTAGAACGACAGGAATGAACTCAAGTGTTTAAAAGATATCAATTATAGCCGCCTTCTTCATCTTTAAAAGTTAAGATGAAGCAAGCTCTTTTGTAGAAAGCGGCTTTAAGGATTGGACAAGACGTTCCATGATTTCGTAGGTGTGGCTAGGAAAATTCGCAATACGAAAGCCTTTCTTCGCATATTCCCCGAACATGGGGCCAAGTTGAAATCCGTGCTCAAGCGCTTGTTTATGCCACTTATCTGCATCATCAACCAAAAAGTGAGGGGTTGTTAAAGATCTCCACTCTGGATCTTTAATCAAGGGCTCCCAATTCAGATCGCAGTTGAAGAGAAAATCCGCTTTTCTCCTTGTATCTTTATCTGTTTTTTCTAAGTCAAAAGTTCTCATTAAAATAGCCAAACAACCTATAGCGAGTGAATTAGGCGTTTCAAATATTTGATATTTTTTCATCTGCTCAATCATTATATCGAGCCTTCTCCAATCGGGAATATTTCTGCGAACCGATTTGGCTTTTTCAACTGCTTTTTCATTAATAATCAGATATCCAAGACCCGCAGGCATTGACAAACATTTTTGAACAGAACCTAACCATATGTCTGCGGCCTCCCAGTCCATTTTCATACCTCCAAAAGAAGAGCAAACATCGACTGCCATTAAGCTGTGTGGATTGGATTCTTTTATTTCTTTTATCACTTCTATCGGCCACATGAGCCCTGATCTCGTCTCATTATGCGTGATTGTAATCATTTCACAATCCTTCGGAATAATCGCCTTTTGCCAATCGATCACTTTTCCTATGGGAGAATTAAATGTCAGGGCTTCAAGTCCAAGGTCGTGGGAAGTATCATAGAAGCGGCGAGAAAACTCACCGCATATAAAGTGATAAGATTTCTTCTGGACAAGATTTTGTATAATGGTGTCCCAAATCACCGTTGAGGAAGGATGATATAGAATATGAAACGATTTAGGGATTCCCATCTTTTCCCTTAAACCCTCGATGGCTTGCCTACTGATTTCAGTGAATTGATCACTTCTATGAGAAACGGACAAAAAGCCGCTCGAAACTACCTCATGAAGGGCATTTAAACTCTCTTCAGAAAGATAGGATGGGCCTGCGTTAAAAGAGATATAATTGTAGTTCATACGGCCTCTTTTGTTAAATGGATCCCGCTGTATAAAAATGAAACCCAGTTATAGGTTTCATCAGTAGACCAATTTGATAAATATTGATTTCTTATTTCTCGTGCAACTCCACTTGAATGATGTGCTTCTCCATAAGCCCTTGAAAAATACTGGACATAGGAAGTTCTTAAATATCTTTCTTCTTCATATTTTTTAAATGCGGTTGAATAATCCTCATACTTATCAAGCATTTGAGATAATACAACAGCATCCTCGACTGCCATTCCCGCACCAGATGTCATATAAGGAAGTGTGGCGTGTATAGAATCTCCCAATAACACCACTCGACCCTTACTCCAATTTCGTGAAGGCTCATAATCACATAAACACCACATCCGATTTTTATCTACGTGAGAGAGGATATCCAAAACATCATCATTTCCTCCCTCGAACCATTTTAAGAGTTCTTCTTCATTTCCTTTACATTCACGATAGTCCGGAATTCTATCGGCCTGGAAAATTGCGCTTATATTGATAAAATTATGTTTACCTATAGGATAATGAACTAAATGGGCGCTCGGTTTTACATAATGAACAATGCTATCCAAATCTAAATGAGAAGGCATTTGGTTTCGATCAACAATACCCCGATAGATAATTTGACCCGAAATTCTTGGTTTATCCTCACCTAAGACATATTTACGCACGATCGACCATATGCCATCTGAACCCACTAATAAACTTCCCTCAAATACCCCCCCTTTTGAAGTCTTTGCAACTACCTTATTTGCATACTCTTCAATCTGGATTACTTTTGCATCGGTTTCAAATTGTACGAGGGGCTCTTCCTTACAAGCGGATAGAAATGCCATTAACATTTCATCTCTTTTAAATGAACCAAATGGATAGTTGAAACGTTCTACAATCTTGTCACCTAAGGGCAGTCTTATAAATTCTTTGCCACTTATACCATCGCGATAACACAAAAAGTCGGGGAAAAAAGCGACTTTTTCAAAACGATCTGCTATGCCTAAGTAATCCAAAACCTTGAATGTATTCGGACAAAATTGGATCCCGGAACCTTCCGCACGTAAGTGATCTGCCTGTTCTAAAACACAAGAGGCTATATTGTTTTTCGCAAGAGCAAGCGCAAGGGTCATTCCACCGATTCCTCCTCCCACAATAAGAACAGGCAACTGATTCATACCTCTAGCCCCTTGTAAACGTTTCCGAGCCACTTATATTTTTCCTCGAGCGAAATATTTGAAATTAATTGGTTTCTTAAATCACGACCCACTTCATCCAGATCGTGCATTTTTCCATATAGGCAAGAAAAATACTGTACAAAGGCGACTCGAAGATATCTCTCCTGCTCATAAGATTTAAAAGCGGTCTCGTAATCTGATATAGTAGCCATTTTTTGAGCGAGCACAAAGGCATCTTCAATAGCCATTCCTGCCCCTTGAGCTAAATGGGGCAATGTTGGATGGGCTGCATCCCCTAATAAGGTAATCCTGCCTTTACTCCATTTAGCTATAGGTTCGCGATCGCAAAGCAACCATTTTCTGGAAGTGTCGACATGACCCAGTAGCTCTTTAATTTCTCTTCTAGCACCTTTAAACTTTTCTTCCAGTTCATTTGGATCTCCTGCTGGATCTTCAAACTGATGCACTTTACTGGATTTATATACGGCTACGATATTGAAATACCCTCTATTGCCCACAGGATATTGAACCAAATGGGCATTGGGTCTATCCCAATGAATCACCGAATTTTTATTTACGTCATTTGATAGCTGATCCCCTTTAACAAAACCTCTATGTGTAACGTGACCGGATTGTCTGGGCTTTTCATCATCCATTATAGACTTTCTCACAACGGACCAAAGGCCATCGCAACCTATTAGAGCAGGTCCCTCAAAAGATTTTCCATCTTCTGCAAATACGGTAACGCCATTTGAAGTTTGTTCAACTTGAATGATCCGAGCTGATTTAATAAGGTTAATATAAGGGTTTGTCTCGCACTCTTTAAGTAAGACCCGCAGCAAATCTTCTCGATGAAAGGAACCGTAGGGATATTTAAATCGATTTAGGATTTCTTCCCCCATTGGCACTTTCATATATTCGATATTATTGGGTTCATCAATCCAAACTAATTGGTCTGGAAACGAAGAAATGGCTTTCATTTGAGAATAAAGACCTAAAGCATCAAATACTTTATAAACGTTCGGACTTAATAGTATGCCATAACCCGCTTCCCGAAATTGATTTGCCTGCTCTAACACGAGCGATGGAATAGATCTTTTGGATAATGCAAGCGCAAGAGTAAGGCCGCCGATTCCTCCTCCAACTATTAATACAGCATTATTAGACATGGGATACCATCTTTTTATTAACTTCTATCCCTTGATACATCTTTGCCAGCCAATCATAGATTTCGTCCTTAGACTTCATTGCCACCCACTCGTCTCGAAGCTCTCTTGCAATACCTGATGAATGATGAGCCGCTCCAAATATTCTCGACATCAACTGAACGAAACCCGTTCGTAAATATCGCTCTTCTTGATATTCCCTAAAGGCAATTTCATAATTTCCTTCATAATCAACTAGCCTTTGTGCCAAGATGACAGCATCCTCGATTGCCATTCCGGCTCCTTGAGTAAGATAGGGAAGCGTGGGATGGGCAGAATCGCCAATGAGAACTGCTCTTCCTTTATACCATTGTTTGATGGGATTTCTATCGAATAACAGCCATTTCCGATCCGGGTTTACATGTTCTAAAAGCTCTAAGATAGGTCCTTGAGACCCTTCAAATCTCTTATTTAACTCCTCCCTATTTCCCGTAATATCATCAAATGCATAGTTTTTTTCGGTTTGAATGATCGCTACAATATTCAATAAACCTTGAACGCCAATCGGATAGTGGACTAAATGGGAATTATCCCTCACCCAATGGACAACGTCATTGGGTTTTAAATGGGTGGCCAAATTATTAAGAGATACGACACCTCTGTAGGCGACATGATGACTAAAATGAGGCAATTCATTGCCCGCAACGAAGTTTCTTGCAACCGACCAGAGTCCGTCCGCCCCGATAACCACGCTTCCCTTAAAGGAGCGGCCGTCTTCCGTTATAACTTCAACGTGATCTTTAAATTCCGATATTTCGGATACTTTAGAAGAAGTATGGACTTCGATTTGAGGATAATACTTACAAATTTCCGCGAGTTTCTTTAGTAGATCTTCTCTATGAAAAACTCCATATGGATATTTAAAACGCTTAATCAACTCATCCTTTAGCGAAACGGTGAGAAACTTTTTACCGGATATCCCATCTACATAGACTAAGTTATCCGGAAAAATCGCTATCTTCTTCATTTCTTCCAAAATTTCCAAATGATCAAACATTTTAAATACGTTAGGACATAACTGAATTCCGGCTCCTGTCTCTCTTATTTGAGGGGCCTGTTCAAGTGCGATGGAAGGTATTTTATGCTTAGCAAGGGATAAAGCCATTGTAAGCCCACCTATTCCACATCCAATAATGATTACAGGAAGTTTAAACATCAGGACCTCTTGTGACAAAATTCGACCCTAAAATGAAGTCCTTTAGAAATGACATTACAGTACAAAACCACTGTCCCTTCTATTTCATTTCTTAAAGGTTTACCCATCATAAAATCAGGAATGGGGATACGATTTTCATATAGACATTTTAAGATGTTCATTATTGATTCTTCAGATTTCACTTTAAACGCAATATGAGAGCCTAAACCCGATTCAATCCAATGATGAATTTGCTGATTTGAGGCATTTGGAATAAATATTTCAATGTCCCTATCCCCATTCGTGAGAGTGGCCTTATAAATCTCAGTAGGTACTTGCTCTTTATTTTCGACCCTACCCAACTCTTTGGAAATGATGGTACTTGGAAAATGCCGATAGTTATCTCCAAAACCATTTTCCAATAGAATCCTATGTAATTCCTCTTCATTTATTTCATGCGAAACCATAAATGCAAAGTGATCGATTTTTAAAACTTCGTCTTTAATCGTTTGAAAAACGCTTAAAGGAAACTCTTGAAAGATTTCTTGAAGAGCCTCTTCCGTCGGACATTTAAAAGCACCTTGAAAGTGATTTAACAAATCTTCAATTCTTCTTTTAGAATTTTGGAAATGAGCGACTCCCAAATAATCAAGAATTGAGCTGCTATCTTGCGGATTCGTTTCTACAGAAACAAATTCCAGCATTTCTCCCACTAAATCATTGCCGCAATTAATTGCGATGGATCTTCCCATTATGGGAGTGGTCATTAAACCTAAAAGCTCTTGGTAATTATCCCCATCGATTAGCTCTAACGTTTTATAATTACATTTATTTTGATTTATCAATTTCTCAACGATGTTGTAGGTACTATTGTCAATTTGCGCAGAGTCATAGATCCTTACAACCGCAACCCCTAGGGTTGCGTAACGGAACTGTGAGGTTAATACTTCTAATTTAAGAATGCGTACGAAGGAATCGTGATCGAAATACTCTTTTAATATTCTTATCTGGGGTTTTTGTCCAAAAACAGCTTCTATGTTATTGGAGATAATATCTTCCCTTTTCAGCAGGTCGTTAAAACTGGAAATCGCAGCCTTATTCATCTTAACACCTATTGAGCGGTTATATTTCGATTCCCTGCGTTATAGTCATTAATCATATCAAACATTTCATAGAGCTCTTCAAAGTTCTCCATATGTTGCAGTGAATCCGGAATATAGGGTTCTACCCGGTTTACAAACTCAAGCAAATAGGAACTATGAGGGATACCATATTTATGAGATTGGGCAATATAATGAGCCCTTCTTTTCTCACTGACAGAAGGTAAATGGTTCATATCTTCGATTTTGGCATGAACCCCTTCAAAAAACTCCCTTGTTCCACCGTCTTTATATGGCAACATGTCCGGAGCACCTTCATAAGGCTTCCATATACACGTTAGGGGCCTATCCACTTTATCTGAATTAACATATCCATGAACTCGGTGTTTAGGGCTGCAAAACACTTGTCCAGGGCCCAAAGGAATTAAAAATACCCCAACCTGCGTACCCTCTTCTTTTGAAGGAGGATTATCTATGTCCAAATAATCGGTATCGCTACAAAATAAAGTGATGCCTCCTTCAGGCGCAAAAAACCACTCAGCCACGAAATGATGCATATGTGCAGGGGGACCTTTTCCTGGAGGAATATTAACATCCGACATAGTGAATACGAGATCATCCTTACCTAGCGTAACGTAGTTAAAGACTTCTCCATGCGCACCTAGATACAAGGCCGGTTTTTCAAGTTTAGGTAATTTCGGAAACTTGAGAATGGTTCCGTTATAGGCTTGAGCAGTCATAAAGCCCCCTTATTCTTTAAGAACTTCCTCTTTGATTGTCTCTAAAAGTAAATCAAATTCATCAAAAGACAGCTGTTGATCCTTGTCGGTTTTTGCATTTTCTACGTTTTCATGAACTTCCAAAAAATATCCATCAAAAGGATAACGCTTAGCCTCTTTTGCAATGATAAAGACTTTGTCTCTTCTGCCGGCAATGTGAGAAGGATCGATTAACATCGATACATCCATTTCACTCTTCACTTCCATTGCCATTTCATAGTTAGGTAAATTTCTTAACTCATTAGGATTAGAAGATCTGCCCGGCGCAAATCCACGGTGACAACCTATCAGTCTTTCCTTCGGATACTGTGTAGAAAGAATATGCTTATGTAGTCCCAACCAATGTTTTTTATCTTCCCACATTTGATTCTTGATCATTAAAGTTATATTGTCGGTATTCTCTTTGATTAATTTTGCAATTTCACATATTTCAAAGTGATTTTGATTTCTTGATCCGATCCAAAGGAAAATTGAAGCTTTATCTCCAAATATTTTAAGAGCTTTTAAAATTTCATAAGTTTGTTGAGAATTCATGACTTCAGTTGCAGGAGTTATTCCAAAAGGAAGTGTTTCTTCAAGCAACGTATATAGACCTAAAATCCCAAGTCCATCCCAATCGGGAGCGGTTCGAGGTTTCCAAAGGGACGCCCTGATAATTTTAACTTCTCTTGCAGATAAAAATTTAACAACATGTTTTATCTGTTCTCTACTTTCTAGGGCGCAAGGTCCTGCAATTAGATATTTGTTTGTTGTATGCATCTTTCTTTAATTTTAGCTCAAAAATTTAATAGTTTTTAGGTAATTGAATATATTTAAAAAAACTTAATATATTAAAATTGCATTAATTGATGTTCAATGGCTTAGGATTTTCTTTCGCGCTTAAATTCTTCCCTTTTGTTAATGTAAATCGAATATTTTTTTTGAATACCCTTGAGGTGAAGCATGAAAGAAATAATTGGCTCAATGCTAATTGGCATAATTAGCATTCAAGGAGCCCTTTTTGCACTAGACACACCCAATTCTTCTAAAACGAATGTGGTGGGTGGCGGAATAATAGGAGCATTAGAGTCTTATTATACATACAAAGAGGCCGAAATAGACGGCCGCAAGGTTGTTATTCACGTTTATGATAAGGGGCAATCCTTTGATCTGTCGGCTGACGGAAATTCATCTACAAATACCTCCTACAATATTGTGCCCAGCTTAACGATTGACGAAATCTTAAGTGTGGTTCCTAGAGGAAATGAGCTCGTTGATAAACTCGCAGTAAAATTTAATCAGCCGGGAGGCATACGGGTTGATGATGTAGAAGATGTTAACGATTCAGAATCGGCCCATAAATTTGTTGAATCCGTTTCGATATATGGAAATGATCCAAATCATGATGACAGGACACTTGCGCTTTTAACACTCGGCAAGAAGAGCATGGACTTATGGCAACAGATGTATGATGAAGGCGATGATGAGCTAAAAGCCATCTTAGTGGCTTCAAACTTTAATCCTTGCCGTGAACCCTCTTCAAACGAAAAGGTTTTGCATGATGGCTATCGAATCGATTTGATTTATGGAATTGAAAATGCCAAAAATCGAGCTTTAAACATGAAAGCAGATTATGAAAAATTGGGCTATCTGAAATGCACCCTGTTATCTCCTGATGAAGTCGTAAAAATCGATCCCTATTTAGATGATTTCTGCGTAGAACATTCAAGTTTAGATATAAATAACACCCGAGTTTGGAATAGTGATGCGGTTGCTTTATGGAGACCCGGTGGTTGCATTGATACAAGAACTTTCCTTCCAAAGTTTTATGCCTATATGAAAAAAAAGATGGGTCATGACTTTGATCTTCAATTCAATAATGAAGTCACGCAAGTGGAATTTGAAGGCGATCGAATTGTGGGTTTAAAGTTCAGCAATGGATCTGAAATTCATGAAGAAGCCGATTATATTTTCTGCCCCGGCGAATCCGTGGGTACTCTTCAAAAACTTGGATTTGAAGAGCCGGCCTATGCCTCTTTTGCAGGCCCTTCCTTGCTAATTTCAATTCCTTTAACACATGATCAAATTGAAGAATACCGCTCCTTCTCCCATTGCATGGAAGTGCATAATGAAGGGATTGTACTCGCTTGGCAAGCTCGCTTTAAAAATGATAGCATCTTCATTGGCGTGGCAGGCACCAAAGCATTCTACGGCGATAAACAACCTAAAATCGACGAAGACTTTGCTTTGAATCGAAATTTAGTTCAGTTGAACATGGTCAATAATGTTCTGCCAGAATTTATTTCGCTAGCGTATGGATCTTGCACCTGCGGAAAAACGTTATCTTCAGATGATCTTTCTTCTTTAGTAGATAAAGGTATTGCTCGACGTTGGGTCGGCAGAAGAGCGGTTGCCTATGACGGCTTCCCCACTCTCGGCGCTCTTTATCACAAAAAACAAAGAATTACCAACGCCCGATGCACGACGCATTTAGGCTCAGGCGGCGTTTCCTTTGGCCCCGGCTCAATTTATGTCAGCCGCAATGCCGAGAAGACTGAAGACCCTTTTATTCACAAAATCACGACCTACGCCGATTCCCGTCGTCAGGCCCAATAAAAACAATCCCCCCGTTTTCCTGGGGGGGATTTATTAAATCTTTATAATCATTAGCTATTCTTTTTCCCTATGAGTTCATTAGCTATTCCTCAGTCCTTTTCCATGCGCATCGGTACGCGCATTACAAATGCTTTAAATAGTTGTTCTCTATTTAACTTATTTGATGATGCGGTAGCCGATCTCTTCTGCTTAAAAACCTATACGCACGGCACATCCCCCAAAAACTACAATAGCATCATGAAAATGGGTGCGGATCCTAACCATGGGGGAACAGGCGGAGAAAGCGCCTTTTACGACGTAATGGGAGTTAATAGAGCAGAAGCTATTGAAAGTGATAAAAAAAGTGGGTGGGAATGCAAAAAACGCTTTTTCGTTTTCTTGGACGAATGTCCGGAAATAATTAAACGAGCTCAACCGCGTATCTATTCGATTGTTTCTTGTGTAGGTGAAAACTGCTCTCCTAATGACAGTAAATTACGAAAAGCGATCGGAATCGGAGCAAGCGTTATAGAAGGATTTGCCTCCCCTACTTTGAAATTTAGATTCAGACCCGAAGATACCGATCAATTTGTTTGTGATAAAACATTTGCCAGCTCAAGTCGAATCGCCGGTTTTACGGAAAAACCTATTTCGCCCGATCACATTGGCCTTTATGGATCATTCAAACAAGGTCTCAATGGACAATGGTTAAATCGCATTAAAAATAACCCCGCCCAATTTATTAAAGGACTTCTAAAAATTACAGCTCTCGTCGCTCTCATCGCCCTTGCCATCTTCGCTGCAATTAAAGTTCCTGTAATAGCCATCATCCTAATCGTCTACGCAGCCGTCGTTAGCGCTAAAATTTTCGGGCGCCTTGCGGTTCCGTTAACCCATAATCTTTAGTAACTCCACAAGATCCAATAATCCCGGCCGCTAGCTTGTCTTAATTGATGCAGTCTTCTGGACAATAGATGGTCGGGCTGTAGAAGCCTTTGGTAGAGATCGTCAAAAAATTCGGGAGAATCGGTGAAGAAGTGATGGAGATTTCGAGTAAGATTAATCGGAGTTGCATCGACAACAGCCACTTCTTTTAAATTATAATCCAAAAGTTTGTCTGCTTCTTCAAATTCATATTCTTCGTTTCTT
>JAGVJG010000050.1 GCA_020051235.1 Parachlamydiales bacterium | reverse complement strand
TTTAAATTTCTTGGTGCTAGAACTAGAACTCAATTTTTGTTTGAAATCGATGAAGAAAGAATGGTGATCCGCCCTCAAGATTGGTTGATTATGACCGAAGAGGGATGGAAAAAACTGGCTTCTGTGGAAGAGATAGATAATTTTGTTAACAGAAAATTGGTAGGAACCCTCTTCGTTTTTGATAAGATCGTTAGAAAAGACGATAAACAACTTATCCAAGCAACCGTCTATAATCAAAATCGGACAGAATCCTATCCTGTCGAAATAGCTATGCAACCGAATTCTTTGCCCAATGCAAAGAAAGATAATGCTTTGCAGGCGCCGAATCCGGAGGCCGTAACTCGCAAAGTTGAAATTGAGCCTCCGTCTTACGCTAAACATAAGTGATCAAATGAGATTCATAGCCTTTTTCTGGTTGGTATTTGCATCCGTAATACCTTCCTTGAACGCTCAAACCATAGCCGAAAAGAAAGCCGCTCTCTCAGAATCTAAGGGAGATCTTGATCAAGACACTGAAAAGTTTTTATTAGAAGTGAATCGAGAGCTTTTAGACACTCATGAAGAGCTAAGACAGCAATATCAAATTGCTCGTAAGATGTATGAAGATCTTTGCGATGCCGAAGAGTTTGAAAATCTTTTAGTTCGAATTAAAGAATTAAAAAAGACGATTTTAACACTTGAAGAAGGTTGGAGAACAACGGCTTCACAAAGCACGAATGTGGAACCCTATGCCCTTTGGCACCAACCTGAAACTACCCTTGAACAACTTGTCGTAGATTATGGCTCTCAAGATTATGTTTATTTAATACCTCCCGAAATCGGCCAAATTAAACTCAGCTTAGGATCAAATTTACCCATTCCAAGATCTGCTTGGAACGATATGCTGGAGTCAATTTTAACTCAAAATGGCGTAGGTGTAAGACAGTTGAATCCTTTTTTAAGAGAGTTATACCTTCTTAAAAATGACAACTCGGGAATTGAATTGATTACTTCCGAAAGAGCCGATTTAGATCCTCTTCCCCCTCGCACAAGAGTGGCATTTGTTTTAACGCCAGAGCCATCTGATGTGAGAAGAACCTTCTACTTTATCGATAATTTTATCAATCATCAAAGCTCGACGGTTCAACTGGTGGGTCGAGATATATTGCTCATTGCAGAGGCGTCAGAGATTTTAGATTTATTGAAACTGGCCGATTTCGTTTGTACGACCCGAGGGGACATTGAGTATCGAGCGCTTCCTCTTGGAAAAATTGCTCCCGATGAAATGATCAAAATTTTGGGCGCTATCTTTAATCCGAGTGAAGAGAAAAAAAGAGGAAAAGACGATAAAGGCGATCCGATTCAAGACAATAATGGATTAAGGGTCATTAAACTCGGTGGCAGTGTAAAAGGCATTTTTGTTGCGGGTACTAGAGAAGAAGTTAGACGCGCCGTAGAAGTTGTAAAGGAAGTCGAAGGACAAATCGGTGGATCTAGACAAAAAGTAATCCACTGGTATACAGCAAAATATTCTGATCCCAATGAACTGGCTGACGTCCTCTATAAAGTTTATAAGCTAATGATCCAGACCGGAACGGGTATGGAGAAGCGTTTTCAAAATCCCTCTGATCTTGCAGAATTTGCTGCAGAAGTGGCTCGTGAAAATGTCGTTGATGAAGCAAGAGCACAAGAAGCTGAATACATTGCTGCCCGTCAGATTGCAAACGATACACTTCCTCCTCAGCTTTATCCCACCGACTCCTACTTTGAAGGGGGATTCCCGATCGCTCCCGCTCCAATTCGCGCTCCTGATCCAAACGCTCCTCGAAGAATTTCCAACAGAACAAACTTTATTGTAGATGAAAAGACTGCTGCAATTGTAATGGTGGTTGAGGCAGATATTTTAACTAGCTTAAAGGATTTGATTAAAAGACTCGACGTGCCAAAGAAAATGGTTGAAATCGAGGTTCTTTTGCTAGAGAAAAGAGATCGTAGAAGAACTGATTTTGGTTTGAATCTATTAAGACTGGGTACTTGCGCTTCTCAGAAAAATAGAAGTTGTGCGCTTTTCACCGATCTAGATAACGATTTTACTTCGCAACTCCTTCCCGGCATTTTCGATTTCATATTAAGTCGAAAAGCGGACCATGGAATTCCGGCGTTTGATCTTGTATATCGCTTCTTATTAAGTCAGGAAGATATTTCGATTAACTCCAATCCGACGGTGGTTACGGTTAACCAAACACCTGCTTTTATATCGATTCAAGAAGAGCAATCGATAAATACCGGTGTTTTCCAAGTGGAGACCGCAAAAGGGGTAACTCTTGAAGATGCGTTTAAAAGAGCGCAATACGGGGTTACGATTAAAATTACGCCCACTATTCATTTAAGAGAAGATAGCGACGTTGAACCTTATGATTCCGTGACCCTTGTATCCGATGTCATTTTTGATACCGTTCAAAGTAATGTGGACGATAGGCCCGTTGTTATTCGACGTAACATTAAAAACGAAGCAAGAGTTGCAGACGGTGAAACGATTATCTTGGGTGGTTTAAGAAGAAAAGATCTTCGCGATACAAAAGACGGCATTCCTTTCTTAGGTGAAATTCCAGGAATTGGAAAGTTATTCAGTCAAACTACTCTCGATGATAGAACTTCTGAAATGTATATTTTTATAACTCCAAAAATCATTCGGGATCCGGCTTGCGAACTAGAGTGGATTAGACAAGAAGAATTGGAGAGAAGAGCGGGGGATATTCCCGAATTTGCTATATGCCTAGCCGAAGCTCAGGAAGCGGATAAAAATCGGTGCTTCAAACAGTGGATGCGAATTTTATTTGGACGAGACGAAGACCGACTTTATACACCTGGGTGGCACGAAGAAGATACCTGCGGAAAAGCAAGTCAGGTCTATGATGGAAGATAGCATACGATCTTTAAGTGAAAAAGTGGGGATCCCTATCGTTCCCCATTTAGAAACTGAAATTGCTATTTCCAAACAGACATTAAGAAAAGTTCCCTACGCTTTTGCCAAAAGACATAAAGTCATCCCTTACAAAGAAGAAGAGGGCATTGTTTATGTCGCGACGAGCGATCCTTTTAATTTTGATCCGATTGAAGAATTAAGAACGATCCTTAATAGCGACATCAAAGTCGCTTATGCCAGCCCTGAAAATATAGAATCGGCAATCCATGAAGCGTACAATCGCGAAGAAGGGCAAGCTTCTCAAGAGATTAAAGAACTCAATGAATCCACAGGGGACAAGTTTGACGGAGAAATCCAAGTTTACGATCTTTTAGACGAGAATAAGCACCAAGCTCCGATTGTAAAAATTCTCAACCTGATTTTGTCAGAAGCTATTCAACAAGGCGCATCCGATATCCACTTTGAGCCTTATGAAGGCGGTTTAAGGATTCGCTATCGAATAGACGGCGTATTACAAAATCGTCATGCTCCCTCACCTGAATATCTTCAGCCCTTGGTTTCCCGTCTAAAGGTTATGGCGCGTCTGGATATCGCTGAGCATCGCCTTCCCCAAGATGGTCGTATTAAATTAAGAATGGGAAGAAGAGAAATCGATTTTCGTGTATCGACCGTTCCCGTTCAAGGGGGAGAGCGCATTGTTCTTCGTATTTTAGATAAAGGCAATGTCATTTTAGGTCTTGATAAGATTGGAATGCCTATTGAAATCCTTACTCATTTTAGAAAAATGAGCAGCCTTCCTGAAGGAATTGTATTGGTAACCGGTCCTACTGGTAGCGGTAAAACAACCACCTTATACAGTGGAATTTCCGATATTCACAACGAAGAGATCAACGTCATGACGATTGAAGATCCCGTTGAATATAATTTGAAAGGAATTGCGCAGATTGGGGTTCAGCCAAAAATTAAACTCGATTTTGCTACGGGCCTTAGACATATTTTAAGACAAGACCCTGATGTAATCATGATTGGGGAAATTAGAGATGTCGAGACGGCTGAAATTGCCATTCAAGCTTCTTTAACCGGTCACTTAGTTTTATCAACTCTTCACACCAATGATGCACCCTCGGCTTTGACGAGGCTAGTCGATATGGGTGTTGAGCCCTATTTACTTTCCTCAACGGTTGTTGGCGTCTTAGCTCAACGGTTAGTCAGAAGAATTTGTAAAGAATGCGCCCAAGACTATATCCCTAGCCTTGCCGAATTAAATACCCTCGGTATCAAGGCCACCAAGTTAAAAGTAGGCAAAGGGTGTCCTAGTTGTTTTGGTACGGGCTATAAAGGAAGGCACGGTATTTATGAATTGATGGCCGTAACTCCTGCCCTACAAAAACAAATAATAAAAAGCCCTGATGCAATTGAAATGAGAAGAATGGCTCTTGAAGGCGGCATGAGAAGTTTATTGATACATGGTCAAGAGCTTGTTTTGAGTGGGATTACCACCATATCTGAAGTGCTCAGAGTAACTAGGGGCTGTGAAGATTAATGCCCTTATATCATTTTCAAGCCCTTGAACCTTCCGGAAAAAAAAGAAAAGGTTTCATTGAAGCGATTGATGAGAGAGATGCAAAACTTAAACTCAAAGAACAAGGCATTTTCCTTACTCGGCTTGAAACAAAAGGCGCTCTAAAATCTAATCAAAATTTAAAAGGGGAAGAGCTCGAGAATTTTACGATGTTACTTTCTCAGCTGATTTCTTCCGGGATTCCTCTCTACGAAAGTTTAATTGCTCTTGAAGAGCAAATGAGAGAAAGCAAAGCTCATAGAATTTTATTAAGTTTAGCCGAGCAAGTAAAAGGGGGAAATAGCCTCTCCCAGTCGATGAGCACTTTTCCCGATAGTTTCGATCCTCTTTATACGGCGATGGTTTCTGCCGGAGAATCAGGCGGCCACTTAAGCGATGCTTTAGAAAAACTGAATGGGCTTTTACAAAAGAAGGCCAAACTTAAAAAAGAACTGACGACGGCCATGATTTATCCTCTTATCTTGGGAGGATTTGCCCTCATTGTAATTATAGTGATGTTAACCTTTGTTATACCTAGTGTAGAAGGTATTTTTGCGGCGGGCCAATTAAACCGATTTACCCAATTTGTTATTAATGTCTCCCGATTTGTTCGTGAAAATTATTGGATCTATCTTCCTCTCATGGGTCTTTTGGGTGTTTTAGGTTATTATCAGCTCAAAAAACCCAAAGTTAAAGAGTGGATGTTTAATCAATTAATGAAATTGCCCTTAATTGGAATGATCATGATTCAGGCGGCAGGTGCAAGGTATTGCCGAACGCTTGCGAATCTTCTTTTGGGAGGCGTGCCTTTAATCGAGGCGATGAGATTAGCGAGAGCCACCCTTCAAAACCCTTTGATTGAAGAAGAGATGGTTCGATACGAGGGAAGGATTATTGAAGGTTCTCATTTAAGCTTTGAACTTAGCCAATCACAATATATTCCCAAAATTGCAAGCCGCATGGTCGCAATTGGTGAAGAATCGGGCTCACTTGCCCCTATGCTAAATAAAGTTGCCGATATTTTTGAAGAAGAACTCGATAAGAAAATTAAACGCGCCCTCGCTTTAACCCAGCCGTTGATTTTGCTATTCATGGGCCTTATCATCGGATTGATCTTAATTGCAGTCCTTTTGCCTTTAACCGACTTAAGTCATTTATCCCAGTAGGTAATTATGAAATTAAAACGTCGTTTCTTAACTTTGATGGAAATCATGGTCGTTATCTTATTGATCATGATGATTACCGGAGTTATTGCATATAACTACGGCGGCTCACTTGAGGAAGGAAAAGCCTTCAAGACTAAAGCGGCAATTGAAAAAGTTGAAACTATTTTGAACCTTGCAATCGCTCAAAACCCCTCACTTGCCCAAGATATCGATAGTGAATGGGTTCAAGTCATTTCTCAATCAAGATTGGTTCAAAATCCGGACGCTTTAATCTACGACGGATGGGGTCAAAAACTAAGCGTAGAAAATGAAGACGGCAAAGTAGTCGTTTACTCTAAAAAGCTTGAAGAGTACCAAAGAAAAAATGGTTCACTTATTAAAAAATAGACCCTACACCTATCTTGAAATATTAGTAGTTCTTGCGGCGATCTTAATGATCGCCGGCCTTTTTACTATCAACATAAGGCAAGCTGCCCTTGAACAGCGTTTTGAATCGGATGTAAACGAGTTAATGGGTCAAGTTAAGCTCGCGCAGAACTTAAATGCGCTTTTTGGAATAGATATCGAAATCCAGTATAAAAAAATTAATGGCGAGCTTCATTCAAAAATGATCCCTACCGGAGTAATCTCCGAGGGTTTTGATGAGCTATTGAAAAAGAGCGATCGAGTTTACAATTTTAACCTCCAATGGGAAGGTCGCGGATTTACAAAACTAGAAGAATTCCCTTTACGATTCAATGATCAAGGTTACAACACACCGCTCGGCATTTTGACGATTGAAGGCTATAAAACCCTTTATGTTGCCTTCCCAGGCTATCCGATTCCCTTGCTTCCGCAAACTGAAGTCCCCTCCCTTGCTAACATCGAACAGCGAAATATGTCTTTATATGATCAGCTAACCCCTTTTGTGTTTCAAGATCCGCATGTTCATTAAAAAACGTCCCCTTACACTTCTAGAAGTATTAATTGCATTTTTTCTGATTGTGATTGCCGTTATTCCCTTAATTGCGCCTTTTAGATCGATGCTTATTGAAAGCGATCGTAAATTGAAGGAGCTGGAATATGATCGTCAAGTCCCTATTTTATATGTGGATTTACTCGCTCGATACTTAAGAGGAGAAATTGTTGAGGGACAACTAGAGCAGGAAGTTAAACATCCTTTGCAAAATGGCTACTACCAGTTTCTTCAGACTCCGTTAGGATGGTATGTGGTATACGTTTTTCAAATAGACGGGAAAAACTTGATTTATGAATTTGCCTTACCGAGGTTGAAATGAAAATTCATAAACGTTCTTTAACGTTGCTTGAGCTTTTATTAGCAATGGGACTGGCTATTGGATTGTTAACTTCTTCCCTATTTTTTTACAGATATACGATTGAAGTTAACCAGCAGATATCGGCCAAAGAAAAGAAGGCATTTGAATTTAGACTGGTCCAATTTCGTTTGAATGATTTGTTTCAGCGAGTTCACAAAGATGTTTTATTTTTTACAAAGCAAGAAAGCCCCTTAACTAAGGGTCCTTCCTTATTGATGAAAGTGAAAAACCCTCCTTTTGATATTCCGTCGTATAGCGGAGATGTTTTAATTTTAATATTTGTCGACAATGAAAAACACCTTTCCATTGCTACATGGCCCTTCAATCAAAGCTATGAAAAAGGAACGATGCCCGACATGCATCTTGAAGTTGTCGCTTTGAACGTCGAATCGGTCGATTTTCAATTTTTGATAGGAAACGAATTGGGTGCAAATGCAGAGATGCGAGCGGGCGCTTGGACAAGAGAGTGGCTTGCCGATTTTAAAGCGGCTCCTGCTGCCGTAAAAATGATTCTTCGCTTTGAGAATGGAGATAAGGAACTTGCCTTTCCTATCGCTTGCACAAAAGAGGCGTCATGAACTTACTTATATTTGTAATGGCGCTACTGATGGTTTTGGCAAGCATTACCTATTCAAGTTTGCATACATTTTTGAGAAATGAAGTACAAAGCTTTGAGTGGCAAGATAGAATACGTGTGGTTGCTTACTCTAAATATAACGACTCTCTTCGTTTCTGCCCCATCACCTCTAAAACGGTAACGAAAACCTCTAAAGGGATCCCATCAGAAGTTGAACCTGAGCAAGAGAAAAAAACACCTTCCGCTCCAAAAGAAACGGGCCGAGGTACTCTTCCCGCACAATTTTTGTTAAATGCATCTTATAGAAAAATTCACGAGAATGAATTTCCGCAATTTCAGGAATTATTTAAAGCATTGATACGTATTCTTTATAGCGATCAACCTTTTTACAAAAGGATGCAAGAAGAGCGCCCTAACTTTTTGGACGAAATGATTCGTGAAATTGTCGACATTAGTGAAAGGGGAAAGCATCCCATTTCTAAATTAGATGATTTAATGTTTGAAAAGTGGGGAGATCCCGATTTAAAGCACACCTTTTCCTACATGCTTAAGGCCACTCCAATTTATCGAAAGCCCAAGCGAGAACTTATAGAGTGGGGCAATTTGGATCAGGAAGAAAATGAAGCCCCCTATCCTATAGACGGGATTTATTCTTTAAACTTCTTTATGCATTCTAATAATAAAGATAAAATTAGACTGTGGCTTGCGCCTAAAGTGGTTTTATATGCTTTATACAAAGATTTTGAATTAGTCGATTTACTCGTTCAGGATCGAAAGGAACAATATAAAGCTCTGAATCGAGGCTTATATGAAAAAGAACAAATACAGAAACACATGGAAGAAAACTATAAGGGAAAATCTCCCTTTGATTCTTTTATAGATTTTACCGTAACTAAAACACTTCCTCCCAAATGATTGATAACCTCTTATCTTTAATTAAAACTCCCTTGCCCGCATTGATGAAAGCAAGAGCCGATTTAACTCATCGTTATCGGACTCATGGGGATAAAAGAATGAGAACCCTTGAAGAGAAGGAAAGCTATCTTTTAACCCGTTTTCCTGCAACATATGCTGTCGCAAAAACAGTATTATCTAATCTTGAGGGTCCTTTTGATTCTCTACTAGATTTAGGAGCAGGTCCTGCGAGCGCTTCTTTGGCTGCGTTTGAACTTGATCTGGTCAAAACGATTGATTGTGTTGAGCAAGATCGACAACTTTCAGTATGGGGGCAAAAGCTCTTGCCCCAAGCAAGTTTTACCGTTGCAGATATGACTCAGGTTAAAATCACTCCGCATGATTTAATCTTGTTTTCCTATTCAATCGGTGAGCTAAAGGATCCTATAGAAATGGCTCTCAAAGCATGGGAGCAAACGCAGAAATATTTAATCTTCATTGAGCCTGGAACTCCACACGCTTATCAAGAACTAATGAAAATCAGATCTGCGCTTATAGAAAAGGGTGCCTACCTTCAATCACCTTGTCCTCATGAAAATAGATGTCCTCTTCAATCGCCCGATTGGTGTCATTTTGCCCAAAGAATTAACCGTCATAAGGTCCATAAGCTTCTTAAAGAAGCAACACTTGGGTATGAGGATGAAAAATATAGTTATCTTATTTTTTCAAAAACAATGCCGATGCGAAAAAGCGTGATCATTGAAGACCCAAAAAGACATGGCGGCCATTTTTCTCTAAAATTATGTACAACAGAGGGTATAAAAGAAGAAGTGATCACTCGGTCGGATGATCAATATAAAATCCTAAAAAAAGCGGAATGGGGAACTAGAATCTAAGGGCTTCTGCGGCCTCTTTTACAGACATTCTAGTCTCCGGATTATCATCTAAAAGTTTTAAGGCGGTGGTAAATAGTAGGCTTTTTGGATGTAGCTCCACATCATCAATCCAACTTTTGAGCTTTGAAAAACCCTCTTCCAGATTCTTATCTTGTTCCCAGAATGGAGGGCCTCCCATGATCATTTCAATAATGAATGCACCTAGTGCAAAGGCTTCCACTTTCAGTAAATCATAAGGCCCTTTTTTCAAAAATTCAGGAGATAAATATCCTACAGTGCCGCCAAGCTTTTCAGTTTCACCTATTCTCTGTGCAACGCCAAAATCAAACAAACGAATTTGTCCATTTCTATCAAGTCCTACATTGGCTCCTTTTAAATCCCCATGAATCCAGTTTAACGCATGTAAATTCATAAGGGCACAGGCGACGAGATAAGCAATTTTTTGTTTTTTGCAGTGAGGTAGAGTTCTAAGGTTCTTCTCTACTGTAGAATCCGATTCTTTAATAAGAACTGTGGGTTTCAATCGGTTAGCCGAAGTTATTTTTGCATAAGTGCAATAAGGGATTGTTAGGCCGGAAACGTTTTTTCCTTGTTGATGTGCGTTAAAAATATCTAGATAAACGGAATATTCACCTTCAAATTCCCAAGGCTGCATTTTTAACGGAGTTAGCCTTAAAAAATTAGTACGACTTTGAATTTCAAAGGTTCGTGAAATTGTTTTAAAGTTTGAGGAATGAGGTCTATTCTTTGTGTGAAAATAAATATGATGGGGAGTAACGGTGAGGCTAAAGGGTTGTTTGGTATCCCGTCTTCCAAAGTGACCGATCTGGTTTTGACTAATTACACGCTCGCAATATTGAAGAGTGGCGAT
>JAGVJG010000055.1 GCA_020051235.1 Parachlamydiales bacterium | reverse complement strand
GAAGAAATAAAGGAAGAACCTACTTTTATTATTGAGCCGATCGAGCCTCCAAAACCCTCGTTATCGGAATTTAAGTCGGCTTACTTTGAAAAATATCTTCAAAACAAGGAAGTACGACAAATCATCTCCAACTATCATGGTGCAGAGATGAATAAACTTTGCTATGTAATTTATAGAATTTGGCAGGGCTTCTTATCTATTTTTGGTTGCAGCGATTGGCAAGAAGCACACCATATACTTTTGGAAGAGGCTGCTCCTAACGCTCAAATTTCAGAAAAGAAACTTAAGAAAGTCATCGCACTTCAAATTGAGCAACAGTATAAAATCTTTGAGATTCTAAATAATCTTAAAGCAGATTTTAACAGCAAAATTGCAAGAAACAAACTTGATAGAATTATCAGGGAAACTGAAGATAATATTGACCGATTGATTTGATTTATTAACGGGCACACAATATTTGCGGACTATATCCCTTTCGCCCAATCGAGTAATTTAAGATTAACCTCGGACACATTAATCAAAAATTGCACCCGCTTATTTTGAAGTTTAAGTTTTTCCTTCTCGAGTGTTGCGCCTTTTACTTTTCTAAGTTTTAGATCGAGATGATCTTTTGATTGCATGCGGGCATAGACACTATTAAATAGATCTAAGATATAACTATAGGCAGGTTCATCAAGCAGCTCCTGCTCAATTAAGCTAATTTGAGGTGCAGCATTAGTAAAACGCTTCGAACGTTTGACTCCATCCTCGAGCAGGATTTTTAAATATTCGATCGATTTATTTAAGCTTGTTTTTAGCTCTTCACGTGCTTCATCGATTTTCTTTTGTGAGAAGGATGGAGATTGATTTAGATGTTTTTCAATCGTTTTTTTAAGCTCTGGATGTTGCTTAAAATACTTTTCCTTGACTTCATTAAAAGATAAATGTTCGATCCCCTCGATTTTTAAACCCCCTTCGGTCGCATTTATGAGGGTTGTGTCGGGGTGTTCCTTTTGAAACCTTGCAATCCACTCGGCTTCAGCAAGCCATTTCCATTGGGTTGCTACTTTATTACCTTGATAATCCTCTCGAATGATATGGGCAAAATCCTCAGCTTGAAAATCTTCTTTTTCTTTTGATGAAACAACTCCTGAGGCATAAGTCTTTTGATTGGTGAATGCGAGATCAACTCCGACTAATATTATAGGATTACAGCCCATCAACGTTGCGACTTGAATCAAGAAATTGACGACATTGAACCCTTCATCGATAAAAGGAGCCTCTATCCCAAACTTCTCTTCAAAAAAGTTGGGTAGATCGTAGCCTCCGGCTCCGGGTACATAGATACGTTTTCCTTTGATTAATTTTGCCGCTTCAAAATGAAGTCGCGTTCGATAGATAAAGGGTATTGCCTCACGTTGAGAATCTTTTAATCGTTCAATTTGCAGTGAATTAGGATCGATAGCGGCTGCAAAATCAGGTTTTACCTCTTTATGTAAAAGCGCATTGAGGGAGGAGCCTCCGCTAAATAAGATGGCCTCGCTTTTTAGGTCTTTTAAACGGGGAATCTGTTTTTCAAGAGAAGGGCCTGCACCCGTAATGATGGCAGGTATTCCTTTAAACTGATCAAAAAATTTATCTCCTCTAATCGCCTTTGGAAGTTCATTTAAATTTGCATAGAAATTACGAAAGAAGGGCACACTTAACTGTAAATACTCCTCCACTAAGGAATTTTTAATAGCGGATTCGTGAAAGATTTTGTTTTGAAACTCTTCAAAACGACTAGGATACCATTCAAGATAAGAAGGATGAGCGACCACCATAAATTTCTTCCCTACCATTGACCAGTAGGTATTTTCAAAAGCGCCTTCTTTATCGTCAAAAGAAGAAATATAGTGGAGTTCTACTTGAGGGTCTTGAATTAAACTTGAACCCAGCTTTGATTTTAAAAGGTGTTTGATCACTCTTGGATCTTCTTCGAAATAAATGATCTTGTGATTCGCATCTTTTTTCAGCCAATCTGCAAGTAAAGAATAGCTTTCCCCCAAACCCACACCATAGATAAGAATTACCGGAACTTGCGGTTCGTCTAACTTCTTAAAGGGTTCGTAAAACCCCTTTTCTCCTTTAAGCTTGCCTTCAATGAGTTTTAAGCCTTTTTCATCCACGTAGGGCAAAAGAACAGCTTCTTTGGGGGCATATAACGACCAATGATCAAGATTCTTTTGAAAACTCATTCTTTTTTCTTTTTGATCACATCCAAGTTTTCATGGAAGGTTTTGAATAGTCCGTTAAAAAATTGTCCGTAAGCGTAAACCTGCTTCATCAACTCTCTTTTCAACCCTTCGGTTTTCCAAAGAGGCTCTTCATGAGTATTAGGATCGATTCCACTTTGAGTCCTCATCGATTCTCCTAGTTTCTTCAATCGAATAAACTCTTCTTTCAAATTTTCTAACTCAGGAGGAAGGTCGCTCACTTCTTCAAGCAATTTTTCATAAATCACCTCAAGCCCTTCCCCAAATTTCACACTTTGATCAGACAATGAACTAATATAATCGGTATTGGGCCTATTTATAAATTGGGATTTTTTCCCCTTTTTATTCCACACTTCACCCGAAATTAACTGCCCTTCCGTGCTGTAAATGAGTTCTAGTTTTTTTTCGCCAAGCGCATTTCTTTTAATCGCGACTCCCACTGGCACATCATTCATATAAGCCGATTCGTTAACTAGAACACCTTTGTCATTATAAATGAGATCTTTTCCATTTCGTTTTCCACTCTTAAAATATATCGATCTTTTTAAATGACCGCTTGGAAAATAGAGTTTTACTTCGCCGTCAAGTAAACCTTCTTTATAGCTTAATACTGAACGGAGATTCCCATTCCCATAATATTCTAAGTGTTGACCTTCAGGCAGCCCCTCGCTAAAAGTTTTTTCCGCAGCTATTTGACCGGTTCTATAAAAATAAGTCGCCTTTTTGGTTTCAGGCCAATCGGTCTTTGAGACTAAAATTTCATCTACATAATAAAGGCTATATCCGCCTTCAAACTTATGATGAACATTTTCATTTTTTAAATTGTCAATTGCGTCCGACACTTCACTTTTTTTAATTTCAAGAACTTCGCCTAATAGAGACAGTTGATCTTTAGCCACTTTCAAGATAAAGGGAACTTTTGCGGCTAAACTATTAATTGCCGCATTAACAGTGCCGTCTTTTAGAACATTGCTTTCATAATATTGTTGATAAATGTCATCAAATTCGCTTAGAAAATGATCGTATGCAAATTCTCCTTTGAATCTATCCAAAGAAAAGGTGTAGGAGGTTTTAGCATCAGGATCTTGGTACACAAGCTGAATTAATTGAGTGTGAATTTTACTAAGACTCGTTCGTAATTTATTCAATTGTTCAAAAATATTTTTCGATGAAACCCGAGCAATATTCCCCACTCTTAAAGCATGGATGAGGCCTTCAATATCGTATTTATTCTTTAAGTAGACTTCTTCGACTTGCTTCAGAGGCATATTAGGAATTTGTGAAAACCCAATTCCCCCTTCCGTTGAATTAATAATCTCAACGTTTGAATGATTTAAACGATAATTCGTATACCATATGGATTCTTGCACCCATTTCTTCAGCGTTTGCACAGGTTTGCCGAATATATCGTTTGCGACAAGGATTTCTTCGTATTCGTTTTTTGTATTAAAAAAATCTAACGAGGTCGCATGTTTCTTAATATTAGGGGCGTAGTTTTTATTTTGCGAATAGGCTAAGTCAACACCCACCAAAATCAAAAGCTTGGCACCTAATTTCTCGCCCAGACTTAAAGAAACGTTAATGACATTGGTTCCCATGTCCATTTTATCGGCTAAGAGGTCAAGCTCTTTAAAAATCCATTTTTCAAATACATAAGTGGAGCCTGACTCCATAAATATAAGAGGGTTTGAAATCTCTCCCAATGCAAATCGATTGCTTCTACCTGTAAAAATATAAGGGGCATTAAAACTTGTAATAGAAAGCGTTCTGTAGCTAGCGGATGCAAAAGGATCAATCCCCATTAACAAATGGGGCTCAATATCAATTGCGCCTGCGGCATTAATCGCAGTCCCCCCCGCAATAATGAGCGCACGCTGTTTTAGTTTACGAAGTTCACTTCCATTTATTGAAAGCGAAGGACCCGCTCCCATAACAATCACGGGTATATCTTTGAAATGGTTAAAAAAACGGCTTAACAGCCCACTCCCGGGAATTTTGAAGAGATTCAAATAGAAATTTTTAAAGTGCTCCAGTCCTCCATTTAACATTTCTCCGATATGCGTCTGAAAACCAAAACGCATATATTCATAGAATATTTTAAAGAAATTGAAACCGGGATCCCTTTCAGAAATATATGGGGCTTTTAATACTTGTGTGGTTAAGAATGGGGATAATTTAGAAAGTTTAACTAAAATCTTTTCCTCATCGTCATTCTTTAACTCGTAAGCTTCTACTTGATTATGTTTTTCTATCTCTTTCCAAAATGAAGATTCTTTTAATTTTATAAATAAATCGTGATTGGGTTCCAAAAGAAATAGACGCCGGGTTTTATCCTTCTGAAGCCATGACTTCAAAGCTTTGTACGGATAGCCTCCCCCGCTGCCATAAACATAAATGATGTTATTAGGGGCTAGATTAAAACTTGAAACCCAAGTTTCGTATTCTTTATCAATATCTTGATCGGAAAATAGGAAGTGGCCCTTTGAATCAACGAGGTTAGGCTCGTTTTTTGGACCGGTATTTTTCCATTGAAAGGTTAGATTCGATTCCATTTTTTATCGCCACCCACGTTTTTGAATTTTCCTTTTCGTTTTACAATCTTTTCTTTTGTGGGTTTTTCCGCTTCTTGTGGCGTTTTTTTATTCTGATTTTTTAACTTTTTAATCGCTTTATCATGGCCTATTTTTAAAGCGATCAAATCTTGCCCCATTTTAAGCGTAGTTTCGATTTGAGTCCGCTGCTCGCGAGGAAATTTATCTCGCTCGTTCATTACTTTTCTTTTGGTCTCATCCAGATCAAAATTT
Source organism: Parachlamydiales bacterium (assembly GCA_020051235.1). Lineage (GTDB taxonomy): Bacteria > Chlamydiota > Chlamydiia > Chlamydiales > Parachlamydiaceae > CAZABG01. The sequence continues at coordinate 28,339 of JAGVJG010000055.1, read as the reverse complement.
TCAAGTTCAAGTCCCCTGTCAGTTGCCTCTTTGAAACGCTTAACCGCTTCTTCTAACACCTCAAGTCTTTTCTCTTCTTGGGGAGTAAGAGGCGACATGGGTTTACCCGCATTTTCATGCATTTTATCCAAAACACTAGATAGCTGATCTAATAAAAGCTTAATGGGATCTTGCTCTTTCATATATTTCTATATTAGAATTAATTTTATAAATGAGCAAATTGAAGAATGAAGGAATTTATTACCGAATTAAGTCGAATTGAAGAGAATAAGCCATTTACGGCTAAATTATCTAATGGCTCCGAGATAGTTTTAGTTCGAAAAATGGACAAAATATACGCGCTTTCGGCCATTTGTCCCCATATGGGAGGTCCTATGGGTGAAGGAGAAGTTGAAGGCTCCTGCATTACTTGCCCCTGGCATGGCTGGCAATTTGATTTAGAAACAGGAACATCTCTAACTATGCCTGGAGATGATTTATCTACTTATAAAACACTTATTGAGGATGGGAAGGTGTATATTGTGGAAAATCAGACACCCAACTAAGTTCGTTGTCGTTTATTACGAGTCTTTCTACCTCTCCCCACGCAGCTATAATTACCGTTTTTGCTTGTACAAAATGATTATATCCAAGCGCTTGAAGTTTTGCCTCTTGGTTAATCTTTTCTCTTTTACATTCGATTAAAACTAAGGGAATTCCTTTTTCATAGAAAAGAATATCTAGACGTCTTTGAGGGCCGCCAAATGAACTTAAGCACCTTTCAACGATAAATCCGCTGGCAGGATAGCCTAATTTATCGATCATTAAAGCTAAAAGGGCCTGCCGCACCTTTTCTTCGGGCGTTGCAGGCACCTCTTTTTTACGAATTAAACAGCGATATTTCATTCAGGTTCGAAAAGACCAAAGTTACCGTCTTTCCTACGATAAATAACCTTAATTTTTCGATCCTCTTCGCATCTAAAAATCATGAATACATCTTGCGAAAGATCCATCTTCATAATCGCTTCATCAACGGTGAGCTGTCTGAGAGGCCTTTTTTCTCTCGCTACAATCTTATGAGGTTTAAAAACATCTACAATCTGGCGAGAATTTTCCTCGTCAATTTGATCATTGATATCAAAATCGTCATCGTTTTTATGATTTTCGATAACGTTCACATTCATATCAATTTCACTAACCCCTTTAGTATGATGCTGTTGGAGTCGGTTTTTATATTTTAACACTTGACGTTCGAGCTTGTTTACAGCTAGATCGATCGAGGCATACATGTCATTGGTGGTGGCATGGCTTTTAATCTTTAAGTTATTCACTTTAAAGACGATATCCACTCGATGATCGAGTTTTTGTATATCCATGGTCACCATTACATCGATGATCCGGTCAAAAAACTTCTCAACTTTCGCTATTTTTTCAATTGCGTAGTCTTTCATCGCTTCAGTAACCAAGACGTTACGTCCGGTCACATGGATGTCATATACATCTTGCGCAAATTCGATTGCTTTGGACTTTTTGCTCATAAAACCTCACTGGTTTCAGCCTCATTATACCAGCCTCTCTATATTTTTCACCCCTTAAACCAAAATAAATTAAATCGGCTCCAAGCATGAGCGAAAATGAAAAAAACCTTTTTTTATTTGCGCATATTAAGTTTTAATATTTTTACCACAAAGGAGTTTTCATGAACAAAATCTTCACCTTTTTGTTACTTTCTACTGCCTATCTTAGTGCAGGAACAGGTATCACAAATGCCGATGATTATCAGAAAAATTCTTCGCTTCAATGGAATTGGGCAATTGATAGTCTGAAATATATTTCATTCGAAGAATTTGATCAGGTATTGGATGTTGGAAGTGGTGATGGTAAAATCACCGCTCACATAGCTGACAGTATCCCGAACGGAAAATTAGTCGGAATGGATATATCTGCCGAGATGGTTGAAAAAGCGTCTCAATACAGTTCTGACAAACTGAGCTTTATACAAGGTTCAGCAACTGAAATTCCTTTTGAAAACCAATTCGACAAAATTGTTTCTTTTAACACGCTTCATTGGGTGAAAGATCAATCAAAAGCCCTTCTATCTATGAAAGGAGCCTTAAAGCAATTCGGAACCATGTTGCTTACAATGCCTGCAAAAGGTCCAAATAACGTTTTCGCAGTTGCTGAAACGGTTGCAACTTCGGATAAATGGGCTCCCTATTTCCCCACCCTATCTTCCGAACGTGTGTATTACACAGTAGAAGAATATGCAGCCCTTATCGAAGAAGCATCGCTCAGAATTGAGCTCATTGAACAAACGGATAACTCTACAATCTACGCAAATAAATTCGGTCTTTTTATGTGGCTAAAACCTTTGATCAATTTTATTGACCACCTTGACCCCGCTTTACAACTTGAATTCGTTCAAGACGTAACATCGGAATTCATCCATAACAATCCACCGAACCCTGACGGTTCCATCACCATCACCCACCAAAAACTACTCGTCATCGCCTCCAAACCCCTCTAACACTTTTTAGCGAGAAAACAGGATCCCTTTAAGCAAAAGCTTAAAGGGATTTAGGATCCCGCCTATCGGCGGGGCAAGATCGGCCCTTACGGGCCGCCAGGATAGTTTTTTAAACACAAAGCCACAAAGACACAAAGAATCTCTCGAATCCGCAAATTTCTTTAACTTTTTTCTGGGTGGAAAGAGGTGCACTGAGACAGTGCGAGATTTTTGGGAATGCGCTGTTTGGGGGTTTACAGAATGGGTCAGATTTAAAGATTTGCGACGAGTCAATAGCCGCTAGCGCTATTGATGAGGAGCAAAGATTTAAAGATGCCCCATTATGTAAAGCATCCAAACCCGCATTCGCAAAATATCTTGCACTGAGAAGGGCTCGAACCTTCAACCACCCGGTTCGAAGCCGGGTACTCTATCCATTGAGCTATCAGTGCGAGAGTGATAGAATAGCTTTTTGTGGGGTTATATGACAATTAGTTTTGAGGGTTGTGTTATTAGTGAAATGGGGTTCGGGGACTTTGATCGGATCTTGGATATTTTTAATGAAGAGGGGTTGTTTGGATTTATTGAAAAATATGGAAGAGCGAAGAGTTCTTTGGGCCCATTTCAGATTGTAAATGGGGTTAGGGTCGAAGGTAGGGGCAGTTTAAACAAGCTGAAGGATGCTAAGGTTGTTAAACATTTTTTAAATTTACGGGGCGATTTTAAGACTATTGAGGCGGCGGCGAAGATGGGGTCGGCAATTAAAAAAACGCAGCTGCCGAATAAAGATGCGAAGGATTTGTATATTTTATTTACGAGGTATTTGGAACGATTGGAAATGAATCCTGATGCGTATTTGGTTAGTTTTTGGTTAAAACTATTGGTACATGAAGGGGTCTGGGAATATGGACTCATGAATGGTTTTGATGAAGAGGGAAAGAAATTAATCGAAATATTGATGCTGGCAAGGGAGCGGTCTATTATCGAGAGTGTGGAGGTCGATAGCGTCTTTGTCGAGGGAGTGGAAAAATTATTTTTTGATTCAATTAGTGCTTGATAGATAAAGAGTTGATTGGCTATTGTACTCCCATCAACTTATGCTAAAGTGGCGGAATCGGTATACGCGCTACTTTGAGGTGGTAGTGGGAGAAATCCCGTGGGGGTTCAAGTCCCCCCTTTCGCATCTTTGTCCCATCTGTTATAGATAACTTACCATGGAAGTCATAGGATTTTGCGTCTGCGATTCGTATCAAACAAAAGCTATTCTCGACCAAATCCGCACCCAATATAAAACACAGTTTTTTAGAGATGTAATCGCTATCGAATTTGAAGGTGGTGGAGAAGCGTTTGTATTCGCTTACGGTGTTATTGTTACTTGGGGACTTTCTAGAGAACGCGCTTCTCAATTAATGGATGAGCTTAAGCCGTATGAAACTATTCGCTGCGATAAGATTGAAACAGACGAGTTTACTTACGCAGTAGGTGAAAAAGCGTCAATTCAAGAAGACGAGATTATTCTCCCCTCTTTTGATATTTTAGATAAGCTCGCAATAAGTCACGGGATCGCGCAATCGGTCGAATTAAATCTCTTTGAGTCGACGGTCCAAAAACTTTACGATGACACGAGAATCATTCCCGAAGAATTGCAAAAGCGGGGCAAAATTTCTTTATCACGCGCGCAAATTCGCCAAAAAATGGGCGAGCTTTTCATGGAGCGCAGCACGATTAATTTACACGCCGATGTATTAGACCTACCTGAATTTTTCTGGGACTATCCGGAACTTGAGCCGCTTTATCAAATGATCGCAAACTATCTAGACATCAGAAATCGCGTAGAAGTTTTAAATCATCGCTTGGATATTTTACACGAAATGTATGAAGTTCTTGCCAACGAGCTCAATCATCAACATTCAAGTCGCCTTGAATGGACCATTATTTTGTTAATCGTCATTGAAGTAATGCTCACCTTATTTAGAGATGTTTTCCAAATTATTTAAATGGCCTTTCATTGGCCTTATCAAGCTCTATCGATTGACCCTTACCCCTTTTATCGGAAACGCCTGCCGTTTCTATCCTAGCTGCTCCCATTACGCAGAAGAAGCTTTCCATAAAAAAGGTATTTTAAAAGGTATTTTGCTTACGATATGGAGGCTATTAAGATGCGCCCCTTGGTCTAAGGGTGGGCATGATCCTGTTCCTAAATGACCTCTTTCAAAGAAGCAATGTAAATTTTTAGTTAATTTCTTCAATAGGCTTCTTATCCCCCTTTTTAAACTTTATAATTAAATTATGTTCCCCATTTGGATGGTAGACTACCAAGTTAAAAACTATTTGGATGAAAAAAAACCGATTGAACCTAATAAACTACGAAAATTTATAACCGAAAACGAAGGTTGCCTTAGGGGAAATATTGAAGACAAGGAACTATCTAAAACACTTGGAGATTTAAGAGAAAGAATTGTAAAAGCCTCCACTCTTACCCAGGAGGATCAAAGGGATTTAATTGAGCGAATTGATAATCTGTCGGATCAAAAACTCCAAATATCCTTTCTAAAATTACAAGATAAAATTCAGCTAGCCTACAATAAATTAGTTAAAGTAAGCGAAATGGTTAGTTGGAACTTTGCAACTCATTTTCAAAAAATACTAGCAGTTTACGACTATAATCAACTCGCTGATGAAATAATGAATGATCCATTATTTCACTTATTTAACAATGCCAATATCAAACCACAAAGGGTAGATGTTAAAAAGCACTTCAATCAGTTTTTGGATGAACTTGGAGGTTTTGTAAAAAGAAAGTCAGATCTAATAGATCACTTAAAATCCATTGAAGAAAAAATTATCGATAATGGCTTTCAGGACGAATCTATTGTATTTGAAACGTTAAAATTAGCTGCAAAGACTGAGGCGGAATCCATTGCGAAAGACTTTTCTACTTTTAACATTAAAGATGAGAATAAACGATTTGAAATTGCAAAAACTATAGCCGAGATAGATGGCCGATTTATTTGTAATAACATCAAAAACTTTGGCATCAAGGATGAAAAAAAACGTTTCGAACTTTTACTACTAGTAACAAATAAATTTAGCCTTCAAGCCATGGAATCATTTGATAATTTTGAAATTAAAGATGAAACGCTTGTTTATGAATATGCAAAAGTCTGTGCAAAAGCAATGTTTGGCTTCGGTGAGTTCTTCAAAAAATTCACCCTCAATGATTATGAAAAAAAGGTCTTACTAGTTAAAACCCATGCGGCAGTGAATGGTCACAGCGCCTCTCAGCACATAAAAAACTTTGAATTAAAAGAGGAAGATCGAATTGAAGTTGCTAAAATCTGTGCTAGCCAAAACGGCTCTGCTACTTCTCTTTTTATCGAACGATTCGACATTGATGATGAAGAGGTTTTATTCGAAATTGCAAAAATTGCAGCGAGACAAAATGGAACAGGCACTTCAAGAAACTTTGCTAACTATCATATAAAAGATCCCCTCAAGCATAGGGAGATCGCTCGATTATGCTATGAAGCCAGTACCCTTATTTATTTAAGAGCCTTCAAGCTACCAGAGTCAGTATATCAATCATATAAACAAGCCGTTTTTTCCTTTATTCTTCGCAATGATCGAGAATTAAAGTCAGATGTTTTTGAAGAAATTTTACTCTATGATTCTAAAGCCGTTGAAAACATCAATTGGATCGTAAGAGAGATAAATAAGGTCATCATTCCAAACGAATATAGTGACGAGATCGATATTCTAGCTTTTAATAAAAAATTAGAAGAGCTATATGCCCAGCTTAAAGATAAGGCGGGAGTATCTTTCGAGTCTTATTATTTAGCCAATAAAAGCTCGACTCTACCCATTCAGATGAGTAATTTCACTCTTCTATGTCGATTGGTTGCATTAAGCCAGGAATATAGCGTTCCTCTTACCATTTTAGATCAAGAAGGAGTCCAAAGCACGCTTAAGAACATATTAAATATGAGTGACCCTGTTCTAAAGCTGAATGCTATTGAATCTTTAGTCAAAATATACAGAAAAGAAAATGAAGATAAACTTGGCAAATGGCTAGAAGCTAGAAATAAAATTCCTCCTTACCTACACCTTCCTGCTTTAGGGCTTGCCTTAATTGAAGGAGATTATTTCAAATACTTAGAAAATCTCTCCCCAAATTATTATCAAGATTCTGAAGTCTTAAAACCGATTAACGAAATTATTTTTCTTCTTAATCGAGAAATGAGACTAACCGATTTAGATAAACAGGCGCTTTTAAATCGGCTAATCATTCCCCCTGAACCGGCAGATAATAAAGCCAAAACGAAACAAACCGTTCTTGAAAAACACCGCCTAGACCAAAAGAATTTCGGTGTATCTGTTCGAGATGTTTTACTTTTTGAAAGAGGTGATCGTCTTAAAAAGGGCGCAGATGTTGTTGCGATATGGAAACAAACTTGTCGGGAAGTTTTTGGAGTAAATGATGATCATTTGGCTCAATTTACTGAAACTTTTCAAAACTCACCTCGATATCCAGGAGCTCTATTTTCTTATGCTGCTCGACTTCACACACTTCCACTTGCCGAAAGAGAGTCATTAATAAAAACTCTTGGAACCTTTGTTTCTAGTGTATTGGATAAGAGCTTCCCTAAGATACGATATAATTTAGAAAACAATCCCCATTTACAAAATATTTTCAAAGACAAACCCGATTTATTAAAAAAGTGGGTCGATAACCTATCTATCAAAGCCTCCGATCTTCACTCAACATCTAATCAAGTGAAAGAAAACCCTATCGAACTTCTTAAGAGAGAATTTAAAAATAGTCTCGATGATAAGCACTTAGGATCTGATCAGGAAAAAAAATATTCTTTCTTAACTAAAACCAATCTAAACAATGAAGTTGAAATAAAAAAAGCGATTGCCGAATTAGAGCCTCTGGCTATTGATAAAGATCGTAAATTTGAATTAGCTTGTTTAAAACTGTTTCTTCTTCCTGAAAATGAAATTAAAGCAAAATTAAATGAGCTCCTCCCTCTTGTGCCTGTTCCTCTCTTTAAGAGCGATATTAGTGGGATAATTAGGTTGTTATCTCCCCAAAAACTCAGTATTGAAGAATTAACGGTTGAAGAATCGGTTAATTGGATTGATCTACTCTTACTCGGGACAGAAGTTATTAATAGCTGCCAATCGATTATAGGAGACGCCGATTTTAATAAGGCTCTCCTTGGTTATCTCTTGGATGGAAAAATTAAACCAATGATCGTGCGAAATAAAGAAGGCAGAATCGTTGCGCGGGCCGTCATGAGAGTTTTAAAGGATGAAAAAGGAAATGACGTTTTATTTTTAGAAAGAAGTTACTTCCGAGTCAATAATCCGATCCTACGTGAGCTTTTACAAAAAGGAGCAACGGAAAAGGCCGCAAGAATGGGCATTCCTATTGTTGTTAGTGAAAGAGATTACCCAAATTCAGTAAAAAATAAAGCTTATCCCTATCCTCTTAATTCTTCTTTTAGTGCCTCACCAGAATATGTCGATGCATTAGGGGGTATCAAAACAGGCTTTTACACCATAAAAGAAAGCCGTTTCTTGAACGCCGCTTAAAAGAGCGATTTAAGTTTTTCATTTCGGAAAGTAAAAATAGCTTCTATGTCTTTCTTTACTTTAAAAGAATGAAGAAGCGCGCCTATTGGTCCAAAAGGCATTTTGTAATAAACAATGTCCTGCATTTCCACCCCCTTTTCAGTATCACGAAATCGATGTTCATGATGCCAAAATGAGTAGGGGCCAAAACGCTGTTCATCGATGAAATAATTGGGTTTTTCAACATGGGTGATTTCAGTTACCCAATTAATGGGGATATTCCAAAGGGGTCGAATGGTATATGAGAGAACCTGCCCTGCATACATTTCTTGATCGGTAAAATCGGGACCCATTTCAAAATGGACAAATTCCGGCGTAATCTTATTCAAATTCGAAGGTTTAGAAAAAAAATCCCATGCTTCATTAATAGTTATGGGAAGTTCGTGCTTAACCTTCAATTGATGAATCATATGGCCGATTTTTTTGTTGCAGGTTTTACAGAAGCCTGAGGCAATGGAATTCTTAAAGCCATCCCCGGCTTAATCACATCCGATTCAAGCCCATTCATCCTTTTAATCGATTGCACATCGACATTAAATTGCTTGGCAACTTTTGGTAAGCTGTCTTTGGCTTGAACGATGTAAATTTTCTCTTTTTTAAGAGGTAGCTTAGAACTCGGCTTAGGAGTTTTAGCGGTAACTTCTGCTATTTTTATAGGTTTTACGGGCGCTACGTTTTGTTTAATAGGAATAGAGGGAGTAGTGGGTAGATAGGTTTTTAAGGCTTCCGCAAGATCAAATTGAGCCGGCAGTGGATTTCCGGCATATTCATACAGACGCTCGACTGCTATTCGTCTAACACGATCAGAGCGAGGCGATGTAATAATGGCTTTGGCATATTTTTCAGCTTCTGGCGTTTTCACTCGAGATAACGTTAAAATAAGTATGGCTTGATTATCATCCACCTTTTTAAGGGCATATTCATAATCTTGCTTTAAAAGGATCTTAGCCGCTTGAGCCGAGGCACCATTTAAATAATCGAGGAGAATAAGTCTGCGTTCACCTTCTGACAAATCGTGTATGGCCTTATGTCTTTCGTGATACGCTTTTAATTTCCCGTAATCGGCGCCCAAAATAAGTTCAAGCAAATCTTTTCTATCAACTTGATATCGACTAAAGAGATTTTCAAAAGTTATAAATTCAGGCGTTAGGAAAAAAGCATTTTGCAAGCTGATATCGTCGTTCCATTTATCCGACTTTAATAATTTAAATAACCCATGAGTTTTGAAAGGCCACTTTTCATTTTCCAAATAACTCAATACTTGTTTGTAGTCTTCTTCTTTTAAGTCTGGATAGACAATAATCGTTTCCCCTTCTTTCCCATAAGTTAGCCATTTTTCTTCGAGGGGTTTCTGAAGCGCTTTTTCAATATCGACTAAATAAAATCCGCTTAAAGCTGCAAGGCTTAAATCTCGTACGGTATATCCGTTTTCAACGATGCGTGAGTCAAGAAGCTTTTGTTTTAAATCTTGTATTGGAAGCTTTTTCATTGCTTGAAGAGTTACTCGAGCTTCTAATGGTACGGTTTCCGGAGGATGAGCTTTATTTGAAGCGAGTGGCTTATGCTCACAAATGGGGGTCGGTGGACGATCGACCCAAAAATAGTATCCTAACGCAACACCCATACAAGCGTTTAAACTTAAACTGACAAATAAAAGAGTAGAAAGTCGTTTGACTTGATTAAGATGTAATTCGCTCACGGAATTTGCCTAGCTCTTGTTTTAATTCAGCAGGAAAACGAGGTTCAAAGAGGGCAAAATACTTCTGTAAATTTTGCACTTCTTTTTCCCACTCATGTGCATTTACTTTCAATAAGGGCTCTTGTTCGACTTTAAGACCTGATAAGTCTAGATTTTCAGGCTCAATTCCAATGGCAGATTTTACTCCATTGTTATCGCTATCCGATCTCTCAAAAATCCATTTTAAAACACGAATATTTTCGCCAAATCCGGGCCATAAGAATTCGCCTTTCTCATTTTTTCGAAACCAGTTGACCAAATAGATCTTGGGTGTTTTTTTCATTTTCTTCCCCATGCTGATCCAATGGGCAAAATAATCTCCCATGTTATATCCGCAAAAAGGAAGCATCGCGAAAGGATCGTGACGAATCTCTCCTACTTTTCCTTCTGCTGCAGCGGTTTGCTCAGAAGATAGGGAAGCTCCAAACAAAACTCCATGATTCCAGTTATAGGCTTCGGTGACTAGCGGAACGGTAGTTGCTCTTCTTCCCCCAAACAAGATGGCAGAAATGGGAACCCCTGTAGGACTTTCCCAATTAGGGTCAATGACCGGGCACTGTTTTGCATAACATGTGAAACGAGAGTTAGGATGAGCGGCTTTGGTTTTCGAAGCGGGCGTCCAACTATTGCCTTCCCAATCGGTTAGATGCGCGGGAGGATCAGATAATCCTTCCCACCAGACATCCCCCTCATCGGTTAAGGCTACGTTGGTAAATAAGGTGTTCGATTCACACGTTTTCAAAGCATTGGGATTTGATTTTTTAGAAGTACCAGGTGCAACTCCAAAAAATCCGTATTCCGGGTTGATGGCGTAAAGCTGACCGTCGGGCCCTATTTTCATCCAAGCGATGTCATCGCCCACTGTTTCTACTTTCCAGCCGGGAAGAGTGGAGGTCAACATGGCAAGATTAGTTTTTCCACAAGCCGAAGGGAAAGCGGCTGCAAAGTATTTCTTTTTTCCTTCGGGATTGGTCACACCCACTATTAACATGTGCTCGGCAAGCCAGCCTTCATCACGTCCAATTTCGCTTGCAATTCTTAAGGCATAACATTTTTTTCCAAGAAGAGCGTTTCCTCCATAACCGGAACCGTAAGAAAAAATTTCTCTGGTTTCTGGAAAATGGGCAATTACCCTCTCATTTAAGTTGCAGGGCCAAGGAACGTCTTTTGCCCCTAGATTTAAAGGAGCTCCTACTGAATGAAGACCGGGAACGTAATCAACGCCTTTATTAATAATGCTGAGTATTTCTGTTCCGATTCTCGTCATGATTTTCATTGAGGCCACAACGTAGGGAGAATCGGTAATTTCAACACCGACGTGAGAAAGAGCAGAATCATAAGGGCCCATACTATAAGGAATGACATACATCGTCCTTCCTTTCATGCAGCCTTTAAATAACTTATGAAGACGCTTTCGCATCTCTTCAGGTTCTAACCAATTATTGGTAGGGCCTGCATCTTCTTTTTTTTTGGAACAAATATAAGTGCAAGCTTCGGTACGTGCGACATCTTTTGGATTGGATCGGATCAAGTAAGAATTTTTTCGCTTAGGCAAATCAAAAAGCGCTCCATTGTTGCGCATAAGCGCAATCATATGCTCATATTCCTCATCGCTTCCGTCGCAATATACAACGGAGGAAGGCTCTGTGAGCGCTTTTATTTCATCTACCCAGGCGGCTAGCGCCTTTGTCATAAAAGCTTCTTCTTTTTGAACTTATCAATATATTCTAAAGCTTTTCCTGTTCCTAAACAAACAGCAAGTAAAGGGTTCGGAGCGATAGTGACAGGAAGGCCCGTTTCTTTAATGAGCGCTTTATCGATACCTTTAATAAGAGCGCCACCCCCCGCTAACACCATACCTCGTTCAACTAAATCGGCTGCTAATTCTGCAGGGCATTTTTCGAGAGTGAGCTTTACAGCTTCGATAATTTGCTGAATAGGTTCAGCTAAGCATTCTCTAATTTCAACCGAATTAATACGCTTGGTAACAGGAAGACCGGCTACTTGATCGCGGCCGCGAACTTCCATTTCAAGCTCGCCTGTTCCCAACGGATAGGCGGAGCCGATCGTCATCTTAATTTCTTCGGCCGTTCTTGGACCGATCATTAAGTTGTACGTACGTCTCATGTAGTTGATGATACATTCATCAAACTCATCACCCGCAATTCTTAGCGAACGTGATTCTACAATGCCACCGAGCGAAATGATTGCAATTTCTGTTGTACCGCCCCCGATATCGATGATCATGCTCGCATAGGGTTGTTCAACAGGAAGATCTACACCAATTGCAGCTGCCATTGGCTCTTCAATCAACATGACTTCTTGGGCGCCTGCATGTAAAGCAGAGTCTTCAACGGCTCTTTTTTCTACACCGGTAATGCCCGATGGAACAGCAATTAAAATTTTGGGTCTTAGAAGCGATCTGGAAGGGGTTACTCGTTTTATTAGCGCTTTTAACATCCCTTCTGCAATTTCAAAGTCGGCAATCACTCCATCTTTCATCGGTCGTACGGCATGGATTTTTCGCGGAGTTTTACCTAACATCGCTTTCGCTTTATGTCCAACTGCAAGCACTTCATTTGTCAAAGAATCGACAGCAACAACGGAGGGCTCAGCGAGAACGATCCCTTTTCCTCTTACAAAAACAAGTGTATTTGCCGTTCCGAGATCGATTCCGATATCGTTGGAAAAAACACCTCGAAATTTGTTGACCTGATTAAAACAGGATTTTGTTACGCCCTCAAAAAAACTTTGCTCGGATTTTTTATTCATATTGGTACTCTATTATGTCTGCAGTAATTCTAATACTTCTTCCCAAGTTAATTTGGCACAAGCTTCTTCATCGCAGGTTACTACCTGACGAACAAGCTCTTTTTTACGTGATTGAAGTTCTACTATTTTCTCTTCGATGGAGTTTAACGTAATTAACTTATAAACGGAAACGGATTGATTTTGACCGAGACGATGAACTCTATCAGTAGCTTGATTTTCAACGGCTGGATTCCACCACATATCATAGTGAATAACGGTATCAGCACCGGTTAAATTAAGTCCCGATCCTCCAGCTTTTAATGAAACTAAAAACACGGAAATACTTTCATCTTCATTAAAGTTTTTAACTACTCCCAATCTATTTTTAGTAGTTCCATCTAAATATTCGTATTTAATTCTCATCTTGTCGAGGTCTTGCCGCATAATATCGAGCATTTTAGTGTATTGGCTGAAGATAACGGTCTTGTGTTTTCCCTGAATGAGCGTTTGAAGCAACTCGAGCAACATGTCATATTTACTTGAGTCATGCATTTCTGCTTTTTCTTTGGCAAAGATGGCCGGATGACAGCAAATTTGCTTCAATCTTGTTAAAGTGGCAAGAACGTGAATCTGAACTTTATCAAAACCTTCTTTCTTAACGAGTTTCTTTAACTCTTCAAGAGCGGACTCTGCGTACGATTTATAGAGTTCTTTCTGAATGTCAGATAGCTGGCAGTGATAAACGATTTCGCTGACGGGTGGAAGATCTTCAAGCACGTCTTTTTTCATACGGCGTAAAATAAACGGTGAAACTTTACGCTTTAGAAGATCTAAACTTTCATTAAGCGGCTTAACGGGACTCTTGATATATTTTTCTAAGAATCTTTCGTAACTTGATAGTAGACCCGGCATCAAATAATCAAATAAACTCCAAAGTTCCTCGAGCGAATTTTCAATGGGAGTTCCTGTTAAAATAAGACGATGTCTTGCTTTGATTTGCTTAACCGATTTCGCGTTTCGAGTGCCCCTATTTTTAATATGCTGCGCTTCATCTAAAATAGCATAACCAAAAGGAATTTCCTCGTAGAGTTCGATGTCTTTTTGAAGCAAACTATAAGAGGTAATCAATAGATCGTTTTTATTTGCTTTTGAAATGAGTTTTTTTCTTTCTGCCGGATTTCCATCTATAACTATACGATTTAATTTTGGATTAAATTTACCTAGTTCTTCATACCAGTTGTATACTAAAGAGGTCGGACAAACAACTAATGAAGGAACGCCGGGGTTTTCTTTTACAAATTGGGTTAAAGCCAAGATAGCTTGATACGTTTTACCAAGACCCATATCATCTGCAAGAATTCCGCCTAGATGCATTTGACGAATACGTTCAAGCCAATGAATCCCTTCAACCTGATAGCTTCTTAATGGATAACTTGGATTTGCGGGAATTTCTGATGCTTTAAGCTCACTTGCCCCTTGCATTTGTCTTTGAATCTTCTCAAGTTTGTCAGACATGCTGAACTTGATCGGCAAGTTCTCAAATATTTTCGGATCGATTGTCACTAAATTGAATAAAGGTCTTTCTTCGGTATGATCATCGAGCGTTTTAATTCCGATTTCATCGAAAATCTGAATAAGCGGTCTGAGTTTTTCTAGATCTAATACTAGAATCTTGTAACCCCTTGAGTTCTTTGTGGCCTTTTTAAAATTGAGCTCAATGTAGGGTTTTTTGGAAAGAAGACAATCCCATAGTAAATCGAGAGTAGTGCCCTTTAAATGACCATCGACTTTTAGCTCGCACTTAAATTTATCGACCGAACTTGATTCACTGAGTTTTAGGGTAAATGTCGTATTGTCATATAAAAACTGCTCTAAAAGATTTTCAGGACAGTTGAATTTAACTTTACCTTGATTTGCCGGAATCACTTCTGTCATGAATTCGACAATCTTACGATCATTTTTCGCAGTATAAACCCCTGCAAGTGCATCAAAAATAAAATCTTGGAATAAAGCGCTAATGATCTCTTGCTCTTCTGTTAAGTTTCTCGCATGGATTCCGGTATTTGTAACAAAAGAGGTGATGTCATCTAGACTTAATTGAATCGAAGCGGAAGGTACTTTAATATTGTCGTAGCTAAAGCTTAACGAAGCTTCAAGCTCGCCATTCATGAAGCTTAAATCACATTCCGCTTTTAAAGGACCTACAAAAGGAACGGTAGTGTATTTATCAATACCTTCTTTGTTCGAAATCTTTGCAATCTTCGCAAGTTCAGGCAATGTATTTTCAACAAAAGTTCCAAACAAAGGTTCAGGGATAGTGAGTTGCTGGAACTGGGCTAAATTTCTTAAATGCTTTCTTTTTATATGAGGCGCAAAACGATAATACGTATTTTTGTAGATGACACCGGGCTTCAGAGATTCGTAAAAGGCAACTTGTGATAAATCGACTGCATCTTCGTCATCTAAGATCAATTTGGGCTTAAGAAGAATTTTGGGAGCGGGAGAGCTTAAGTATTCTAGCTCAAAATTAAACTGTGCGGGACGCTCCGAATATTTTAAGGGCTCATCAACGGTTCCAACAAATAATGCAGGCAATAACTCCCCTTCGTCGGTGCTCGGCGTTTGAATGGCACTTTCGTAGGCCTCGGCTAAAATCATCCCAAAGCTTTCGGCATCGATTAGAGCACTTTTTTGAACCTTTTCTGTCCCCTTCGGATCCGGCATTACGTGATGATCAATAATCCACTTCAATAAACTTTTATAAATGCCTTCGAAAGAGGTGTAAGTTAGTAAATACTTTCTATTGCCAATGAAAAAGGGCTCTTCAGATTTAATGGCCTCAAAGAAATCTTTTAAATTGGGAAGGCTAAGAGGTTTTGATCGGCTTTCAAGCCTTAATCCAAGTTGAAACTCAATTTCTTTCTTCTCTTCGAATAAGATGATCAGTTCAGCTTTTTCGGGTACCTCGTCTTGATCATGTAAAAAGAAGGGGGATTTTCCTAAAATGCCCGAAGCATAAGTATATTCTTCAAGAAGCTCTTTGTTGTTTTTTTTCTTTTTGTTGATTTCTGTATTTTCAGATGCGGTCTTAAAGGTCTTTTCAAGAACTTTATCAGGTTTAGATCCCTCTTTAGAATAGGCTACAACTAGTTCGTTAAAATTATTTTCTAGATGGAATAAAACAGCCGCTAAATGTTGACAGTCATATTTATGAGGACAATCGCAGTCGGAATCAACAATCGTCGAACTTGAAATATCTACTTCAATTTCACAGTTATAACTATTTGCAAATTGGCTCTGAACGCGACCTTTCAAACGAACTACTTGCCCGTCCATTTTAGCCACTTTCGCGTGAGAAACCATTTCTTTATCGGAAATTTGCTTACCTTCCTTTAGTATGGAAGGGGAATAATCCTGTTTTAACTTCCTGAAATTCAGCATCTAGAGATTCCTTGGCTCTCAAAAAAATAATTGGATTTGTCGGCAGTATAACTCCCCCCCACCAACTTGTCATTAAATAATTTTTTAAAAACAACTCTCTGTTTTTCCTTGTTCCAAAAATTACGAATTCCTATACTTTCGCCGTTGACTGTGTGCTTGGTGTTCAAACACTTGCACTTAAAACAACAGATAGCGCGGGCGTAGCTCAGTGGTAGAGCATCACGTTGCCAACGTGAGGGTCGTGAGTTCGAGCCTCATCGCCCGCTATCTTTTTCTTTGCGGGCGTAGCTCAGTGGTAGAGCATCACGTTGCCAACGTGAGGGTCGTGAGTTCGAGCCTCATCGCCCGCTATATATAGTATGACCAGCCAACCTTCCTTTTCCTAATAGCCTAAATCAAAATTTGTTTGGGAAAGGAGTTGCAGGATCAGACCGCGTTTTATTTTTTTGCTAATTTTTTTAGGAGAGTTATGGAATTTAAATCTAATTCTTATAGTGGAGTAATGGAGAACTTGCCGAATTGTGTGGCACGCTTTTCTGTAAAAATTAGTCCCGATGAGATGAAGGCTCTTCGCAGTCAAGCTACAAAGACTATAAATAAAGAAGTAACGGTACCTGGATTTCGTAAAGGAAAGGCACCGGATGATATGATTGTTACTCAATACGGCAAACATATCGACAATGAATTACGCGACGTCGCTATTCGTTCCGCTTGCAAACATGCAATGGACGAAACAAAGATTTACCCTCTAAAGCAAGATATTGGTCTTGAAGTTGAAAAATTTCAGGTGCAACCTGATGGTTCCGCCGATGTTTCTTTTAGATATGAAACTTATCCTCAATTGCCCAATGTTAATGTGGACGACATTTCGATCACTCCTGTACCGATCAAAGAAACGACTGCACATGATATTGAGCATACAATCAGACAGATCCAACTCTATCATGGACATTTCCATGATGTCGTTGATCGTCCGGTTCAAGATGAGGATTTCGTAATTGTCGACATTGAAGTCATCGATGAAGAACCTCCTTTTAAAGCTTACGAAAATAGCCGCTTCCAACTAACGGAAAAAGGCATGCCTGCTTGGGCACGTAAGCTTGTAAAAGGAAAAAATGTGGGCGATTCCGTTGAAGGAATGTCTGAAAAAGAGGCTGATAATACTGACGCCGATTTCACCCCGCATAAATGCCGCATCACTATTATACAAGCGCAGACCGCTCATTTACCTGAAGCGAATGACGATTTAGCCAAAAAAGCCGGTGCCGACAACTTTGAAGATTTAAAACAAAAAATCGAACTTCAACAGAATAAGCAACATAAAGACGAAGCTCAAACCGCTCTACGCAATCAAGTTAAAGAGACTCTTAAAGCGACATACTCATTCGATCTTCCTGCAAGCGACTTAAAAGGGCTGGAAGAAGATTGCAAGCGCTTGATAGAGAGAGACAAAGCGAACTTTAAGACTGCAGAAGACATTAAAGCTTATCGCGAAAAGTTATTTGATAATGGAAAAGGGGTCATGCGCCTCGCCTATTTGATCCCGCATATCGGGACTCAACTCGGGACAAAA
This sequence comes from Parachlamydiales bacterium, assembly GCA_020051235.1. Taxonomy (GTDB): domain Bacteria; phylum Chlamydiota; class Chlamydiia; order Chlamydiales; family Parachlamydiaceae; genus CAZABG01. The sequence continues at coordinate 10,714 of JAGVJG010000055.1, read as the reverse complement.
ATGCCCACTGAGCAAGAAATCAATAACCGTATGATCCAAATAATTACTCAATATTATATGGAAACGGGGGAAAAGGTCCCGGAAGAGAGCTTCCCTAGGATCCAATCAAATATCCAAAGAGAGCTTGTCCATGAAAGAGTTATTGACGAGCTAATTGCTAAAAACTTGAAGTAGGTTTGGCTCTTTTTCTTGGAGATAACCTAACCGACAGGTTATATTAAGTTTAACGCTTGAGGTTTGCTATGGAAAAACGCCCTAGTCTTTCACTAACTCCCTATGTGATCGAAGATACTGGCCGCGGGGAACGGTCGATGGATATTTATTCGCGTCTATTAAAAGATCGAATCATTTTTATCGGCACGGATATTACAGACCATGTAGCAAACGTTGTGGTTGCCCAGCTTCTCTTTTTGAAGATGGAAGATCCTAAAAAAGAAGTGCACATCTATATAAACTCGGGAGGTGGCTACATTTCCGCCGGTCTCGCTATTTATGACACTATGCAATGGATGGGTTGCACCGTTAATACTTACTGTATTGGACAAGCTTCCTCAATGGGCGCTCTTTTACTTATGGCGGGAACAAAAGGAAGACGATACGCTTTACCTAACTCACGCATTATGATCCACCAACCTTCCGGTGGAGTAGGCGGAACGTCGAGCGACATCACTTTGCAAGCCAGAGAAATTTTATACCTAAAAACCCTGACTAATAAAATCATGTCCGAACATACCGGACAGACTCCAGAAAAAATCGCAGCCGATGCGGAAAGAGACTTTTTTATGAGTCCTGATGAAGCAAAAGCCTACGGTTTGATTGATGAGGTAGTCTTACAGAAAAAACCATGACTTCAAAACCAATTGAAGGGCAAACGCCCTCGTGCTCCTTCTGCGGAAAAACAGAAGAAGCCGTAGAAAAATTAATTTCGGGACCTTCCGCTTTTATCTGTGATAAATGCGTTAAGCTCTGCACAAATATATTAGAAAAAAAGTCGACTCCTAGCGTTGATTTTAAGCTTTTAAAGCCCAAAGAGATTAAAGCTCGTCTCGATGAATATATTGTCGGACAAGAAGAAGCAAAAAGAACCATATCCGTCGCTGTTTATAATCACTATCAACGGATTCGAAATCTAAAAAGCGGCTCTGAAGTTGAATTTTCAAAATCCAATGTGTTGCTATTCGGCCCTACCGGATCCGGCAAAACATTGATGGCAAAAACGCTGGCTACGATCTTGGATGTTCCTTTCGCCATTGCAGATGCCACTACATTAACCGAAGCGGGCTATGTGGGTGAAGACGTAGAAAATATTATCGTTCGTCTTTTGCAATCGGCCGACTACGACCTTACTCGCACGGAGATGGGAATTATTTATATCGATGAAATCGATAAAATTAACCGAACAACCGCAAATGTTTCGATTACCCGAGATGTATCCGGTGAAGGCGTTCAGCAAGCTCTTTTAAAAATTGTTGAAGGAACGATTTCAAATGTCCCTCCAAAAGGCGGTAGAAAGCACCCCAATCAAGAATATATCAAGGTTAACACTGAAAATATTCTCTTTATTGTAGGTGGAGCGTTCGTCAATCTCGATAAAATCATCGCAAAACGTCTGGGCAAAGGACAAATTGGATTTACATCCAACGAAACCCAATCCATTGATGCCGATGAAAAAAGCCAACTCCTCTCAAAAGTAGAACCTGAAGATTTTATTTCCTTCGGCATGATTCCTGAGTTTATTGGTCGCTTTAATAGCATTGTCAACTGCAATGAATTAAAGGAAGACGACCTTGTTCACATTCTCACTGAGCCTAAAAACGCAATTGTTAAGCAGTTTACAAAGATGTTTGAAATCGAAGGCGTCAAATTGACGATTAAACCCGAAGCGTTACGGGCGATTGCTAAAAAAGCGATTAAAGCTGGAACTGGTGCGCGCGCTCTCAGAATGATACTTGAAAATACCATGCGCGATTTAATGTATGAGATTCCTTCAGACAATACGGTGAGTGAAGTTATTATCAGTGAAGAAACAGTCGCCAACAATACAATGCCTGTTGTTATTCGATCTAAAATCGCATGAAACTAGAGCGAGTGGGAGCCGAAAACCTAAAATTGGCTCCCTACCGCGAACTATTAGTCTCTTCTTATTCCAAGTATCTTTTCGAAGACTTTAATCCAGAATTTTTGCAAGTCTATACCGTTCTTGATCCGGGTCCAATAGCTCTATTAGTGGCAGAATTTATTCCTGAAATGCAACGAGTCTACCTTCAGTCGATTAAAGCGGATCGAAGGGATTCTGCACATTTATTATTAGACGCACTTGAGCAAGATATCCAAAACCAAAAAATGGACTCTTTAACTTTTTCTTATGAAGAAGAAGAAATTACACCTGATTTGATATCTCTGCTTGATGAAAGAGGATTTTCTCCCGCTTACCCTACTTTTACTCGCTATTTCGTAGATCAGCATTTCTTTCATCCCGATTGGTTTGACAATCCTCCCCCTCTACTTCCGGATTACACAATCGAGCCTTTCAATATTACTGAAGAAGAAAAAAACCTTATTAAACAAAAAGTTAGGCAGGGTTTAGTTACGGAAGATATTAACCCTTTGGAAGACTATCCTATCGAAACCCTTAATTCAGTAGCGCTTAGACATAAGGGCGCCTTGATCGGCTGGATGGTTAATAAAAGAGTAAATGAAAATTTAATCCTATACAGTTCTCTCTACGTGGATGATGATCATCGCAGTACAGGAGTGTCCATTACCTTACTCGCTCATTCTATTAGACTTCAGCAAAATTCTCCCCTTCGGTATTCCCTCTTTGAGATTAATAATCAGGGATTAACGTCTTGGTTAAAATTTGTTAAGAAACGATTAAAAAATACTGCATTTGATATTAAAAATACATATTATCGTTTCAAAATGTATAAAAGAGTATAATAAATCTTAAGAGCATGAATAGACTTTAATCTCTATCCAGGAAATTCAATTTCCCTTGAGATCTAAAGTTTAGCTTAAGGTTAATAGATAAGGAGTGAGATATGACATCTAATATCTCATTCGATCCGAATAATCCCATATATAATCCGGGAAATGAAATTTTTCAGGGTGCAACTCGCCTAAATATTACTGACACGCAAATTCAACTTGGCGGAAGTAAAGCCGCTTCAAGCCCTTTCCAAGCCGATCGACCCGACCTTACTATTTTAGGATATAGAAAAACCGTCAGCGATGCGACCCATGAAAACAAAAAAGTTATCGATGAAATTCTGCTGGACGAATCGAACCAATATAAAGATTTACGATTTGACAAAGCGATCTCAGCTGACGAATTAAGAGCAAGAATCAATGCTTATAGCTCCTTCTATGAAAAATTCGATAAGGCTAGATCAGATGGCACCGATGCCGTTAATGATCAAAATGGCGCGGTTGGCGATTTTAACGATAATGCAGCGGATTTAGTCGACGATGTTAACCAGGCAGCCAATGCCGTCAACCAATTTAATGCAAGCAGCGGCGATCAAGATGCAATCGATGACTATAATGAAGCCGTCGACAACTGGAACGAGGATGTCGCAGATTACAATGGATGGGTTGATGACTATAACGAAAAAGTGGACGAGTACAATGCTAAAGTCGGCGATTTACAGCCAAAATATGATGAACTTGAGCAATTAGCCGCTCTTTTGCCTGAAGACCCCCCTGCCCCTGTTCTTGAAGAAATCCAACCGATTCCTCATATGTCCTACATTGATCCATTGCCTAACGCACCTCCCGCCACTCCCGGAACAGCTCCTCAACCCGACTTCCCCATCGGCGCCCCTGCAGTTATTTATAATCCAAACCCTATCACCGAAGAACAATTTAATAATACCTACATCTTACCCACCGAAAATTTATTAAAAACTTTGGGAGATGCAAACGATAGAGCCGATAAAGAAATCGCCTTTCAAAACTACTATCAATTAGCTTTTGGTCAGTTTAATTTGGAAGCGGGGGTTAATAATGCAGCTCCTGTCAATCAAGATCCTACTGTGAACGCGACCGGCGGTGCCTTGGCAACGGCGGGTGATAACAAGTCCAATCCGAATCTTCCTGTTCAAATGAACAGCCAAGCCATTGAAGATGTCTATAAATCACAAAACGCTTATCCCAGTCTGGTTACTCAAGCCAAATTAGAACAATTGACCGATCTCATCGAGTCTAGAGTAGTATTTAATAGAACTGCTCCCGATGCAAGCGTGATCGCAGGATCAGGCCTTGTAGGACCTACACCCAACACTTCTCCCTCCGTATTAACAGGAACCGCCCTCCATACGCTAGAAAACTTACAAGCCGTGTTTAGTGACGAAACTATTTATAAGACGGTCTTTAATATTTTAGCTCAAGACGATGCAACCAAAAACATCGAAGACATTACCGCATTAGTAAAAGGGATTGAAGCTGCCATTCTCTTACAAGTCACTCAAGCCGTGATTTTACAAATTGAAAAAGCCATCGGAAGCTCAGGCCTACTCGCTCAGGTTCTCGCGAATTTAGGATCTGTTGATAAAGATACCATCCTTCAATTAACTGAAGGCCTTATCGCCTTTAAAAACGCATTCGACAGTCCTGTTATAGGCCAGGCCATCATCGATTTGACTTCACAGAGCCTTCAAGATCAAGCCCAACTTTCCGAAGCAAAGGCCGATCAAATCGCGCGGGATGCGTTTATTGCCGCTGCTCAACAACAAGCAATTGACTCTGACAATGCCGCGAAACAAGCCTTTTTAGATTCTGTAAGAGCGAGCTTAGAGAAAGAAGAACTTGATTCGGCAAGAACAGAGGCAAGCATTCAAGCCGTACGCACCTCTCTTGATGATGCCAATAGCGCCACTTTAGCCTTACAAGATGAAGTTAGAAATCGGATCGAAGCTTCCGAACTTCGAAAAGAAGTTAATGATTCGAATTTAGACAGAGAAGATCGAGAAGAGCTTTTAAGCCGCCTTGATGAAGCCAAATCTAGAGAAGAAAAAGAAGCGCTTTTAAATGAAGCGGGCCTAAATGCAAATGAGTTTCTAACTCAGGCTGAAGCTGCCGCAAATAATCCTTTAAGATCGTTTGTACAAACAGAGCCTTTAACACGCGAAGAATTAGGGGCCGCCTTTAACGAAAGAGTTGTTGCAAGTTTAAACCAACCCGGCGCAATCCCCGAAGAATCGCAAGCTCAAGCGGACAAATTCACCGATATTTTAGTTGCGGGTCCCAATTCAGTTTTGAGCCTCGTTGACCAAAGATTAAATGATTACAACAAAGCGGTTCAACGTGATCAAAGCGATAATGTATCGACCCTTTTTAATGATGGTTTAACCATGAATTGGAGCGCAGACGACCTCGCCCGAGACAAGTACAATGCAGCTAACTTTTTGGTTTACAGTGATAAGCCTGCTTATGCCGGCATCCACTCTACTGAAATGAAGGGAGGAAGTCCTGCCGGTACCGGCTACAGCACAAGTGATAAGATAGTGTAAATTTTAAAAATAATTTGTATAAGAGTATTATATTAAATAAGAAAGTTTATAAAAATAGGCGATTAAATTCTAACTAGAATTGTAATTTCTTTTAGAAATTAGTTAGTCTTTTATTAGGAGATCTAAGGTATGACCGTAGATTTCAGATATGACCTAACACAAGTGAATGTAGCAGGCCTAGACGGCACTACATACGCTCGTTATGAATGGACGTCAAATGCTGTTTCGGCAGCTTATCAGGAGCAACTCACTGTTCTCGCGAATTACTTCAACCGTGACCCAGGGCAAACGTCTGCAACGACACAAGCTGACGCTGACGCCATAGCAACCGCCATTAAGAATTTACTTGCTCTTGCAAGAGATGGGATTGTTACTCCTCTTGATGAATCAAATCCCGCATCAGCCACCAACCCCACCAAGCTCTATTTCTTAAACGTGGAAATGGCAACGAGCCTTGATATTCTCGTTCGTTCATTTTATGCGGTAGGAGCGACGGGTGATGTAAGTAGCTTTTCCCTTACAGCCCAGCAATTAAAAGACTGGAAAGATTTATCGGTTCTCTCAGGCACTATTGGCGACACTTTAAGAGTCGCATTAAATACCGCCCCCGGAAACCGATCGATACAAGCTTTAGTTGAACTTGAATACGTGGGAACTGCAAATGATGTCATCGATGAACAGTTAAGCGACCTTGAAAGCGCCCTCACAACGACTAATGGAGTATTAAATACTCTTGCCGCTATTCAGGACTGGCATAACAAAATCGTGGTTTCTTCGAGAGGAAGCTTCAATTTCAGCTATAACAATCCCGATGATAGCGCCAAGGAATCGCTGCAAAAATATAAGGCCCTTGCATCCGTATTCTTTGGTACACCTATTGTGCCTACGGTACCTGCCAGCTGGACCACGATGGTATACGCTCTACGAATGTCAGTGAATGGCGATGGAGATCCTGTCAGTGTGGACGCGAGCTATCTTGCGATAACTCCGTCTGGATACAATGCTATTAACCAGCTGATTTCCTACCGAAACTCTGTAGCCGCTCTTGTCGCACAGCTTTCTCAACAATTTACTGCCACTCAAAGAAATGCGACCGGTTCGCTTTACGGCACTTTAAAGTCCGTTTATAACGATTTACTCAACGTTCAAGTGCCCCCAACTGACGCAGTAACGCAAGACACGTTTGCGTGGTTCATAGATAAATACGATGTCGTTCAAGGCGGAGATATAACTCAACAAGGTGCCATACAAAACAATATCACCAAAGCGATTACCTCGGCGCAGTCGCTTAATGATACTCAAAAAGAAAACGTCAGAAACTTCCTGTTCGTTTTTGAAGAGTATTACAAATCGGCCTCGGCCATTTTGCAACAATTGACTCAAACTATCCAACGTATGGCTCAAGGGATAAAAGGATAATATATGTCTAATAATTATAATGGAGTCGGTTATCCCGGCGATTTAAACCTACAAGGTGAAGATGCTATCCAGGCTTATCTTCAATCAGTAGGGCAAGATCTCAACGCTGTTGCAACGCCTTTAATTACTGCAATGCAACAAGAGGAGCAAAGAATCACTGGATCTACCGCTAACAACTATACGGAATCGTTCTTTGTGGAAAAGGGCATTCCTAGAAATATAAGCGATTTCGTTGTTCAATTTAGAACCTATCTATATGAAAAAGTAGGAGGAACCATCCCTCCTGCCGAGCAGAATTATTGGGTTGGTACCTTATACACAACATTAAAGGCGGGATTTTCTACCATAACGAACCAAGGTGGAACTGATTATGATCCGATGGATATTGACGATGCAGTTCCAAGCCAATTCAGCGGCAGCGATACGACGGACGATCTCTTTGTTTTGGCTTTCAACAATTTTGCCAAAACCTTTGTGTACACAGGGACTTCAGGTGGAACGTTCAGCCAACAGTATAGCGATAACTTTAGCGACTTTTTACAAAGAATTGTTGAAGTCCAGCAAGATGTCGATGTAGGTGCAAGACTTTCTTATGCTCAAATCTTGCAAGGTTTTACAGGAGGCACTTTAACTCCGGAAATCTTTAATGCTTTTGTTCAAAAGATGATCGATGAGAAAGGCTATTTTACCCCTTCCTCAAGTTTTGACAAATGGGTAGATAATGCACTTTCCTTATATATTCAATCTTATACCGGATCTCCCTCTCAAGCGGTAACGTCCGTAGGTACTAATTCGGGAAAAACATTCATTTTAAACCGAATTTTTGCGCTTCTGGTAATGGTTATCGAATCGCTTCAAAAAGTAACTGCCTCGCAATCGAACCGACTTACGCTATTTTCTCAATGGCAAACTGCATATGCCGATTTACAAAACCAAATTAAATACATCATCAAGGACGACCCTAACTTCAGAATCGGTACCGATGAGAATAGAAAAAACGAATATAACCAATATACTGCCACCATGGTAGAAACCATCAAAGCCCGTAAATCAGGCGTTGGTGATGATTCTAAGAACTTGCAAACTCAAGTTAACCAATCGAACGACGCCGTTAACCAACAGGTCAGCATGGCGACCTCGATTTTGCAAGAACTCGCAACCATTTTATCGGCCTTGTACAAATAATTAAGGTAGGAATCGCATTATGAAAAATGTGAAAAACCAGCTCAACCAAGATTCAAATAAAGTGGGAGAGCATGTGAAAGAGAAAGTGGGTGAAACAATGGCAAAAGTTAGTGGAGGATCTCTTAAATCGGGATTCAACATTAAAATTTTAGCCGGTATTCCTGATTCGAAAGTATCCACCCTCTATGCACAAGCCTACCAACTTTACAATACCGGTAAATACAGAGATGCGATCGAAATATTCCGTATCCTCATATTACTGGACTCTACGGAATCTAAATTTATGATGGGAATTGCAGCATGCCTTCATATGATGAAGGAATATAACGCGGCTTTAGAAGCGTATACTTTAGTTACCTTTTTAGATCCTGATAATCCTGTTCCATTTTTCCACGCTTCAGACTGTGCCCTTCAACTTAAAGATAAGCTAGGAGCTATGGTAGCTCTTCAAATGGCTTTAAAAAAGGCACAAAACAAACCCGAATTTAAAACTTTAAAAGAACGCGCTGAAATCACTCTTGAAGCACTTAAAAAAGAAGTGAAAGATCAGCCGTTAATTTAACGGAGTATTAATATGCCTAGCGATATTAGCGACACTGTAGGCGGCGGAGTAACCCTTCCATATAATCCATCGGTTAACGATACCGATACCGACATTGGTGTCATACCAACAAAAGGGACACCCGCAACCGACGATCCCATTACGGATACTATTGAATCTTCCTCCGGCACGTCTGTAGATCAAAAAGATTATAAAGGCGGCTCCTCCATCCCCGTACTTGAAACCCCTCCTGATCCAAACGATGTTGCAGACAATGCTTCAGGAATTCGTGATTCCGGAGCGCAAAGTGCCGGCAGCGCCGTTGCAGAAAATGATCAAAAGGACAGCAATGTTTCAGACGTTAAAGATGAGGCAACCCAAAACGGAGAAGAGAAGTCATTATTTGCCGAAACCGGAGGCGTTAAAGAAGGTGAAACCGGAGCTGATGGAGACGGAGCAAATACCGGTGGACAAGGTGAAACTCTTGGACCCGATGGAAAACCTATCACAGGACAAAAACTAGGTCCTGATGGAAAACCGATTGAAGAAGGAACCATTGGTCCTGATGGCAAGCCAATTGGCCCTGACGGAAAACCGATTGAAGGTGAGACACAGGTTGCTGATGGAGCCCCCGTTGTTCCACAAGGAAAAGCATCTGGAACCACCGATGCCTCAGGCGCAAGTAGCGCAAGCTCGGGGCAAGTTAATGCAAGTGGCGCAGGAGCAGCCGCCGCTGCCGCCCAAGCAGCTGATGATGCTCTTGATCAGGTTGGCGAAGCTTTTTCAAATCCGGAAGTTGTTGTTCTCGACTTTGGGGAATTGGATGAAGTTGGAGTTGAGTCGACTGGTAGTGGCGCTGTAGCCGCTGCGGATGCTGATCAAGGATTAGCACAGTTTCCCGCCGTTGGCGATATAAACATAAAAGATCCTAAGTGGTTTAAATTATATCAAGACCTTCTAAACATTCCTGAAAGCCAACTTACAGACGTTCAAATTAAAACGATGCAAGCCATAAAAGACGCTTACGCGGCTGCAGGACCCAACTCGACTGATGCAGCTCTTTTTGGTCTCTATAATAATAGCGTAAGATCGGCGGCAGATATAGTAAAACAAGCTCAAGCTCTTGTAGATAGTTTACCTGAATCCCCTCAAAAGACCTCATTTTTAAATTATCTGCAAAAAGTATCTGACACTTTAAACAAATTAAGTACTTTGTTAGCAGAATTATTAACTATCGACACTGCGCAAGCTCGAAAAGCTACCAAAGCAGAAACTGAGGCCGCGATTACAGGCATCGATAAATTCTTCAAGGCTGAAAGAAAAAGAATAAAAGCCGAAAGAAAAGCGAAGAAAAAAGCGAAGTTGGGAGTTTTTGGTAAGATTTTAAACTTCATCAAAATCGCCTTTTTAATAATTGCTGCCGCTGTCGTCAACATTATTCCAGGCCTGGGCCAAATTGCCTCTGCGTTTTTAATCGCTCAAGCCGTTGATAGTATCTGCCAAACATCCGGCATTAAATTCAGTTTGACCTCTGAGATGATTAAAGGGGTAGGAAACATGGTTGTGGCTATGGTTAAAGTTAGCAATCCCGATATGGCCGAAAAGATGGAAGCAAATATACAAGTCGTAGCTAAAACGATTGTGACAATCATGGTCATTGCGGCTATCTTACTATCCCCTGTCACCTTTGCAATGGGCGGTAGCGATCTTATAACTAAAATGTTAATGGAATCGGGTCTTGTTACCAGTGATAAAGCAAAAATGATCCTTGGATTAACCATGGCGGTGGCAGCCGTTGTCGCAACGATTATCATCACTGTTATCATGTTTTTAATCCCCGGTATGCAGGGAGCGGCCATCGGTAATATTACCCGAGCTGGCGCAACTCTTGCTGAGAAGGCCGGAGGGATCGCGAAACTGGTTAATACCGTTTTATCAGTTGTGACCGGTATTGCAACGGTTGCTGACGGAACAAATAATGCGATCCTCGCCGACTTACAAGCAAAAATGGCAAAAATCCGCGGAGACAGTGAAGCCGAGCAAGTTATGATTCAAACTT
>JAGVJG010000070.1 GCA_020051235.1 Parachlamydiales bacterium | reverse complement strand
TGAAGTTTCGCCTGAGTTTAATTTTTCTAAAATCTCCTCAAGACGATGAAAAGATTTTTCGAAATTAAATGTTTCATTTTCCATTAGTTTTCGTCTCCAATACTTCTAGTCTTCCCGAACCATCTGATACTAAAAATTCAATTCTATCATGTTTTTGAATGGAATGGATGCTTTTTATAACGGATCTATCCTTTTCAGAAAAGAGTATAGAATATCCTTTATTTAAAATATTTTTAGGATCTATTGCTTTTAATAGTTCTTCAATTCTATGTAATTTATGTTTCTCATTTTTTAATTTAAAAGCCATTAATTGATCTAATCTATAAGCCTTTTCTTTAATTCTTATTTTATTGTGGTTTATTTTAACTAATGGATTTAATGCTTGGATAATTCTACTAAATCGCTCGACTTTGTTTTTATATACATCAATTTTATTTTTAATAGATAATTCTAATGATTCTTTTAAATCGTCAAGCTTCTGCATTGAGGGACCAAGTAGGGCGCTTGATCTTTGAAAAAGGGGAGATCTTAAAATCCCTAAGAGTTTTTGCTTTTCATGCTTTAAATGGTGGAGTAAGGCGGTTTTCAGTCTGCTATCCATTTGCGTCAGTTGATCTAGATAGCTCTTACTTTCTTTTACAACTATTTCAGCGGCAGCGGAGGGGGTGGGAGCCCTTATGTCTGCAACATAACAGGCTATTGTATGATCGGTCTCATGGCCGATAGCGGCTATTATAGGAATTTTACTTTCATAGATCGCCTGAGCGACAATTTCTTCGTTAAAGGCCCAGAGGTCTTCGATCGACCCTCCGCCCCTACCGATGATCATGACATCGCACAGTTGGTATTGATTCATTGCTCTAATAGCTTGCGATATTTCTTGGGCTGCGCCTTCACCTTGTACTTTGACAGGGTTTAAAATCAGTTTAAAATTTTGCTGACGTCTATTTAATACATTCAAAATATCTTGGATAACCGCTCCGGTTGGTGAGGTGACTACCCCAATTACTTTTGGAAAAGGAGGGAGCGGTTTTTTTCTATCACTTCTAAAAAAGCCTAATTTATGAAGTTTTTGTTTGAGCTCTTCAAGCTTTAACAAAAGAGCGCCCAGGCCCGCAAATTCAAGCTCTTTGATTACTATTTGGTATTTGCCTTGTTGAGGATAGACGTTGATTGAGCCTTTTACTATAACCTGATCGCCTTCTTTGGGCATCCTTTTTAAAGTAGCGGCTTCCATTCTAAACATCACCGCGCCGATCTGAGCTTCCGGATCTTTTATGTTAAAATAGAGATGGCCCGAGGTTTGAAGTTTAAAATTACTGATCTCTCCTTGAAGGGTAACCTGTGTGAATTTGCTTTCAAGGTTAAACTTAATAGCTCGAGTCAGGGCCGAAACTGTCAAAACTTCATTCGAATTCATATTGACTTTGGTAAAAGGCGGTTTTATGATCTTGATTCTAGTTTTATACAGGTAATTTATGCCAACCAAAACAAAAGAGTCTATGATTGTAGGCAATTGGAAGATGTACAAAACCCTAGCGGAGGCTGAAGCTTTCGTAAAAGGTTTAACCTCTACCCAAACGGCTTATCTAGCGGTCCCTTTTACACTGCTTCAGCCTCTTACAAAAATCATCCCTTCTCATGTGGTTTTGGGTGCGCAGAACATGAATGATGCGAGCGAAGGGGCCTTTACTGGCGAAGTTTCTGCCCGAATGATTAAAGATGCCGGGGCAAAGTTCGTTATACTTGGACATTCCGAAAGAAGAACCTTCTTTAAAGAAGATAACGCATTTATTCAGCGCAAAGTTGAAAGAGCTATCAATGAAAAGATTGAGGTCATTCTTTGCGTGGGGGAAACCCTTGAAGAGCATGAAGGCAAAAAGACCGAAGAAGTCTTAAAAAAACAACTGCTGGAAAGCTTGGGCAAAGTCTCAGCCTTTGATCTAATCTCAATTGCATATGAACCGGTATGGGCGATAGGAACAGGCCATGCTTGTGATCCGAGTGTGGCTCAAGATGTCCATCACTATCTTCATACGCTTGCACCAAAAGTTTCAAAAATTCTTTATGGGGGTTCCGTTAAGCCCGAAAATGCAGCCGCTTATTTAAAAGAAAAAGATATTAATGGTCTTTTGATAGGCGGGGCTTCCCTAAATGTCGAATCTTTTGATAAAATTTTGTCCTTAACTTGAATGAGGCCTTAACTATGGTTTTTATTTATTATTTTTCGATCGCGACTTTTCTGTTCCTTTGCTTCATCCTCTGCGCAGTTATCTTGATGCAGGAAAGCAAAACAACAGGTCTCGGGGCTTCCTTCGGGGGAGAACAAGCGGATTCCGTATTCGGAACATCCACCGCTGACGTCTTGAAAACTTTCACAGCCTATTTAGCTGCTATTTTCCTTGTTAGCTGCGTTCTTCTCAACCTCTGGACCGAATCAATGGCCAGAAAAGCAGAAGTCGCCCAGTTCAACGCTCCTAGCACCTTCCTAGAAACTGAATAAGTCTCAGTATGAACGCTCAGTGGTTGTATTTAACCACTGTGTTTTTTTTGGACCACAGAGCACACTGAGACCACTGAGAGTGTATGAGAGCAGTGAGGGTTAGGTTTTGAGTAATTTTTCTAATGATGTCTTAACTGAACAGATTATTGGAGCGGCTATTGTTGTCCATCGTGAGCTGGGTCCGGGTCTACTTGAATCCGCTTATGAAGCTTGCTTATGCCACGAACTATCCCAAATTAACTTGAAAGTAGAAAGACAAAAGCCCGTCCCGATTACTTATAAAGGTCTAAAATTGGAGACAGGATATCGTTTGGATTTGTTAGTAGCCGATCTTGTGGTAGTTGAAATCAAATCTGTTTCTGAATTGCTCCCTATTCATACAGCTCAACTTTTATCTTGTTTAAAACAAACAGGAGGTGGCAGAGGCTTACTAATTAATTTTAACGTTAAATTGCTGAAAAATGGCATTCGACGATTAATCGTCTAAATCTTTTAAAATCTAAATTTTAAAACCTTAATTTGAATGCTTATGCCCCCCCTACTTGAGGACTTCTCACTGCTCTCATACACTCTCAGTGGTCTCAGTGTGCTCAGTGGTAAAAAAATCGCTAAAAAGTAATCTTAATATTTCTTTAACATTCATCAATTATGCTTTTGCCTTAATTAATATAATAAAGGTTGTAAGATGGGTGTTCCAAGTTGTAGGGGTGAATCTATTGAGAACTTAGGAAGTTTTGAATCTATTGAGTCGAACGCTTCAATAAGATTTGAAAAGTTAAGTAGGAATGAAGTTGAAGGGGGAGAATTAAAATGTTCTTCCAGGCAGCTAAAAGTTACCTTCATAGCAGTGCCCGTCGCAGCAGTTTCTTTATTCCTTCTTATGTTTTTTGCACCTCCGTTACTAGCTGTTTTAGGAAGTGTTGCTTTAGTTGTGACTATAGCTATAGTATTCTCAAATCTTGCAGGTACAAATAAAGAAGATAAGAATTTAAATTCTTAATATTTCTTTAACACTCGTCATTTATGCTCATCAAAAAAGGAAAGAGTTATGTCAGTTGATGTCGTAGGTCAAACACCTATATTTCTAGGGGGTAAGAAGGAAGAAGAGGTTGAGAAAACTTCATGCAGCCTTTCTGTTTTTTTTAAAAATAATGTCGCTCAAATTACAGCAGTAGTGGGTGGATTAGGTTTAAGCGCAACGGTAGTAACTTACATTCTAGTTCCCTCAATAGCCGTCGCTCATTTCCTTATTCCGGGAGCGATTTCATTAACTCTTTTAATCAGTGCAATTCTCTATTTGGTTTTGAAGTCTAAAAGTAAGGTTGAAGTTGAAGAAAAGAAACAGCCAATTATAACAGTTCCCTTGCATGATCCATTTATGCTTCTATCTCCTCCCGAAACTATTGAAACTAAACAGTCTGCAAGAACAAATAGAAAAGCAGTCACAGCCTAGCCCTTTGTTAAGATTTTGTTGGCACGTCATTTGCATCTTTACACGAAACCATCCAGGAGGGTGTTATTATGGTGGGTAAGAAAAAAGCAGCTCCCGCGAAAAAGGCGGTAGTGAAGAAAAAAGCGGCTCCCAAGAAAGTGGTGACCGTTAAAAAAGTTCCCGTACTTAAAGTTGAAAAAAAAGTAAGAACCGCGGAAAGTAAAAAGAAAGTCAAAGCTAAAAAATGAATGAAAGTCGCCCCCGTCTTAAGATTGGAATAATTGTCCAAGCTAGGATGGGGGCGACTCGTTTACCCGGAAAACCGCTTCTTAAAGTAAAAGATAAAACTCTTCTCGAATACCAAATTGAACGCCTTAAACGTGTTCGTCAACCCAACACTCTTATCGTTGCAACAACACAAAATGAAAATGATCAATCTATTGTTGCGATCTGTAAGCAGGAAAAAATTTCCTTTTATACAGGCTCTGAAGACGATGTGTTAGATCGTTACTTAAAAACGGCTCGCCATTATGACATTGATGTAGTGGTTCGACTAACAGCAGATTGTCCCTTAATTGATCCCGACTTGATAGATACGCTTCTTGATGAGTTTCTTTCTCATTATCCCCAATATGATTACTACTCGAATACATTAGAACGCACGTTCCCTAGGGGGATGGATATAGAGATATTTAAGAGGCGATCTCTAGAGGAAGCCCATAGCGAGTCCTTTCTCTCAAGTGATAGAGAGCACGTAACTCCCTTTATTTATCGTCATCCTGAGCGTTATAAGCTCGGCTCTTATCGCTATTCTGAAGATCATTCTTCTTATCGCTGGACCGTTGATACTCAAGAGGATTTTACTCTAATAGAGAAGATGTTAGAGGCGATCCTTCCAAAAAAGCCCCAATTTAATCTTCGCGATTTGCTAGACTTGGCTCAAGAGCATCCAGATTGGAAGCTCTTGAATCATCACGTCGAGCAAAAGAAGATATGAATTTTGAAATAATACAGCCTACTCTTGAAGATGCTAAGAAAGTTTGGAGCCTTCGCTCTGATTCTGAAGCTAGAAACAATTCGCTAACTTTCCGCGATGAAATGAGCGTAGATGAGTTTTATCCAAAGTTTATTGAAAAATATTTCACAATCGCTTTCCTTCCTTCTTTATTTATTAATGAATCGGGTCAAGTCATTGCCGTTTTGCGATTCAATCGAGAAGAAGAAGGGGTGGAAATCTCCATTGTAATTGCTCAAGAGATGCGTGGGAAAGGCAAAGGGTATCAAATTCTTGAGGCTATAAAGCCCTGGCTCAAGCGAAATGGTGTACACAAAGTGGTCGCCAAAATCAAAGAAGATAATAAAGCCTCTATCGCCATCTTTGAAAAATCGGGATACAAAAAAGCATCTAGAGAAGGTGATCTTTTCACGTACATTCTCCCTTTATCCGAGAGCAGCAATCGCGTATTTTTTATTGCTGAAGCGGGCTCAAACTGGAAAATTGGAGAAAATGATTGGGAAAGAGTCCTTAAACTAGTCGATGTAGCAGCGGACGCAGGTGCCGATGCCGTAAAATTTCAGGTTTTTCGTGCTGAAAATACCTACGCTCCGAATGCAGGAGTGGCCGATTATTTAAATGAAGACATTCATTCCCTTTTTAAGCATTTAGAGATGCCCTACGAATGGATTCCTAAAATTGCTGAGTATTGTAAAGAGAAGGGAATTGAATGGATGGCGTCACCTTTTTCTCTCGAAGATTTCAAAATGATCGATCCTTATGTCAAAAGACATAAAATTGCGTCGTATGAAAATCATCATTTAAGATTACTGGAAGCCGTTGCTCAAACCAAAAAACCGGTTTATGTATCAACCGGCGCTTCTAATCTGGTAGATATTGCCGCCACTATGCAGTATTTGCAGGGTTTAAGATCGGGTCCTATTACTTTACTTCAATGTAGTGCTGCCTATCCCGCACCTGACGAATCGATGAATCTCAATGCAATTGTATCATTAAGAGATCAATTTCAGGTTCCAGTCGGACTTTCCGATCATTCACTCGATCCTTTTATAGCTCCCCTTGCTGCAGTCGCTTTAGGTGCTACAGTTATCGAGCGCCATTTTACGCTAGATCGCAACTTAAAAGGGCCGGATCATAAGTTTGCTACAGAGCCCAACGAGTTGAAACAGCTGATCAAGCGGATTCGTGAGTTAGAGAAAATGAAAGGAAGCGGATTTAAGAAAGTCGAACCTAGTGAAAAAGAACTCTACCATTTTGCCAAAAGACGTCTTCAAGCAATTAAAGCCATCAAAAGAGGCGAACTTTTGGAAGAAGGTGTCAACTTTGCAATATTACGCCCAGGAAAAAACTCAGTCGGTAAAGATCCTTTTGAGATAGGAAAAATTCAAGGGGTAAAAGCGGAGAAAGATTATCAAATCGGTGAGGGTATTTAAGTGATTCGAGGGGTCATTATCGATTTAGATGGAACGATCATCGATTCAGAAGAAGCCCTTTATCAATACTATATCAACTTTCTTAAGCAATTTGGAAAAGAGGGGAGTCGTGAAGAATTTAAATCCCTTCATAGACCCCTTAAAGAAGTCGCAGCCTACTTAGAAGCGAAATATCAAATACCCTCATCTTATGAGAGCTATATTAAAGGGCTCGAAAACATAACCCCTAATCTAATGCCAGGCGTTTTGTCATTTTTACATATGGCAAAATTAAATCGACTAAAACTCGTCCTTGCAACTTCTGCACATAAAGATTATGCGGATCGAATTCTTCAAGCGCATAATCTCGACGTATTTGATTTTAAACTTTATGAAACTTCCAATAAGTGGGAAGAGGGGTTAAAAGTTTTAAATCTTGCACGTGATGAAGTGCTCTATTTAGATGACCAACACGAAACAGTCAACTGGGATAAATGGAAGCAGCATGTCTTAGATATAAATTATCAGACGTTGTTTAAAGGTGAGAAACTCGCGGTTGAAATTGTTCCACTGCCCGATAACTTAAGATTATCAGACGATGAGAAGAATCAAGTTGAAACGGTTTGGAAAAATGCCATCCAAGAAAACCCCACGCTCTTTAATGGAAACATCCTTCATTTCCTAGAAATTAAGAATAACACCCTAGTGGGTTGCTTTATTGAATATAAAAACTTCCTCGCTTCATTTAGGGGAGTGAAACTTAAATATCGTTGTGTATGCCTTAGTGGAATTACAACCTTTGAAAATAAACTCCTGATTGCTGAGCGATCACCCCAAGTTTCGCAATATCCCCATTATTGGGAACTCATCCCCGCCGGGGGCTTTGACGACTCTTCAGATAATTGGGAAGACCATATTTATAAAGAGCTCGAAGAAGAAGCTCACATTCCACGCGAAAACGTTGCATTCTTAAAATGTCACTCAATCATCTTCGATCATTTAGATAATATTATTGAAATTGTTGCTAAAGTCGAACTCTCAAAACCCGACTTTAGCCCTTCTGATGAAACCACTAATGTGAAATTTTATGACTCTAAAGACGAGTTTTTACCCTTCGTTCCTTTCTCTCACTACCTAATTAAGGAAGTGCATCCTGGCCGGTAATTTCATGGGTATCTACTACAAGACTGGATTGACCTCTATTATTCGCTAAATCTTCAGGAGAAATTATAATCGTTCTTTTAGATACAATGCCTTTGACTAATACGTTGTTGGTGCCAGAATAGGAAGGCTGTTCAATATCGTGAAGCATTACTATTTCCATTTTAATGGATCCATCCTCTTCTTTAGTTATATTATACTTGTAGTCTTTGGTGTTTGCTAAAATAACCGGAACAGGGGGTTTTTGATTCGCAAAATGAGGATATGCCATTTGTTCGAGACTATACTTCAGGCTTCCAGCAGCGAATTGAGTTAAAAGAGCAGTTATCTGAGGAGTGTTGACTCCCAACAGATTTTTCAGAGCTTCTAACTTTTCATCTGCCTGTCCAAGGTCAAAATCCTTCCCATCAATATTAAATTTGCTTCTTTCAAGATCTTTTCTACTATAAGGAACAGCTAATTGGGACTTATCTTTCAATTCAACTTTCGCTTCATCTCTTAATTCCATCTTATTTCGAATATTATTCCAACTATAGTCTAAGAATATAGGAGACACAGTTCGATTCAATGGAACTTTTTTCGTAAAAAATGGATTATCTTTTGGAAGAAAGGGTTGATTAAGCAGCGGTATGGTTTCATCAAGTTTTACTTCACCTTTAATCAATACAAATATAGAAATTGCATCTTGTTCAAACGACATCCGATCAAACAAATAAACTTTCTTTTCATTCATTAGAGGTAGCGCACTTTCAATTTGTGCAGGTGTTAGACGGTACAATCCAAATATCATGGATAAATGAGGTAATACACTTTTTAATAACTTTGGATTTGACGCGTTGATTTTAAGAATATCATCCATAAGGATATTCTGAATGCTTAACATCATCGCTAGTTGTTTAGGCTCTGGATTAGGACCTAAAGAATTCAACATATCTAAATATCGGTTGAATAATTCCAGGCCTGCAGGTTTAAAAGCTTTTTCTAAATAGGGGTTCATCAATTCAAATGTGGGTATTTTTGACGAAGAAACAGTAAATGTACTCGTTGCTTGACTCATGTCTCTAGTTTCAAGAGCATCTATAGGTATGGTATATGTCACTTGTTGATGATAGTTCCATAAAGGTCTCGTAATGACTTTATTAGCGCCATCGCCCACTAAAAAATCTGTATCTGCAGTGATTAGGACGTTATCACCTGCCGCTTTAACATGAATATTTACGTTACCTTGTTGCATGATGTGATTATTGTTCATAAATAAATTCATTGCTAAACGACTTCTAAAGTTTTCAAAGGAAGCAGGATTGATGGCTTGATATAAGAAACTAGAAAGGGTTCTTAATCCCTGTAGACTTTTTCCAAGAGCTACAAATAGTATGGAAAGAAAGGCGATTGGATTATTAATGTTTTTTCCATTAAAAAAATAACTCACTCTATTTAAATCATCCTTAACTTTTGAGACGATTTCAACAACTTGCGATTTATCTTCAACGGTAATCGTCTCTTCTGCAAACGTTAAAGCTTCTGGATGGTTTAGTTTAGCTTGTACTGTCGCTTGATCTCTAACAAATGTTCTACTAACTGTTGAAGCGGGAAGGGAATTAAAAAATTCTTCTACTTCAGAATTCTCTGGGGGTTGATTTTTTATTACAAGATCGCCCGCTTTGATAGATCCCTCTTTTTCAATTTTAAATTCTCTAATATCTGGAGCTAAATCATCATCTAATTCGATAAGATAAAAGGTTCCAACTTCTGATTTTAGATTAAAATTATAAAAGTCTTTATATTGAACAGGGATTTGATTAGGGCCCGCGGTTGACCTAGATTGAATAATTCTTAGCATTGTTAATTTATCGTTTTTTGACCAGTTAGCCGATTTTATAAAATCTAAGGGCAGTTGCATAGATTCAAATATAGCTCTTTGATTTCTCGGTTCAACATTCAAACTTTTCATCTCTCTAAAGAATTGTAAGAAAACGGCTCTGTCAAAAGGTTCATTAATTTTATTCAGAAGAAAGGCTGCATCTTTTTCACTCAGTTCCGCTTTTATTCCTTTTTCTAATATAACAGGGTTCAAACTCCCATTAACAATTCCATGTTCAAACTCAATTTTTTGTCTTATATTATTTGCGATCACTATGTAAGCGGAATATCTTTCTGGCTTAAGATCGGTCTCTTTAATCAACTCTTCTATGGGTCGACCTGTAACCATAGCTTGAGTTGCCACTCTCATAAGAGTTTCTCTGGTCGCTTCTATATTTTTTTCAATGGTGAATAGTTCTCTAGGAATTTCATGGCGTACATAAATTACTTTGGGGGGATTCTTTGTAATTGCAAGACTCACAAAGATCACATCGGGATTTGTTGTCGCCATTCTTGGAGAATTTGCCGAGGCGATTTCAATTTGCTTAGGTATTAAAAACCCTTTTGGACCTCTAATAAAAATATTCAGTTTACCCTCTAAATCGGGGGCTGCATCTTTAATGGTTTTAAAATCTAAGAACGGTAGGGTGGGAAATTGTTGTAATGCCTCTTTGGGTGCATGCTTATAAAGGATATTCAAAAGTGTTTGTTGTTGAGCAGGCGGAACTTTTTTATCGATAAAAAGTTGTATTAGTTTATCGTTTGCTTTGAGAAGAGCTTGAGGGGATTTAAAATTTTCAAGATTTAGGTATCCAAAATATTGAGCTAATTCAGATTTATTTTCGAAATGTTTTGAAATTTGATCTAATTCACTCGATTCGATGTCAGGTAACATTATACCAATTCTAGCATCAGTTGGATAAAGCCCTCTTTGATCTCTTGCCGCTACTAACGCCTGATCTTTTCCTAAATTACTTAGATGAGTGGAAAAGTTTTGAACGGCTGGGAAGTCAGGAAAGCCCTCAGGTGCATATTTATGAGCAATGTTTAAAAGAACCCTCTGATTCTCAAGAGAGATATTTCGATTTTTTAAATGCTGGATAAATTCATCCGTTCTATTAATGACGTCTACAGGGGATTTATAATTTGATGCTCTTAAAAACTCTGCCATTTTAATCCAATCGGAGCCGAGAATGGTTTCAATGATTGAATAATCACCTTTGGTCATGCTTTGTGGCCAAATACCTTGAGCCGGTCCCCCATCTGCATAAAGTTCTTTGTTTGTAAAGTTTTCGCTACTAAAGTCGGTGAGAGGTTCTAATATGGGTGTTTCTACGCCTGCTCTTAACTTATTAGCTGTGTCAGGATTTTTTAAAGAGATGGGTTTGGGCTCAATATCTGTTTGCATCACACCTGCCGAAGGTTCTTCTAAGCGTGTTGCAGGGGTTTGATTTAATAATCGAGTAACAACTTCTAAATCGGTCGCAAAGGTTTCATAGCTGATTAGGAGTTTGGATACGTCATCAATCAACTGCATAAAATCTTTATTGTTAACTTCTGTAGAAAGTTGATTTAACTTGGCATCAAGATTATCTAAATTTTTGTCTTTCTTATATTCTTCAAGAATTAATAGTGCTTTGTATGCGGCGATTTGAAAATAGGGGGAATTGAAATTTTTTTGAAAGGCGTCAAAATGCAGATCATAATTGTCCCCAAGAAGGTTTTTAAGTCTATTTTCAAAACCCGAATAGGGTAAATTTGTGTATTTTCCTGTTTTATCCTCTAGCTTGTTAATAAGTGAGGATAACTGAGGAACTGCTTCAAGCGTAGTGCCTAGAAAAAAGAGATCTTGTGGTTTATAATCTTCACCTCGATTTTTTTCCCTTACCAGGTGTATAAAAGCGGATAAATTTTCGAGTTTGTCTGCGGGTAAGTTTTGAATGACATTCATGTCATTAATGCTTAAATTCTCGCCTATTAGTTCATAAGCTCGATAGATAACGGCTTCTTTCTCATTTAGTGTATCAATATAGTGAGACCCTGCGGCAGTCTTAACAAGCTCATTTAACACTTCCATTAAAGCAGCGTCTTTCGTTTCGTGCTTAAGAGCATTTAACTTTCCAAGTAAACTAAAGTAATCGTATTTCCTATTAGGATCTAATTTTGACATGTTAAATTTTTGAAGCGCATTGATCACTTCATTAACTGCTATTTGTCTTATAGGTGAATTGAAGGATCCCGATAATTTATTTAGAAGATTAGGAACCTTGTCTGAGTGCATCACGCGTTTTAATTTTGCTTCTAAATTTCCGTAGGGGAGTGCGTTTAAAAGAGTTTTGGAATTTTTTAATTCTTCTAATAGACCCTCAATTTCAGGATTGCCTTCAGCAACTTCATTTTGTAATTGATTAATAATGGCTTTGTCTTCGCTTTTTGCTCGGACCATCTGCATAAATTTAAGGAGTTTTTCTGTTTTTTCAGGGGATAAATTCATTAAGAGATTTACTTGATTGGTTGTGACTTTATCTCCCAACAACTCGTAAGCGCGTGCGGGGATTTGGGATTTTTCAGGTTTTTGCAAGTGATCTTTGAAGAGTTTAAGCGCAATACCTCCACCGCCTGCTACAATAAAAACACCGCCTGCAATTGCAAGGGGGATGACAGCGGCACCACCCGTCGCGAAGATAATACCTGCGATAAGTGCAACAGTGAGTGCAACGATAGCAACGGCTCCAGCTGTTTTTGCAATGACAGAAAATCGATGTCCCCATTTGTCGCCGGGAACGTGCTCTAATTTTGAAGATTCGGGAGGGCGATTTTGCGGTTGAATAATGGCAGGATTAACTCCTGCATTTAAAGCTTCAGAGTTTTGCATTATATTATCCTCTACTTATTATTATAGTACTTTTAGGTCTATAGTTGAGCTTTGTTAATGTAATCTTAATTTATTAATTTGATCGTAGGAGGATAGTTAAAATATAATTAAGATTCGTTGCTTGGAAATGAGAGAAATGGGAATATATTGAACGATATGAAAATTACCTCCATGAAAGCCTTTGAAAAGCATCTTGAAGGGGCCGAAAAATCACAATTTTCGCCTCTTTATTTAATCGTTTCTGAAGGGGCGCAAGAGAATCGAACAGCGATTGAGCGACTGGTTGAAAAAATCAGCGCGAAAGAAAAACTTTCGCCTTTTGGGGTAAAGAAGGTGCAGCCGCAAGTTCTCATGCAAGAACTCGGGACACCCTCTCTTTTTTCGAGTAAACAAATTTTAATTATCGATGTCGATGAACTTTCAAAGAAAGAAGAAGAGGCGGTTTTAAAAGGTTCTCCTCAAACCACTATTATTTTAAGCGGCTCGTCGGGTAGTAGCGCTTTTTATAAGAAAGTTGAGAAAGAAGGGGTTGTCCTTGATTTCAGTGCAGAGAAGAGCTGGCAGCGTGAAAAAGGCGCAGAGGAGTGGGTGCATCTATTTTTAGCGAAGATTAATAAGAAAATCGATCGTGATGCCGCTTTGATGTTAGTGAGAGAGACAAGAGGTGATACGGAACTTTTGACTCAAGAGCTTAACAAGCTACTTACTTATATCGATACCGCTCCTGTCATCAAGATTCAAGATGTACATCAATTGGTTGCAAAAGGAGCTGAAGCCAGCGTTTTTGAATTGAGCGATGCACTCTTTAAAAAAGACCGTCCAAAAGCCGTTAAACTAATGCACGCCCTTCTTCAACAAGGGGTAGCTTATTTTGCGATTCTAAAATCGATTCGCGGTCAGATTGAAACGGATATGAAAGTGGCGTCGATCCTTAAGAATGGCGGAACGCTTGCTCAAGTTTCTGAAACAATTCCTTATTTAAAAGGCTTCATTCTCGATAAGCATCTCGAAAATATTCGTATGATGGGTTTTTCAAAGCTTAAAAAGGCCCTCACGTTAGTTGACGATTACGATCTAAAGGGAAGAGAGGGACAGCCTGATTATGAGCTCCTCGCAGATCTTTTTGTGGCTAGCTTTCCATGACGCTTATACTCTTACCTAATTTACTCGCTGAAAATACAGAGGCTTCCGCATTCCCGCCCGTCATTGCTGAAAAAGTAAACGTCATTCAAGGTCTAATCGCTGAAAGTGACAAAGGCGCGCGTCAATTCCTCAAAAAGTTTAAGAAAACTGTTCCCGTCCTGCTTTTAAACGAGCATACCAAAGATTTCTCTGACCTTCTCGCTCCTTTATTGAAAGGAGAAACATGGGGCCTTATTTCTGATGCGGGCTTGCCTTGCCTCGCAGATCCCGGCTCACAACTCGTTGAAAAAGCGCGTGAGAAAAAAATAAACGTCGAAGCCCATGTGGGTCCGTCATCAATCATACTTGCCCTAATGTTATCCGGACTTCCCTCCCAAAAGTTCTTTTTTCACGGTTACCTTCCGTACGAATTGGAAGAGTTAAAGAAACTCGAAAAAGGTGTAACCCACCTCTTTATCGAAACGCCCTATCGCAATATCAAGAGCTTCCAAAAGATCAAACAAGTTCTTAAGTCCAATGCAAAGCTTTGCATCGCTGCCAATCTAATGGCTCCTGATGCCTATGTGGAAACGAAACCCGTCTCCCAATGGAAAGAGTCTCCCGCCATCGACAAAGTCCCGTCTTTATTTTTAGTATATTTTTAAACGCAAAGGCGCAAAGACGCGAAGAGTTGCGTGTATTCAAGTATTTTTCTAATGAACACTCAGTCTCTTTGCGTCTTTGCGCCTTTGCGTTTAATTATTATACTATTTCGGAGGCGACGGTGTCGTAGAAGAGAATGCCTTTCTGAGTGAGGCGCACATGGTTTTCTTTGATTTCGAGGAGATCGGGCATAGGAGGAAGCGGGAAAGCGGGGAGAGGAGAGCCTTGGGTGAGGCGGAGTTTGAGGAGGAATGCTTCGCGGGCGGCGGCGTCGGGATCGAGTTTTTCGGTAAAGTCGATGGGCGATTCATTGTTTTTGAGGGCGGTTGAGTATTTTGAGAGGTTTGAGACATTACGAAAGCGGCTGCCATTCCAATAAGAGAAGGCAGAAGGGCCTAGGCCCCAGAAAGGACGGCCGAGCCAGTATCCTGTGTTATGAAGCGAATGCTTACCCGGTTTTGCAAAGGCGGAGATCTCGTATTGGTGAAGGCCTGCTTGAGTTAGTTTTTGTTGGGCGAGTTCGTAAAAGTTTTCGGTAGTGGAGGGGAGTCGTTTTTCAATTTGGTTTCGATATTTATGGAAAACGGTGTGAGGCTCGATGGTGAGGTTATAGAGTGAGAGGTGAGTAATGGGTAGTTTTACGACTTCGTTAAGCGCTTTTTCCCACGTGTTGAGGGTTTGATCGGGAAGGTCATACATTAAATCGACCGATATATTATCAAAACCTGAGTCATGGGCGGCTATTACTGATTGCAGAGATTGGTTTGAGGTATGAGTGCGTCCGAGAGTTATGAGTTCTGTCTGAGTGAGGGTTTGAAGGCCTATACTAAGGCGATTGACGCCTAATGAACGATATTCTTTTAATAGGTTTGCATCGTTTTCTGGATTCATCTCAAGGGTGATTTCTTCTGCAGGGGGAAGCCACGAAAGAACTTCAGCGATTCGGGAGGGACCGAATAAAAAGGGAGTACCTCCACCAAAATAGATAGATTTTAAGTTGAGGGAATCGAAATGGGAGCGAATTTTCTCCCATTCGAGTTTTAAAGCTTTTAATAAGTCGTCTTTCAGCGATTCTTTATCAGGTAGGACATAGAAATGGCAATAATCACATTTTCGAGAGCAAAAGGGGATGTGAAAGTATAGGGAATAATCACCACTCGTCGGCATCGGGATCGATAATCCCGCCGCGGCGCCATCGGTTTTTGTCGCTGAAGAAGGATTCGTCTTCTTCTTCTTCTTTTTCATCTTCTTTCTCTTCACCACTTTCTGAATGTTCTTCTTCGTCATCGTCATGGTCGTGGGCTGTTGACTCAGAACCTTCGTACTCGGACTCCATATCAAAACCGCTCTCGGTTAAACCACCTTGGGTTTCTGCGACATCGATATCTGGAATGGTAGGCATATCGGCAAAGCCGGCATGAGCCTTATTTTGCCTTTTAGGGGCGATATACTCATCGCCGTCACCACTTTCCTTAAGGAATTGAAGACGTTCTTTTTCTTCTTCAATCTTGCTTTGAACCGTTTTAATTTCTTCACGGTGCTTTTCAATGTCTTTTTTAGGGACGAGACCAAGCTTAAGCCACTGCTCAAGGTCGTTTAATTCCAGCTCTAATTTCTTTAAGCGCTCGCTTTTAATATGTCTCATATCTTTATAAGAGTTAACACACTTTGTTTTTATTTTTCAAGCTATGCAACACTAGGGCAATAGAAATTACCAAAACTTCGAATATTAAGAAAAGATAATAATATATCTGACCTCCATTTCCAAAGCCGTAGCTATGGAGGCCCGTTCCTAAAATATAATTGACACCATACCAGGTAAAGGTAATTGCGTTAAAGCCTATAATTGCTCCGATATTCAAACCTAAACTTCCTATTTTACCCATTCGATAGGCATGGACAACTGAAACATAGATAGCGATAGATATGAAAGCCCAGGCTTCTTTAGGATCCCAATCCCAGAATCGACCCCAGCTTTCAGCGGCCCACACCCCTCCCAAAAGGGTACCGGGGATCAAAAGGGCAAGTCCTATATATAGACATTTTAATAGAAGATTTTCCTTGTCAGCGCTCGGTTTTAAGAGATTCCAATGGGCGATCAAACCGCCTAAAATGAATATGCCGTAGCTGGCTACGATCATTAAAACATGGATGGTTAGCCAGAAATTTGAATTAAGTACCGCTTGTAAATTGTCTAGACTGTGGGGATTAAAGTGCCATTCCAAGAGACTAAGGAGCGCGCAAGCTAATAAACTGCCCAACCGAATGACCGCTTTATGACTATAAAACAGGCAGGCAACGGATGAAATCCAAGGCACATAGATCATCGTTTCCATCATATTGGCAACAGGTGGCCTGTCTAATATGTAGATGCGGGTAGCTAAAAGAAGGGTATGGGCGAGGATGGCGACAATAAATAAACCTAGATTCCCCGTTAAAAGGGAGAGACCGTAAAGAGCAATCAACCCAAAAATCCAAGGATAAGTAAGATACACAGATTCAACTTTAAGTTGATTAAGCGTTGGATAGCTGACAGTTGAACCCGGAGATTCCATATAAGGTGTGCCAGCAAGAGGGAGATAATTCTCTAGTAACTTATCGCTTAGCTCTTCAAATCGACTTTGTTCGTACAAACTTTCAAGTTCGCTTCGATTTTCATATAGAATTTCAACGTCTGGATTTTCTAAATCTTTTAATGCATGCCAGTTCGAACTATATCTATCGGGTATAACTTTGCTTTTTTCATTCAAACCACCCGGTTCAGCACTCAAGGGCCTTATGCGCCCCTCAATTAATATAGGGGTTAATGAGTTGCCCAAAAGGACTAGAGGGAGAAGGAGATAAATCAAAAACATGGATACACCATATCAATCAAGCTCTTGAGTTTAAAGAGAAAAGTTGCCATCACAAAACCAAGTAGTTACGGGAGATAAAAATTATGGGACACCCCACATTTGAAGTTTTAAGAGATAATTTTGCAACGCTTGCCAATGTCGGAATTGGTACTAAACTTTGTTCAGATAAAAATAATAGAATTACAGTCGATCAAAAAGTCTGGGGATTTGTAACCCTTGGTAGAAAAGTGTGGGGCTTTGATGTTGAAGCTTTAAAAGTAACTTATAATCGCGCGATCGATATTTTAAGGGCTTATTGTGTGAGTCCTGAAGATGCTCAAATAAAGGCGATGGCTAAGACGTTGAGTGATGTTTACGCGAAAACTTTAACAAGCGTTTATAACTTAAGTAAGACGTACGAAGCAGAAAAGAAAGAAGAGATGAAGAAATCACTCTTAGAAATTTATAATACGGCTTTAGCTAATTACAATGCTCTTCCAGCAAACGATCTAACGACAACAATAAAGAAAATAGCTGCTTTATTGACTTTTGATGAACAAATTGCTTCCAGACAGGGACAGCTAAGACCTGTAGGAGCACCCCTAATTACAGTAAATATTCCTACCAATTTTCGAGACCAACTCTCTTCCTCGCTTTCATTTATTATTGAAGCAAAAAGCAAAGGAAAGCCTATCATTTTTCCTAAAACAAAAAGTGAACAAGCGGGATCTCCTCCTTCAAATCCACCTACAAAGAAAAAGAAAGTAGAAGTGAAAAAAGCGGGATCTCCACCCCCATTACCTCCACTACCTCCTTTGGCAAAAAATAAGCTCATAGAGCAAAAGCCAGCGGAATCGAAGCAAATGCCGATCGTGCGTCAACCCGTTGCTGCACCAACGTCAGCAAATTCCGCCTTAATTGCTGAATTAGCTATACAATTAGGCAAACGACGAGCGAAGGTTAATCCTTGACAGCGTCCTTAGAGCGCGATTTTACGGTATTAGAATGGGATGACAGCCACAAAATTGTGGCTCATACCTGTGATTGGGAAAATGATCATCTTAAGTCAAAAGAAGCGGTATATCCTCAAATAAAAGAGGTTTCAAATCCCGCTCCTTCGGTTGAAGTTTATTTAAAACAACTTGATAGTATGCCCTTCAAAGATGTAACTCACTCTGCATCGGTGATAAATAATTTGCTGTGTTCAGTAAAACTTAACGAGCCTGGCTCTTTTAATCTAAACGAAGAAGATAAGCTTGTCCTACAAGGCGAAAAAGATTTGCCTCGTATAACCTATATAAAAATCAATGGAAGAGTCATCTACGACAATAAACTAATAAAAGGAAATGAAGCGTTACCGCACCTCATTGACGTTCTCAGTACCTTAGTGGATCTTGATGTTTTAGCGCTTAACCGTCTGTCCATATTAATGTCTCAGGCTTCAATGGGATATGGTTTTGCAGAACTCACAACAAAAATGACATACAAAGATAGTGCTACTGAATTCCATTGGATTCCTATCGCGCAACAATTTGTAGATATCACCAAAAAAGATAATCAGATCGCTTTGGAAAAAGCGCATTTCTTCAAGTTGATTTCAATTAAGGAAGGCCTTGCACTTAGATATATAAAAGTGGTTCGGGTCTATCGTTTATTACAGGATGAGTTGAAATCAGGAATTATTCGTTTAAGTTCCGCTTCAGATCAGCTTCATCCTATCCAGAAACTCTTCTGCGACACTCTTTAACTACAAAACAGGATCACACTCTTTAACTACAAAACAGGATCACTTTCAGCTTCGCATCAAGTGATAAAAGATCCGCCTATCGGCGGGCAAGATCGGCCCTTTCGGGCCGGCAGGATTTAATGTGTTTATTACTTAAATTTGCATGAATAAAAAAAAACGTATCCTGTAGGCCCGAAGGGCCTCCTGCCCGCCGATAGGCGGATCCTACATCACTTTATGCAGAGCATAAAGTGATCCTGTTTGGTAGTTATGGAGATTTGATTAATGCGCTTTCGGTCTGAAGAAGAGGGTGAGGATGCCCAAGGAGAGTATGATTCCGCCGGGATAGGTGAGAAGCCATTTAAAGGGATCGCGATTGATCGTTATTTGGATTGTTTTAATGCCTTCGGGAGATTTTGGGGTGATGTTAGAAAGATAGAGGCGATAGCCATCCGAGCTTTCGTAAACTTTATTCATGCTAAGGGTTGCAAGCTGATCATTAATAAGCAGATCGGCTTCGTAACTAAAAGGAGTGGTTGTATTGGGATAAAATATTGTTCTTGCTTGTCTTAAGCGAAGAGTGAAGGGTAACTTGATAAAAGTTTCTTCAAATCGCAAAAGATGATTTTTGGAGACGGTGGGAAGTGTTTGTTTGAAGAGGAGCGGGACGTCTGCGCCTTCAAAGTTAGCGATAATAAAAGGACGTATTTCCTCTTTTTTTTGAGGGGGAGAAGATTTCTTGTAAGTGTATGAAAGCGGCGTTTCAATTTCATTATCGAAAAATTTGAAAGCAATTCCAAATCCTTTAAAACCTTCCTCGTACATATAAATATGTTTCAGATCATCTGAATTAAAAATTTCGGTTTGCGTACTCTTATTTTCATTCACGGCAAGAAGTGTTTCATTTCCGGAGGAGTCTTTATAAAATAGGAGTAAGGGCAGAGGTAGGGGAGCCACGAGCTTTTCTAAATCGTGAGTGGCAAATGTGTGATACGTTTTTCCATTAATGGGTATTTCAACCCAGGTATCTAGCGGAATAAAGGGCTTTTGGAAAAGATAGATGCCTTCTTTTTTAAACCACATGTCAACGGTTTGAGTTGCATGGTCAATATAGGTTTTAAGTTTTGTTTGATTGAGAGGAATGGATGAACGGATGTGATCTTTCGTTTCAAGGGTAAGCCCTTTTGTGTCGATTAAATAAACTTCATCAGTCGCTCGCCCTTCCTTTAATATAATGTGTCCCTGAATGCCGTAAACATATTTTAGGATAACGCCTCCGATCACCATTAACAATCCAATATGAGCGAGTGTAAAAGGTATATGGCGAGTTTTCAAAGGGAATCGGCTTAGTAAAGAGAACAAGATATTAATGAAGTAGCCACAAAGTAAAAAAACGAAAAAGGGATTGCGATAGATATATTCCGAGGCCATTTTGTGAGAGTCCGAACGGCTTTCAATGATCGTTCCAACCATAACCATGAGGGCCGTTGTTAGAACCAAAACAATTGCAAACCAGATGGAGCCGAGAAAACGAATCATTTAAAAGGTTCCACCGTCTCGAATGTCGCTAATGCTTTTTTCATGGTTGAATGATTAAATTTACCTGTAACTTTTAATGTAACAGGCGAGCCTTTTTCACCGTCCCTATTAGGGGGATCTAACGCGATCGCCAACATCTCATCACTTTCTATCAACCATCCTTGATAGCCGGAAAAAGAAATGGGTTCAATCCGAGATTTTTTCACTTGTTTTTTCCATCGTTCAATTTGAGCTTCCGCAGGAATTTGAAGGCCAGGAAAATTATGGATAACTAACTTAAAGTCGCGGCCAGTGAATATTGCGATAGGCTCTATGGTATTGGAAGTAGGTTCTACCTTTAATTCTTTCCAATCCGCTAACGGTTCAATTCGATAAATCGTTGAGCCAGAGCGTCCTGCTATTTCCACTCGTTTTGTAGGCTCAGGTGAGGAACAAGAAGTTAGAAAAATAAGGATAAAAAAAACGACGTGCATACTTTCAATTTATTAAATTTTACGTTAAATCTTGTTGAATAAAGTATTTAAGGTCAAATGTGAATATCGACGATTTTCTTCGCAGTCCGGGTCTTTATGAAGAAATGTATGATCGTTACAACCAAGATCCAAAAAGTGTCGACCCTTCTTGGAGAAAATTATTTGAGGAAGTAGAAAAAAAACCTGCAGGTCCTAGGCCCGCTTTATCTCCTCCTTCCGGCGTTGATCCCAATTTAGTTAAAAACAGTGAAGAAGGAAAAAGATTAAGGCTTGAGGCTTTAATTAGAGCCTATAGAAAACAAGGTCATCTGGCTGCAAAGTTTAATCCATTAAGCAATCCCGAAAAAGATCCGATTCGATATCAAGATTACAATTTTGCAACTAGCGATTTGAATGTTCCATACACACTGCATGATCAAAAACTGCCTCTTAATGCCATCATAAAAAAACTAAGTACGATTTATGAAGGTAAGATAGGGTTTGAGTTTGAAGATATTGCCGATCCTGAAGTCGTAAAATTTATCATAGATGAACTTGAGAAAAACCCTATTGAAATTGGCCTTGAAACCAAACAAATGATTTTTGAGTATCTTTCAAAATCTGAGTTGTTCGAAAGTTTCATGCATACAAAATTTGTGGGTCAAAAGCGATTCTCACTTGAAGGGTGCGAAACGATCATTCCTATGCTGAAGGAAGTGATTGAAAGAAGTGCAGAGTTTGGAACAGAAGAATTTGTTATCGGAATGGCCCATAGGGGCCGCTTAAATGTTTTATGCAACATCTTGAACAAATCCTATAATGATGTTTTTGCCGAGTTTGATGAAGGATTTGTTCCCGATTCATTTGAAGGAACGGGTGACGTTAAATACCATAAAGGATTTGATACCGAAGAGACAACCACTCGAGGAAAGAAAGTTAAAATCACTTTAACTCCCAACCCAAGTCATCTCGAATCGGTTAATGCCGTTGTTGAAGGGCAAGTAAAAGGGAAACAATTCAAACAGAAAGACCCTTTTAAAGAAGCGATGGCCATTCTCATTCATGGGGACGGAGCTATTGCCGGACAAGGGGTTGTTTATGAAACGATACAAATGATGCGCCTTCCCGGATATGCTACCGGTGGAACCCTCCATTTTGTTTTAAATAATCAAATTGGTTTTACTACCTCTCCAGAAGAAGGTAGATCTACTCGTTATTGCACGGATATCGCAAAAACATTTGGTATTCCCGTTTTTCATGTGAATGCTGAAGATCCAGACGGCTGCGTTGTTGCTACAGATTTGGCTGTAAAAATTAGAAATAAATTCAACATTGATGTGTTTATCGATATTAATGGCTGGCGCAAGTATGGCCATAATGAGAGTGATGAGCCCGCCTTTACCCATCCCGATCTTTATGCTCGAATCAAAGCAAAGAAATCCATTCGTGAACAATATAGAGATCACTTAATACATGAAGGTGCTGTTGAGCAATACATGGCAGAAGGGATAGAACAAGAGTTTAAAAAAGCTCTTAACGCGGCGAAAGAAAGTTTAAAACTTAAAACTTTTTCATCTGATATCAAGATTCCAAAAGAAACACCCTACGAGCCTTCTCTCAAAAGAACAGCTGTTTCTTCAGAAATGCTTGCCTTAATTGCAAAAGCCACTTCCACCGTTCCTGAGGGTTTTGAAATCCATCCGAAGGTATTCAACCTTATCAAAGATCGTTTCAGTATGATCTATATCGACGGCGAAGAAAAAGGGATTGACTGGGGCATGGGGGAATTTTTAACTTATGGGTCACTTTTGATCGAAGGTTATCCGGTTCGCTTAGCAGGGCAAGATGTAAAGAGAGGCACCTTTAGCCATCGTCATGCTATTTGGGTGGATCAAAAAACCGATTTATCCTATAGCCCTTTAAATCACATCAAAGATAAACAAGCCTCTTTCACCATTATCAATTCCCATCTTTCTGAATTTGCAGCCTTAGGTTTTGAATATGGTTACAGTTTGTCGGTTCCCGAGGGGTTGACTATTTGGGAAGCGCAATTTGGAGATTTTGCTAATGGAGCTCAAGTTGTAATTGATCAATATATCGCTTCTGCCGAACAAAAATGGGGCCAAAAATCGAATTTATCTCTTTTCTTGCCGCATGGTTATGAAGGGCAGGGGCCTGAACACTCCTCGGGTAGGCTTGAGCGTTTTTTAAGTCTCTGTGCTCATGATAATTTAAGAATTGTATACCCTACTACACCGGCTCAACATTTTCATGCACTTAGACGACAAGTTCTTGAAACCAGTCAAAAGCCTCTTATAGCGTTTACTCCGAAAGCTCTTTTACGATTACCTGCATGTGTGAGTCGAATTAAAGATTTCACGGAAGGAGAATTTCAAACGATTTTGGATGATCCAAATCCGGCTCCTTTTGCAGAAACTTTGATTTTCTGTTCTGGCAAAATCTATTACGATCTAAAAGCCCAGCAGGAAAAGATCAAATATCAAAAAGGGTCTTTCATTCGTATTGAGCAGTTATATCCTCTTGATTTCAACAAATTAAAGTCGATCAAAGAACGCTACGAAGGAGCTAAACGCTTTGTATGGGTACAAGAGGAGCCGGCTAATATGGGCGCATGGAGATATATAAGGCCTCATCTCGAGAAAATGTTTGGAACAATAGAGTATGTCGGTAGAGAAGCTTCAGCATCACCTGCAGCGGGTCTTTATCCTCTACACAAAAAAGAAACCTTCACTATCTTTGAAACTTTATTTAAGAATGATAAGCCTACAAATTATGAAATCGCGGGGCAAATAAAAGCATGAATATCGTTATACCCAGTATGGGTGAATCGATTACCGAGGTTCAAATCGGTCAAATATTTAAACAATCCGGTTCGAGTGTAAAAACCGACGATGAAATTTTAGAGCTCGAAACGGATAAAGTTAATCAAGTATTGAACGCACCTTCGAGCGGTATTGTTAATCTTAAAGTGAAGACGGGAGATCGCTTAAAAATCGGAGATATCGTAGGAACGATCACTCCAGATAACGGAAAAAGTGAACCCCAGAAAACGGAAGAAACTCCAAAAACTCAGGAAGCAAAAAAAGAAGAAAAGCCTGCTGTTGAAACTCCTAAAAAAGAAGAAAAAAAGGCTGAGGTAGAAGAGCCTAAAAAAGAGCTTCCTCCTGTTCAAACCGGTGAACATCGAATAGCAAGAGAAAGCTTTGTACAAGCTCCCACAAAAAAAGAAGAGCAGAAAACGGGCAACCGTCGAAGAATGTCGATGATAAGACAGACGATTGCAAGAAGATTGGTTGAAGCTAAGTCTGAAACGGCCATGCTCACGACTTTTAATGAAATTGACATGACTGAAATCATTGCTATTAGAGAAAAATATAAAGAGACATTTCAAAAGAAATTTGGTGTAAAACTTGGCTTTCTTTCCTTCTTTGCAAAAGCCGCGACAAGTGCACTTAAAACTTTTCCATTAGTCAATTCCCGTATTGAAGGGGATGAAATCGTCGAGAGTCCTTCGATTGATATCGGATTTGCCGTATCTACTGAAAGGGGGCTTGTCGTCCCAGTTGTTAGAGATATCGAAAACCTATCATTTTCTGAGATTGAAAAAGCGATTGAAGGCTTTGCGAAAAAAGCTCGCGAAGGAGGCATTTCAGTTGATGATTTGAAAGGGGGTACTTTCACTATTACAAATGGGGGAACCTTTGGCTCGCTATTGTCCACACCCATATTAAATTTCCCCCAGAGCGCCATCCTTGGATTACATAAAATTGAAAAACGCGCGGTCGTAATAGACGATCAAATTGTTATCAGGTCAATGATGTACGTGGCGCTAACATACGATCATCGAATCATTGATGGAAAGGAAGCCGTTCAATTTTTAGTTCATATTAAAAACTTGTTGGAAGATCCAAGTAGGTTTGTCATCGATGTATGATTTAGTAGTGATAGGAGCAGGTCCTGGAGGCTACGTTGGTGCTATTCGTGCAGCTCAACTTGGATTTAAAACCGCCTGCATTGAAAAAGGCGATTCGCTTGGCGGAACTTGCCTTAATGTTGGATGCATCCCTTCTAAAGCTCTACTACAATCAAGTGAACATTTTTGGTTTCTAAAAAATCATTCGAAAGAACATGGACTCAAAGTTGGTGATCTTTCGATTGATTTCAATGAAATGATGAAACGGAAAGAAGAAGTCGTAAAAGGATTGACAAATGGAGTTAAGTCTCTTTTTAAACAGCATAAAATTGATTGGATACAAGGTGAAGCGGCTTTTATAGATCAAAATACCCTAGCTGTAGGAGATCAAAAAGTTGACGCAAAGAATATTTTAATCGCTACGGGTTCTGAACCGATCTCATTGCCATTTTTACCCATTGATGAAAAGCGTATCCTCTCTTCAACGGGAGCTTTAGCCCTGACAGAAATACCTAAGCGATTTGTTGTGGTAGGCGGAGGTATAATTGGCCTTGAACTGGGTTCTGTATTTGCAAGATTGGGAAGTGAAGTAACAATTATAGAAATGCTTCCCGAAATCGGATCAGGTTTAGATGCCGCCATTCAGAGACAACTGCATCAGTTGTTGACTAAACAGGGCATTAAGATTTTAGTTAATACGAAAGTGCAATCGGCGAACATTGAAAAAAATCCCATCGAGATTAATGTCGGCAGTGAAACCATTCTAGCGGATAAAGTCTTGGTTGCTGTGGGTAGACGACCTTACACCAAAAATCTTCAATTTCCTGTGAATGATAAAGGCCGTATCGAAATCAACGATCGTTTTCAAACACTTTATCCAAATGTATATGCTATTGGGGATGTGGTTGAAGGGCCTATGCTTGCTCATAAAGCTTCCGAAGAAGCGGTCGTTGCCGTTGAAATCATGGCGAATTTGCCATCTAAAATAAATTACATGACCGTTCCAAATATTGTTTATACAAGTCCTGAAGCCGTTTCTATTGGTTTTACTGAGAAAGAAGCGCAAGATACAGGGCTAGAGATAATAAAAGGACAATGTTCTTTTAAAGCTGTTTCAAGAGCGCGTTGCATGGGTGAAACAGACGGTATAATTAAGCTCATTGGTTTAAAATCGTCTGGGTTATTGATTGGTTACCATATTATTGGACCCAATGCATCCGAGCTTGCTGCCGAAGGCGTAATGGCATTAAAAAATCGAATGACTTTGAAGGAAATCGGTCACGCAATTCATGGTCATCCGACTTTGTCTGAAGGGATTAAGGAAGCCGCCCTTAACGCCTATTCCGAACAGATCCACTTCTAAAACTGTGCATTATTCACATTAAACTTTGATTTTTTTTACCACTGAGCACACTGAGAACACTGAGAAAATATGAGATCAGTGAGTGTTTATGTATATACTCACTGATCTCATAAAAGCTCAGTGGTCTCAGTGTGCTCAGTGGTAAAAAATTAAAAGTAGAGCCAAAGAAGTGTTGAATCAGATGGCACAGATTTGTAACCAATTAGTAATGATCTAGTTATAGCTGTTCTTCTTCTTTTAATCCTTAATAATCAAAAATTTATTAATATTCGGTTGTAGAATAGGAGTAGTTATAGTGCCTCCCCCTATAAACGCAATTAATGAATATCTAATTCACATAAAAACATTTGGTGATCGAGAAGCCTTGTTCGATAAAGAAGATGGCTTTTGGAAATCAATCTCTTTTGATGATTTCTATGATCGCGTAAGAGCTCTCGCTCTCTATCTGAATGCACATGAGGTCAAAAAAGGCGATAAGGTCGGTATCTTAGTTCCTCCAAGTATTAAATGGACGATTGCCGATTTTGCCATTCTATCCATAGGCGCGATCAGTGTTCCGTTATTTGCAAATATCTCCGAGGAAAATTTCGTTTTTGAATGTACGGAAGCCGAAGTAAAAACCCTTTTTGTTGGGGGTGTAGATCAATGGAAACTTTTAAATAAGCACCGCAATGATTTCAATTTAGTTATTTCTTTAGATGAGAAGGGAGAAGGATATTCATTTAATAAAGTGCTCGATGAAGGACTTTCATTAAATGCCGACAATCCTCAATTGTTTGAAACGCTTCTAAATATCATCAAGCCCGATGACATTGCTTCCATCGTATACTCAAGCGGATCAACGGGAGTTCCAAAAGGGATTGTGCTTAGTCAGAAAA
The DNA here is from genome assembly GCA_020051235.1 of Parachlamydiales bacterium. Classification (GTDB taxonomy): domain Bacteria; phylum Chlamydiota; class Chlamydiia; order Chlamydiales; family Parachlamydiaceae; genus CAZABG01. The sequence continues at coordinate 14,016 of JAGVJG010000070.1, read as the reverse complement.
GTTTGTTTGCTCTTCTTGCGCCCGATCCCATGAAATGGCAAGAAACCGATCGCTATCTTTCCATTTTACCGCTTGCACATATCTTTGGACGATTAATTAACTTTATTCTAATTGGCCAAGGCGTAAAAATTTACTACTTCACTGATATGGCCAATTTGGCTCAAGCTTTTAAAGAAATAAAGCCCACTATTACCGCTGTCGTTCCAAGGTTGCTTGAAAAGGTTTATGCAAAGTTTCAGTCAAATATTAAAAATGCTACCGGTTTTAAAAAGTGGCTCGGGCAATGGGCGTTTAACTTAGCAAAACATAATTCCGATTCACCCTTCAAAGCAGTGGCCGATAAACTGGTCTATAAAAAATTTCGAGAGGCCCTTGGGGGTCAAGTCCGTGTCATTATTTCGGGGGGCGCACCCTTAAATCCTAACCTATGCCGATTTTTCATTAATATAGGCATACCCGTTGCAGAAGGATATGGACTTACTGAGGCTTCTATCGTTTCTGTAAATCCCGTAGATAAAATCAAGCCGGGCACAGTGGGCGTGGGACAACTCGCCGAATTCAAAATATCTAAGCAGGGTGAGATTTTAATAAAAACGCCTGTGATGATGATGGAGTATTTCAAAAATCCGGAGCTGACTAAAAAAACAATTGATGAAGAGGGCTGGCTTCACACAGGCGATAAAGGTGCAGTTGATGAAGAAGGCTATTTGCGATTTTTGGGTAGGATCAAAGAGTTTATGAAATCAAGTACAGGTGAATATATCGCTCCTGTACCCATTGAACAGATGCTTGAAAGAATACCTTTCGTTGACTTAGCGATGATAGTTGCAGATAGTAAGAAATTTGCATCGGTCCTTTTATTTCCAAATTTTGATGTTTTAAGAAGTTTAAAAGCATCCCAGAATCTGGCCCACTTATCCGATTCCGCATTTTTAGAGAGTGATTATATTCGATTAGAAATGAATAACGCGCTTCAAACGGTAAATAGTCATTTAAATCATTGGGAGCAAATTAGAGATTATCGATTTACAGATAAAACCCCTACCACTCAAACAGGTGAGCTCACTCCATCGATGAAAATAAAAAGGGAAGTGGTATTGGCAAAGTATAAAGACTTGATCGATAGCATGTATCCCGATGAGGTTGTTATATGAAACTGAGATTTATCGGCAGCGGTTCGGCCTTTACCGTCGGAGCAGATAATTATCAGTCTAATATGATTTTGGAATCTAATGGAAAAAACCTGTTAATTGACTGTGGAACGGATGCCAAAATTGCTTTATTTGAATTGGGATATACTTACAATGACATAGATGCCCTTTACGTTTCCCACCTTCATGCCGATCACGTTGGGGGTATTGAATGGCTTGCCTACACGCATTATTTTGATGATAAATTAAAGAAGCCGGCGCTATTTTTGTGCGATTTAATCGCAAACGATTTGTGGGAAAAAGTTCTGATAGGGGGCCTTCGTTCTATAGATGTTAAAAATCCTAAATTATCTACTTATTTCAAACTTAAAATGGTAAAAAAAAACTCTTCTTTTATTTGGGAAGATACTCGCTTTTATATTGTTCCCACTATTCATGTAAAAGCAAAATATAATCAAATGACCAGCTACGGTCTTTTCTTCAAAGCCGATGGCAAAAATATCTTCATTACGACCGATTCCCAATTTTGTCCCGAAATAATTGAAGACGCGCTAAACAATGCCGATCTCATCTTTCATGATTGTGAAACCATGAAAGTAAAGACAGGTGTTCACGCCCGTTATGATGAGCTTAAAAGATTGCCTGAAGAGATTAAATCCAAGATGTGGCTTTATCATTATAACCCTGGAAAACTGCCTAACGCTAAAAAAGATGGGTTTAGAGGATTTGTAAAAAAAGGCCAGATTTTTAACTTTAGAGATCAAAGAACATTGTAGTTTATGGAAGAATCACATTCTAAAAAACATACAATCGTTGAAAGGGTTAAAGATCCTTCAGGGAAGATGATTATTCGGAAGCTGCTTAAGCAAGATCATCTTCAATGCGATAAAGATCGTTTAAATAACGAATTTGAAATTCTAAAATCCATTAATTCTCCCTATGTCGTTAATGAAATTGCCTTTGACGAAAATAAGGGTGAGCTCGATATAGAATATTTTGAAGGCATCTCTTTAATCGAGGTTTTGGCTCAAAACCTTCCTTTAGAAGATCGTCTCCATATTGCCATTCAAATTGTGAAAGGGTTGATAGATATCCATAGAGCAAAAATTGTTTTACGCAATTTAAAGCCAAGCCACATCTTAGTTAGTAAGGATCTCAAATCAGTATTATATATAAATTTAGCCGGCTCTATTCAATTAAATGATCTGACGCAAAATAGTCGAGCAGACACTATTGAGGGAGTTCCTACTTACATTTCTCCCGAACAAACCGGACGGATAACGTCTGTTGTTGACACCCGTTCAGATATTTATTCATTAGGGGTGATCTTTTATCAATTTTTTACGAGAAGGCTGCCTTTTGAGGAAGAGAATACGCATGAGCTCATCCATTCCCATCTGGCTAAAACACCAAAAGCCCCTCACGAAATAGATCCTCATTTATCTGAAGCCCTTTCGGCACTCATCATGAAATGCCTAGAAAAAGACCCTAGTAAAAGATATCAAAGTGCGAAAGGCCTTGAATACGATTTAATTGAACTTAGTAAAGGCCATTTAAAGAAAGAAGAGTTAGGGCGCCTTGATCAAATGGATCAGTTTAGGCTCCCTTCAAAGATATACGGCCGAAATGCGGAACTGAACGCAATTAAAAAGATCACTTCAAAAGCGGCAAAAGGCGAAGGGAGTGTCCTATTATTAAGCGGCAATTCCGGAATGGGGAAAACCCATCTCATCAATGAGTTTGCCGGCACGGATATATTTGCAAATTCTCTCTTTATAAAGGGGAAGTATGAAAAACATACTAGAGAAGTCCCTTACCACGGGCTTATTGATGCAATTGGGGAGCTTACTCACAATTTATTGTGCCAAAGCGAATCGAAGCTAGCCCATTGGCGTCATCAGATATTGGAAGCGGTTGGGGAAGCAGGACAAGTATTGATTAATTTAGTCCCAGACTTCAAATTTGTAGTCGGTTCTCAGCCGGTCCTTCCTAAGATGGATCCTCAAGAAACTCAAAACCGTATTAACTATGTATTAGCAAAATTATTAGATACATTTGCCCTGAAAGAGAAGCCTTTGATCGTATTTTTAGACGATTTTCAATGGTGTGATGAATACACGATCAATTTTTTTGAGTATTATTTAGACAATTTAAAAGATAAGCCGATCGTCTTCATTTTTGGAATGCGAGCCCAAGATAATTCTCCCTTACTTAATCAATTCATCGATTGGCTTAAAAATGAAAAGTTACAAATTTTTGAGCTGGAATTAAAACCTTTATCGATCGAAGCGGTCGTGGAGATTGTTAAAGATGTATTCAGTTTGCAAGACCCTTTCGCACTTGCCCAACTTATCTATAACAAGACTCTAGGAAATCCCTTTTTTGTCGGCGAATTTCTTAAAATCATTCAGCAAAAGGAATTTGCTACTTTTAATGCCATTCAAAAGAAATGGCAGATCGATCTTTCAAAAATTGAGTCTTTAAATGTCACAGACAATGTGGCTGAGTTCATGGCATCAAAATTGCGTGAACTTGAACCTTTGACTTTAGAGCTCTTAAAGATGGGGTCGGTATTCGGGCCCACTTTTTATTTGGGAGAGATTGCAGAACTCGCCGACTTAAAGCAGGATGATGTTATTTCACGCTTAAAGAATGCAGTACAAAATGATCTTATATTTAAAGCTTCCGATAAAGACGGGTTAATCTATTACGAATTTACCCACGGTCGAATTCAACAAGCAGCCTATGATTTACTTATCTTTGATGAAAAAGAAGCGCTTCATTTCCAAATTGCTCAAATTCTACAAAGGATTACCCCTCCAAATAAGTATTTAAGCCAAGTTTTAAAAATTGCGGAACATTATTCCATAGGAATAGGCCCATTAAACGACTTTAAAGAAAAAGAGAAAGTAGGGCACTTATTCTTCGCTGCCGGATTAAGGGCGAAAGAAACAGCTGCCTTTTCATCAGCTTTAAAATATTATCGATTGGCTTTACTGCTTCTTCCTGAGAATTCCTGGGAAAAAGATTACTCCTACACTCAAAGCCTTTATCTTGAAACAGCGGTCACTGAAAGAATTGCCGGGCGTACAGATGAATCAGAAACTTTATTTAATATTCTTATTAAACATAGCAAATCGAATGCCGAACGCGGCCAAATAATGTCTCAGAAGGTATTTTTAACGGCTCAAAAGGAAGATTTTGAAACGGCTCAAAAATATGTCTACGCGGGTTTAAAGTTTCTAGATTTTCAACTTCCAAAAGACATTTCTGTCTTAAGAATGAAATATGAAACTCTGAGAATGAGGATAAAAATGTTTTTTTATCCTCCAGAAAAGATAAAGAATATTCCTGAGATTAAAGATAAGAATATCGAAACGATCTTACACCTTTTAAGCCAAGGGTCCGAACTCACTTATTTATCAGCCAAGCAGCTTGAATCGGCCGTGATGATCATAAAAATGATGGATCTTACCCTTAAGCATGGCATGACCGAATTTGGAGTCACAGCCATCATGCTTTATTGCGTCATGCTAACATGGATCGGTATTCATGATTATGAAAAAGGCTACAAGCTCGCGGTAAGTGCCCTTGATATCTCCAGTCGATACAACCCGGTTAATGCCTATATTGAATCGCACTTAGTTTTTTGGAGCCTTCTTTGTCGTTGGGGAATGCCTTTTAGTAAATGTACTGAAATGCAAAAGGTATATTTTAAACAACAGTTGGAAAGAGGGAATTCACCTTACGCCGCAGCCATATCGATGTTCACGGTCATGTACCTATTTGCGTCTGGAGACAAACTGAGTTCTGTTCTTAAAGAGGTGGACTACCAGGCCCATGAATTAAAAAAGATCGGAAGCCAAGATTATCTAAATATTTTCGAGTTTGCTCGTGCTTTTGTAGGCGCGTTGAAGGGAGACACATCCGAATTAAATCCCAAAAATATACCCATAGAAGTCGTACAAGAAATAAGAGCAGGAGAGATAAAGAAGCCTTATCAATTTATCTATAGTGTTTTTAAACTTTGGCATCTCTATTTAAAAGGCGATTATAAACAAGCCTGTGAATTTGGAAAGCAATTCGACTCAATCCGTTTTAGTTTTAGTAATCACATTGCATGGAACATATATTATCTATATTACAGTTTAGCCATGACTCAGTTAAATATTGAGTTTTCTGATAGCGATGAAGTTGTAGAAATTAGAAGGAATTTAAAAAACTTCGAAAGATGGGCTCAAGCTTCCATTAATTATAAAGCTCCTTATCACTTGTTAAATGCCGAATATCATTGGATCGTTAAAGAGTACGATAAGGCTCTACAATTATATGATGAAGCAATTCGATTTGCTAAAGAAAATAATCAGACGGCAGAAGAAGCTATAGCTCATGAGCGAAAAGGAAAGCTTCTTTATAAAATGAAACAGTTGGATATTGCCAAAATCGAGTTAAAAGAGGCTATAACGATATATGGACGATGGGGCGCTCAAATTAAAGTTGATCAATTAAAACAATATGCGCCTGATTTAAATCTTCAGCTAGAAGGGGCAGAGCCTCTCTCCTTTGACATTACCTCTTTAGTTGATGCTTCAAGAACCCTTACAAAAGAGATTGTTTTAGAAAAACTAGTTCAAGAGCTTATGAAAATCGTCATATTGAATGCGGGTGCCGATAGAGCCTTACTTATTTTAGACGAAGATAATAAATTTGAAATAAAGGCAGAGATTTCTCCAGAAAATGATCAAGCCGTGATTTATGAGCATTTTCCCTTAAAGGATCGAGAGCAAAATTTGGCGATGGGCCCCATTAATTATGCTATTCGTTCTCAGGAACCGGTTGTCTTGAAAGATGCCTTTTATGAAGGAAGCTTTGCTTTTGACTCTTATATTCGTTTAAAAAAATTGGCTTCTCTTGCCGTCGTTCCCTTAATTCATCAAGGAAAGTTAATCGGTCTGATCTATTTAGAAAATAGTGTGACGAAAGGGGTTTTTACAAACGAGCGGTTGAAGCTGATTAATGTGTTATCCGCTCAAATGGCATTTTCTATTCAAAATGCACGGCTTTATAGTCATCTGGAAAGCAAAGTTTTTGAAAGAACGGAAGAACTAAATCAAAAAACCTCCATACTTCAAGATACGCTTAAAAAACTAGAAGTGACCCAAACGAAGTTACTTGAGCAAGAGATGCTGAAGGAAAGGGAAATCGTTAAAAACAAATTAGGAAGATATGTTCCCAATGCCCAAGTGTTAGATCAAATATTAAACAAAGGTATCGAGGTCGCAGGGCAAGAGAAAGAAATTACGGTTCTATTTTGCGATATTGTTAACTTTACGGCCTTGTCTGAACGCCTGAGTCCAAAAGATACCGTGGAAATATTAAACGCCTTTTTCTCTTGTATGGGCGATGTGGTTCTTAAACATGAAGGGATAATAGACAAATTCATCGGGGATGCGTTTATGGCTCTTTTTGGAGCGATAGGTCCCGATCCGGAGCATGCAATTAAAGCCGTTAACGCTGCTATTAATATTAAAAAGGCGATGAAACAATTTAACGAAGATCAAAAGCGAAAAGGCAGACCCCAAGTCTTTGCAGGAATAGGAATCAATTCGGGTAAAGTTCTTTTAGGTAACATCGGAAGTAAAGATAGAACTGAATTTACTGTGATCGGCGATAGTGTGAATATTGCTTCAAGAGTGGAGGCTTTAACTCGAGATTACAAAGCCGATATCTTAATTACCGGTGAAACCAGACGCTTAATTGGAAATGCTTTTAATATAAATGATAAAGGCCAGGTATCCGTTAAGGGACGCACTGGCCAAGTTCAAATTTACGAAGTTTTAGATTAATATCCGTGTGAAGAGCCGCAACCGCAGGAGCTTTTCGCATTTGGATTAGAAATTTTAAAACCGGTCGAATGAAGTCCTTCAACATAGTCAATTTCACTACCCAAAAGACGAGCTTTCTTTTTGCCTTTCAAGTGGATTTCAATTCCGTTTGATTCCATTACGATATCATCTTCTTCTGCTTTTTCAGAGAAGTCGAGAATGTATTCAAATCCGCTGCAGCCTGCCATTTGTTCGTCAAATCTAAGTGCCCAGCCTTTTTTGCCTTCTTCTTCAGCAATCTCTTGGAATTTCTTAGCGGCTCTTGGAGTGATTACAATCGTTGTAGGATCTGCGCTTTCTTCGAGAAGATCGTTTAGTCTTTTTAAAAGTTTTTCAACTTGGTCTTCGGTTTTGCCGTGGCCTTTCATGCCTTGCTCAAGCGTTTCGTAATCGGCAGCGCCGCAACCTACGCAATGTAAACCGGCATTCGTAATCTCTTGGGAGAGCTTTTGCGATTTGCCTGGGAACATACCGAGGATTTGTTTAATCGTTAATTGACGATGAATTTTTTGTTGTTGTGACATGGAAAAACCCTTAATTAAAATGATATTTTAACACAGCCGCCTTTAATACGGCACTGACAAGCGAGACGCTCATCTTTACATCCTTCACCGAGAAAATCTTCTTCTTCACGGGTTGGAGGTGAAAGGTTTTCGCCCCCCGAAATAATATTGATAACGCAGGTTCCGCAAACGCCTTCTGTGCACGCAAAAGGAACGCCAGCTTCTTCGCAAGGTTGTGCAATAGGGGAATCGTCAGGAAGGTCTACATTTTCATCATTATGTTTAAATTTTAAATTAGCCATTATAGATACTCCAAATTCAAATATCTTATTAAATAATTGAATAAAATTCAATTAGTTCTAGTATCTCTTCTAAATATTAGAAAAAGTCCTAATAAGATAAAGGGCAGGCTTAGCCACTGTCCCATCTGCAATATGGATTGATCAATAGGAGCAGGCTGTATTTCTTTAGTATACTCTATAAAAAAGCGGCTAGTAAATACAAGAGTGAAAAACCAACCAATTAGGGCGCCTGGTTTCAAATTTTTTCTTTTCAGATAAAGAAGGAAGAAAAAGGTGGCAAGGTAGGCGAGCCCCTCGTAAAGCTGGGAGGGATGACGAGGAACAATCGAGCTTCCATCAAAAGGGGATCCAAAAATAACCGCCCAGGGAAGGTCTGTGGGGGTTCCTATGATTTCTTGATTGAAGAAATTGCCAAGCCTAATAAAAAAGGCGACTAAGGCTGTGGGTATACAAACAATGTCGAGCACTTTAAGGAAGGTTAGGCCTGGGTATTCTTTCTTATTATTATGAACGAATAGCCATAAAGCTAGGGCAACACCCACGGTTCCCCCGTGACTGGCAAGACCCCCGTTCCATATCTTTAGGATTTCTAAGGGATGTTTTAAGTAAGAAAGGGGCTCATAAAAGAGAACGTGGCCTAAACGGGCGCCGATGATGGTTCCAGCTAGAATATACCAAAGGAGCTTGTCGGTTAGCTTAAGGGGATTGTTAGTATATTTTTTGAAATCGTTCTGAACATAATAGTAACCAAACAGAAAGCCGATTACAAAAAAGAAGCCGTACCACTTGATGGGGTGATTTATGAGGGGGATAACGATAAGATCTGGATCGGGATTCCAATAAATCATAATTTTAAAAAGTTTCGGAGTAGAGGGATTTGAACCCCCGACCTACTGCTCCCAAAGCAGCCGCGCTAGCCAAGCTGCGCTATACTCCGAATGAAAAAATAGACTATCAAGAGAGCCTAATTCTTTCAAAGAAAAAAATTAGATGTGTTTATCTTTTTCTTCATGTTCATCTCTGACAGATCTAGAAGTAAGTTTTAACGGAACAGCCCCGTCTAGCCTGTTGGTAAAGGTTGTTTTTTGTCTTGGCTCTCCTTTAATAGGAGTCGTTAGCGTGAAATGTTTGCAAGCCGTTTCAATGATTATTTTAAGAATGCTTTCAGCAAATTTAGATCCTACACATTCATGAACATTGCCTCCAAAAGGCTTCCAAGGCAAGTCAGGCAAATAGGTAGGAACCTCTTTATCCTTCCAGCGATAGGGATAAAACTCGTTTAAATTAGAATCATTAACAACCGAAGGATTTCTCGCTGCAAAGGTAGGAGCATAAACCACAATAGATCCGGCCGAGATAAATTCCGGGGGCTTCGTTTCCAGAATTTCATCGTGCCTTGCTGTTCTTGAAAGAACTGAAACAGGAGTAAACATTCTCAAGCCTTCTGCAATCAACCATTCAATAGGAAGCTTTTTATTTAGTACCTCAGATTGATACGTGGGATTTTGTGCGAGCTTTATTAAAATGTAGCTTGCAACATTGGAAGTGTTGTCTGTTGCTGCAAAAATAAGAGTAAAGACCATGGCATTGATTTGCGCTTCACTAAAGTTCTGCTTTTTCATGCTTTCAATGAGCGTTTCGTCTTTTCCTCCAGCACTTTTATGCGCCACCACTTTTTCAACTATATCTACAAATGCATTTAGTCCATCTTGTTCTATTGGCGTTAACTTAACAGGATCTTCCCAAGATATTCGACTTAATAAGGGGATGATAGCTTGTCCAATAGCGTCCGCGACTCTGTCATACGGTCCCGGATATCCTAAGAAAATTTCCCCGATAATTTTTGCAGTCATCCTCTTAGTCACAATCGAAAGGTCAACTTCTGGCTTTAAGCTCCAATTAACTAGATCTCCTTCGATCAACTTTGTAATCTCTTCTTGCCTCTTACTGATTTGAAGCCTTGTTAATTGGTAATTTAAAAAGGATCGATAAGTAGTCGAATGGGCTTGATCACAAGTCAAAATCATGTCGTTTTCTTTGAAATTCAATCTCGAAAATAGAAGTTTTGTTAACAAATAGAGTGAGCTTTTCATTTTACCATCGATTGTGAATAGATTCTCGTTTCGATGGTGTTCAAAGAGCGCCATTGCCGTCGCATGATCGCCAAGAAATATTAGATTTGCGCCAAAAATAGGACATCTTGTGAATGCACGATTTTTACAGTCAGAAAATACCTCTTGAATATAGGGCTTTTTCCATTTGAATGTGACAGTTCTAACAACTGTCGATACAAAGTAATAAGTTTTAGAAACAAACCACCATACCCAACCGGGCTTTTCTTCTTTCTTTGCAATTCTGAAATGACAGGGAGTAGGTGTTTGTACTGGAGGAGCAGGAGCTGCAGCAGGAGGAGGTTCCATAATAATCCTTTTATTTTTTTAAAAGGTATAACGTAACTAGTGTCCTTTTTGCAATTTAGAAAGAATGGGTTCGCAAGCCAAGACGGCCTCTTGGTTTTTTTCTATTACTCGAATTGAGGTCATTACAGTGGAATGATCTCTTTCAAAGATATCGCCGATCTTTTTAAAGGGGAGTTTAAGTTCTCTACGACATAGGTACATGGCAAGCTGCCGAGGAAGAGTAGATTCTCTAGTTTGAGAAATACCTAAAATGTCTTCCGCTCTTATCCCGTAATGTTCGGCTACAGAATAAATGATCTTCTGAGGGGTGATTTTGATCTGTTCTTCTTGTGCAATTAGATCGCTAAGGTAATGTTTTACGAGAGGGATGGTTAATGTCGTTGCGGGTGATGTTTGTAGGTGAGTTCTTAAAATCAGAGCTTCTAACGCTTGAATGCAAGCTTTTGGACCGCTCTTAAATGTTTCAACAAGGAAATCCAGAGTTTTACGATGTAGAGGGTATTTTAATACCTGACACTTTTTTTCAAGAATGAGGGGCATCTCTTGAGGAGTGGGACAAGTTAAAGGAAGCGCAATTCCCCATTCAAATCGAGAAACTAAACGGGGTTCAATGTGTTCCAGTTGCGAAGGGGGTAGTTTACTAGCTAATATAATGGGCTTATTGACTAAATGAAGAGTGTTAAACGTATGAAATAGCTCTTCCTGAGTCGCCCCTTTATGAGCGAGAACTTCAACATCATCGAGAATCAAAACATCAATATTTCTATAAGCTTCTCTAAATAGAGCCATTTCTGACGCGCGAATCGCTGAAACTACATGCTCTGTGAAAGTTTCTGTACGTGCATAAGTTACTCTTAAACCTTGAGCACCCATTGATTGAGTCAACGCCATAAGTAAATGGGTTTTTCCCGATCCAGAAGGTCCGTGTATGTAAATGGGATTAAATTGAAGCTTATCGGTCAAAAGTTTAACTGTTATCTCATTCTCTTCAGTGGTAACAAAATTTGAAAACGTAAAGAGGGGATTGATGGCATCAAAAGTAGGGGAGAAGTGAGGCGACTCGGCTTTTATCGCTTTGCCCTCTTTCTTTTTTAATTGTTCATACTTATTCGCAAGAAGAAGATGAACGCGTATCTTTTGATGATTATTATTATAAAAGCCGGCGAGAAGCTTTTTTCGAAGGTGCTCTTCAAACCAAAGCGCCTGAAATGAATCAGACGCTTCTAGATAAAGATTTTGAGCGTCATATTTGATAACTTTTAGGGTGCGAAGCCACTTTTTAACGGTGGCTTCACCAAGATCTTTCTCTTGTTCTTGTAAAAAGTTTTCCCAAGCCTTCATTTCTTAACAGGCACCACCTGTAAATTTCTGGAACTCCACCATTGTTGTAAAATACCAAGTAACATAGAGGATAACCAGTAAATATTTAATCCTGAGGGGAAATGGTAGAATAAAAAGGTGAATACAACTGTCATGAATGAACCCATTACACGTTGTTGGCGCTGTTGATCGGTCATCTTAGAAGGATCAGCAGGAGCAGGTGACATCATCTTTTGTTGCAAGAACATGACAACGCCCAAGATGATCGGTAATAAGTGAAAGGAGTTTCCGATGAAGGGCAGTGGGTAATTCCACGAAAAGAGCACGTCTGGTGCCGCTAAGTTATCAATCCAACCCGGAATAAAGCTTGCGCCTCTTAATTCAAAAGTCGACTTTAAAAGGTCGAACATACCGATAAGGAATGGCATCTGAATTAATAATGGCAAGCAACCCGATAAAGGATTAACTCCTTTTTCGCGGTACAGATTTACGATTTCAAGCTGCCCTTTTTTCGGATCTTTCTTGTTTCTTTCTTGAATAGCGGCTACTTCAGGCGCAATTCGTTGCATAGCGAGTGTTGATTTGATTGACCATGCATTTAATGGATAAAGCATGACTCTCAATGCAACCGTTAAAAGAATGATGGAAAAGCCCCATGAGTGGGTGATCCAGTAAAAAAACTTCAAAAGTATGAGCAAGAATTTTGCAAAAGGCTCGGATATGAAACTAAACCAACCGTGAAAGGTTTGGCTAGCAATATAGTCGGGATTATATCCGGTAGCCGGGTCCGAGTAGGTTTGATCGATTGTCTTTAATACGTCGGTTGCAAAAGGACCTGCAATAACTCGATATTTTAAAGGTTTATTGCCCCCTTTAACAGGAAGCATCATGTTATATCCCGGCATGTCATTTGCAGGGAATCGATTGTATTGCTCATCAATTTCAACGAGTCTGGACGGAACTTGTTGACCGGTCACTTTTTGTACTTTAAAACCCTCGCTTTGGTTTTCGAGCGGATCTAAAATCAAACCTAAAAAGCCGTTGGAGTTTGCAACCCAGTCAGGCTTTGTGGATGTTAAAGTAAATACATCAGCGGGTAAGTCGATGTTTTCAACAACGGACTGATTATTTTTTGTAATGCGATATTTTAAGCTAGGGGCCGGTGCGCCGGAAATCCATTCAATTTCGGGTACGCCTGTAGTTAGCCAAAGATTACGGCTATCTCCATCAATAGTGATTTCTAAATCTAAAGTATACGGACCGCCTTGGCTTTCTGGAGTAAGAGAGTATCGTTTAGTTACTTTTCGACTTGGGGTATTGGATTCAAATACAATTTCATTTGCGGTGAACTTTGTAACTTTATACTCAGTTTTCGCAACTTCCGGAAAATCTGATACTAAATTAAGAGCGTAAAAACGCGGTTCAATGCGTACCGATTTTTTATCGCTTTTTTGAATTAAATCACGTCTGATTAAGGGATAATATCCACCAAGTGATCCTTTATCATGACGAACGTTATCGGGAGTATAATAGGGATGTGAGGGGAAGTAGGCGTTTTGCGGTTCTTGCTCTATCATTTCACGGTCAAATTCGATTTCTTTTACTACACTTTTAGTGTCTGTATCGGATTGAAAAGGAAGATTGATTTCTGCAAGCGCTGCACCGTAGCTCGAGAAAACGAGTTGTTGATAGGCGTTTTCAAGAACATAAAACTTTTCTTCGCCCTTTACAGCATCTTGTGTATTTGAGTTATTAGATAAAGATGTTTTAAGACCTTCGATCTCATCAAGCCAAATTAAGTTAGGTCTTTTGCTGTCGTAAATAGCCACGGGCAGATAGTTGCCGTTTGATTTAAGAAGAACCCAGGCTTTACCTTCAATTCTTGTGGAAATCTTTTCTTGAGGGATTGAGAACTGTCCGTCTTCATAAGAGCCTAATACAACTTGATCGGATTCCGGAAAGTAAAGTTGAAGATCGTAGGCGCCAAAGTCGGGTAGATTTGCGACTTCTAAAGGTTGATCACTCTTGCTGTAAACAGTGAATTGGTCGTTTTTAAAAGTTTCTTTGTAGTCGGCAGGTGCCGCTTGATTGTCAAAAGTCAGAAGAGAGTCTTTAACTTTTAAAAAGGAATCTTGCTTTGGAATAGAATGAGAATCGGCTGTCTTATTTTTTACGTCGTTTTCGATTCGTTTGCTTTCAAGTTCTTTTTGAGTTTTAACTTGTTCGTTCCACTCTTTCAAAGCCTTTTGGTTTTGTGATTCAAAATACCAGTTTACACCCAGAAACATAGCTGAAAAAATAGCAACAGCTATAATCGATCTTCGATCCATGAAAAATCCTCAAAAAGTCATAAGGTTAACATATTTAGTTGATTTGTACCAAATCTAACCCGTGCCCGTGCCCGCGTGCGTGCCCGTGCCCGATTCCCGCTAAAC